>CACXUV010000035.1:0-46326 GCA_902770845.1 uncultured Prevotellaceae bacterium
CAAGACCATCGATGCCATCATCAAGGAAGACAGCACGCTGACGCTGTTCCACCAGATCATGCAGCAAACAAGGTACGACAAGCTGATGGCAGCCTACGGCCACTACACTTGCTTTGCACCCACCAATGATGCCATCATTGCCTATTGCGACAGTCTTTACGACGACACAGAAGCCGTGATTCCTCACAATGGCATGACCGAGCGTACGGTCGACGGACTGACCGACAGCCTGCGCCTTGATCTGGTGCGCTACCACCTGACTTATGAGGAGTATGATGCCGTGAAGCTGACGAGGCCCCAGGAAATCTCCACCATGCTGGGCTACGACTTTACCGTGGAGAGCAAGCCCGATTCGCTGGGCCGTCCTATTATTAATAAGGTGGTCACGGTGATTGAGACCGACCGCGAGGCCGTGAACGGTCTGGTGCATCTGGTCAATGCCGTAATACCGCGCCAGTCGCGCTTGTTCGACTATGTGTTCGATCACAACCCGCAGTACAGCCTGTTTGCCGAGGCATTGGCCTTGACGGGTCTCTACGACTCCATTTCCCAGCACGTGAAGCCAGGGGAGTATGCTTTCACGCAAAAGGATCGCGCCAATTATTCTGGCAAGCTTTATTCTGAAACCCAGTTCAAAAAAGGCTATACGGTGTTTGCCGAGACCAATGATGTGCTCAAGGCTGCCCTGCGCAAGGAGGGGCTTTCGGAAGACATCAACGGCCTGATTGCCTATGCCAACAAGGTGTATGGCGATGCTCCCGACTGGTATGACTACATGTCGGAAAACGGGTTGACCGTGAGCACGGGCACCGACTACACCAATCGCTTCAATGCGCTCAACATGTTTGTGGCCTATCACATCATTCCTGCAGCAATGACTGAGAATCAGTTGGTGCTCACACAGAATGTGACAAATTACTGGCACTTCAAGCCCGATGTCGACCTGTATGACTACTATGAGACGATGTTGCCTCACACCTTGGTCAAAGCCTGGGCTCCCTATGGAATGAACAACCAGGTGTTTCTGAACCGCTATCAGACCTACAACACGCTGACCAACGAAGTGGGAACCACCGGAACCAGTTCGTTCCACGAAGTGATTCAAGAAGGTGTAAAGGTCTTGCGCAACCAGAAAGTCGATGTGCTCAATGGCTATATTCTGTCTATCAACGACATGCTGGTGTACGACCGCACGGTGCCGAAGAATGTGCTCAATGAGCGTTTGCGCTTCAATGTGACGAGTCTGCTTCCGGAGCTCATCAACAACCGTTACCGTTACTGGGATCAGGGTACGGGTAATATTCCCAGTGGCTATGACAACAGTCGTATGGGTCTTCCGCAGAATTGCTTTGACAACATTGTGGTCTTCGACAAGGGCACCTGCTTTGTGTACTGCCTGCACGGTGCCATGCGTTGCTTCGAATCAGACATGATACAGTTCTGGGGCAGTTATGACTTTGCCTTCAAACTGCCTCCTGTTCCATCGGGCACCTATGAAATGCGCATTATCTACCCGCCGCTTTCCTATGGTGGCTTTGCTCAGTACTACTTTGGCACCTCAACCGACGGACAATCGATGGAAGCACTGGGCCTGCCAGTGGATATGACCATCAATGCCGACGACCCGCGCATTGGTTGGACCAAGGCGCTGGAAGAGGAAGACCAAGGCATTGAGACCGACATTGCCATGCACAACCGTGGCTACATGCGTGCTCCCTACAGCTTCTTTGGTGGTACGGGCGTAAACGCTTGGAGTGAGACCAATGCTTGTCGTAATGAAGGCCCCTACAGTGTGCAGTTGCGACAGGTGCTGGGCCGCAAGGAACTGAGCCAGAAGAACGACAACTGGATTCGCATCAAGACCCTGAACCCAGAGGATCCTCAGACCATTATGAACCTCGACTTCATCGAGCTGGTTCCCGTCTCTGTGGTTGACAATCCTGAGTATGCCGAAGACTGGTATTAAAAGAGTGAATGAAGTAGAAACTAAGTATAAACACAGTTGATTCTATGAAGATAACAAAATATATGGGAATCACGATGATGGCGGCAGGCATGCTTGCTGCCACATCGTGCACCGACTTCAGCGACTATAATGAAGTGAGCGACAACGGTGGCTCCCTGCCAGGCAGCGACCAGACGCTGTGGGAGAACATTCAGCAGAATGGCCAGCTGACCCAGTTTGCCGAGCTGGTGCGCAAGGCCGGCTTCGACAAGGCACTGAGCGAGTCGCATTATTACACGGTGTGGGCTCCGGTCGACGGCACTTTTACGCCCTCAGCCTATGATGGCTTGAGCAGTGAGGCCCTGCTGGCACAGTTTGTGCAGAACCACGTGGCCGACTATGGCCATGCAGCGCTGGGCACGGTGAACGAGCGTCTGACCATGCTGAACCGCAAGCGTTACAATTTCGCGGGCGATGGTCAGTATCTGTTCGACGAGCACCGTGTGACGAAGGCCAATGTGCCCAGCTCCAACGGACTGCTGCACCTGATTGACGGTGCTGCCAACTATTATCCCAACCTGTATGCCTTCTTGACCGACAGCCTGCTGTCAGCCGGCAAGCAGCTCGACTCGCTGCGTCATCATTTCCAGAAATACGAAATCCAGACGCTCGATGAGAAGTCGTCGATCGTTGGTCCTATCGTGAACGGCATGCAGACCTATCTGGATTCGGTCATGATTGTGTCGAACATTGTGGAAGACGATATTCATGCCGATCTTGACAACGAAGACAGCACCTACACGTTCGTCATGCCCACCAATGAAGCCTGGGCCAAGGCATACGCCAGCATAGCTCCCTGCTTCAAGTATATCAACACGGTGGCATCCAAAGCCTACAGTGCCGACAAGACCACAGAAGAGAAAACCCCTGTTTCGCAGACCATCGTGAAAGGTGCTGCCGCCTTGCAGGACTCGCTGGTGAAGCGTGCCATCCTTCGCAACCTGGTGTTCAGCAATACCAACGGCTACAATGCCAAACTGCAGAACGACGGCGCTCCCGACCCAGTGTTCAAGGACACACTGGCCACCACACGTGGCCGACTGCTGTCCAACTCTCAGGGCATTGTTCAGCAGTATCTGCATGAAAAGGTGGAAATGAGCAACGGTGTGGCCCGCATCGTAGACAGTCTGGCTTTCAGCCCCGAGGACACTTACAATCCCGAATTGTCGTTTGGTGCCAGGGCCAATTTGGCACGCTACGGCAACTCGTCTGCACCTAACAGCATCACGGTGTCGGGCCTGAATCCCGCCTGGGGCGAATATGCCGAAAGTGGCAGCCTGAACTATTTGTGGGCACAGCCCTCGTCGGGCACTGCCAAGCCAGAGCTGACGTTCTTCCTGCCCAACGTGCGCAGCACCACTTACGATTTCTATTGCGTGTTTGTGCCGCCTTTGTTTGGTACAACTTATCGTGCCGACTCGCTGCCCAACCGTGTGAACTTCACGCTGAACTATTGCGACGCAGATGGCAAGCTGAAGGACCACGAGTTCCTGAACGAAGATCCGGAGCAGATGCAGGCATTCATGGAAAAGTTCAATGTGAAGGAGTCTACCAGCAACCGCCTGGTCATTCGTGCCTTCGAGAACGATGCCTCCAAGGTCGACTCGGTCTATATGGGCCGCTTCACTTTCCCCGTGTCTTATTATGAGTTGGGCGAAAGTGGCAAGACAATCAGTCCCAGCATCAAGGTGTCTTCCAATTTCTCGGCTTTCTCCAAGCCGCTGTTGGCAGCCTATCTCCGCGACCTTCGCATTGCCTCTATTGTGCTGAAGCCCGTGAGAACTGATGAAAATGAAGAATCTAACAAGCAATGAACATGAAGCGTACTATAACAATATTCAATGATTGTCAGACTCGCGGCCTGAGGCTTCTTGTCTGCACATTAGCGCTGGCATTCTCTGTTCCTGCCGTCTATGCTCAGACCGACGACGAAGAGGAAGAAGAAGAGGTTGAGACCAGTATCAAACAGCCAACCCGTGCTGCACAGAAACAGGCCAATTACCCGATGATGACCCTGAAGGGCAAGGTGACCGACGTGGCCACCAAGAGTCCCCTGGCCGGTGTTCAGCTGCGCTCGTTGGGCAATGAGCATTACACGGCCATGACCGAAGAGGATGGCACGTTTGTGATCAAGGTGCCCACCTTCACCACATCGCTCTATGTGTTTGCTCCGCAGTACATGTCACAGCAGGTGGCCGTCGTGGCTGGCGACAGCACACAGACCATTGCGGTGAAGATGTTGAGCGACAAGTTTGCCGCCATGTATGGCACCGGAACCAACTACACGGCCCGTCGCACGGCCCAGATCGACCGCTTTGGAGTGACCGTCGACAACGAAATAGCCAACGAGCTGGGAGCCGACGTGCGTTCCATCATGCATTCGGCAGCCGTTGAGGGCGGTGCTTCCATGTTCATCCGTGGTCTGAACAGCATCACGGCCGATGCCCAGCCCCTGGTGGTGATCGACGGCATAGAGCAGGACATGCAGCGCGACCGCAGTTCGCTCCATGCCGGACAGTTCAACAACATTCTGGCCAACATTTCGCCCGACGACATTGAAAAGGTCACGGTGCTGAAGAACGCCACAGCTCTGTATGGTGCACGTGGTGGCAACGGTGTGATTCTGATCGAGACCAAGCGTGGTCACTCCATGGCCACCCGCATCGATGCCAACATTTCTGTCGGAGCAACGCTGCTGCCCAAGACCCTTTCGGTGATGGATGCCACCCAGTACCGCGTCTATGCCACCGAGCTGATGGGCACGCCCGCCATTCAGCAGGCCATTCAGCAGCAGAAGTTGCGCCAGGGCGTCGACGCGCTGACGTTCCATTTCCTGAACGACAAGACCCGTGCCGAGGGCAATCCTTACTATGAGACTTATCACCAGAACACCGACTGGACCGACGAAGTCTACCGCACGGCGCTCACCCAGAACTACAGCATCAACGTGCAGGGTGGCGACGACATTGGCATGTATAACCTCTCGGTGGGCTATGTCAAGGCCAACAAGACGGTGAAGGAAAGTTCTTTCGACCGCATGAATGTGCGTTTCAACACCGACATCAACATTCTCTGGAACCTGAAGACCAAGTTCGACATCTCCATTGCCCGCACCAACACCACTTTATATGATGATGGTCTGCCTGCCAGCCTCGCTTCCGGCACCGTGACGTCGCCCACCAACCTGGCACTCATCAAGTCGCCGCTGGTGGCTCCTTATCAGTACAACACGCTGATCAATGGTGGCAGGGGTGGCTTCACCTCATTGCTGTCCGACGCCGACGACATCTTCACTTCGCTGGGCGACGGCTATTCGCTGGGCAACCCCGTTGCCCTGTTCGAAAATGGCGAAGGCGACAACAAGAACAAGGCCGAGACCACCTATTTCAATGTGCACGTGACTCCTTCCTATCAGTTTGCCCGTGGCTTCAACCTGCTTGCCGACGTGAGCTACACGCTGAACCGCAATGCTCAGCGCTACTTCCGTCCCAATGTGGGCATGCCTTCGTTCGAGGTTGATGGACTGGGTTCTGTCACCTCTCTTGTGGGCTCCATGTTTGCCAAGCAGGAAAACTTCGTGGCCAAGCTGCAGCTGGACTGGGGCAAGCAGTTCGGTGCCCACACCGTGAATGCCTTCGTGGGTGGCCGCTACAACTACTTCTCCTATGACAACAGCGACCTGAACACAGAGTTCAGAACGCGTCAGCCCGACAAGAATCCGCAGCTCAGCCTTGATGGCTATCCCGGCATTCAGGGTGTGAGCGATGCATGGAAGAACATGCAGTGGTATGGCAATGTGGACTACAACTACATGAACCGCTACTTCGTGACCCTTTCGCTGCTGGCCGAGGCCAACAGCCGTTTCGGCGAGGATGCCGACGGCCTGAAGCTCTTTGGTGTGAAGTGGGCATTGTTCCCCAGTGTGCAGCTGGGCTGGGTGCTCACCAATGAGAGCTGGTTCCCCAAGCATGCCGGAATCAACTATCTGCGCGTGAATGCAGGCTTCGACGTGAGCGGCAACGACCACATCTCCAACTATGCAGCCCGCACCAGCTTCACCCACGTGAAGTATAACTCCATCATCAACGGTTTGCAGCTCACCAACATTGGTAACGACATGATTCAGTGGGAGACCACGAAGAAGCTGAACTTTGGCTTCGAGTCGTTCCTGCTCGACAACCGCGTGGCCGTGGGCTTCGACTACTACATCCACAACACCAGCAACCTGCTCACGCTGAAGAGCTTCTCGAATCCCGTGGGCGGCATCAACAACTACTGGAGCAACGGCGGCAAGCTGCAGAACACCGGCTTCGAGGCCACATTCTCTGTGAAGCCCGTTGCCACGAAGGACTGGACGCTGGAGCTGGGTGCTTCGCTGGGCCATTATGTGAACAAGGTGAAGGAGCTGCCCGACGGCGACTATACCACCAGCCTTTATGGTGAAGACAACATCCTGACCTCGGTGGGCAACCCCATCGCCATGTTCTATGGCTATGAAACCGACGGCGTGTTCAAGGACGATGCAGCAGCCCGTGTGGGCATTGCCACAACCGAGAATCCCGAAGGCTACCTGCTGATGAGGGACAACACTGGCAACCCCTACTTCTTCAAGGCAGGCGACATGCATTTTGTTGACCAGAACAACGACGGCGTGATCGACCAGAAGGACAAAACCATCATTGGCAATCCCAATCCCGACATTTACGGCAACATCTTCCTGAATGCCACCTGGAAGAACCTGAGCCTGAACGTGGGCTTCAACTACTCGCTGGGCAACGACGTCTACAACTATCAGCGTTCGGTGCTCAATTCGGGCTCTACGTTCTACAACCAGCAGGTGGCCGAGGTCAACCGCTGGCGCTATGAGGGTCAGGAGGCTTCGCTGCCCCGTGCCAACTATGGCGATCCCATGGGCAACAACCGCTTCAGCGACCGCTGGATTGAGGACGGCAGCTATCTGCGTCTGAAGACAGTGCGCCTGGCCTACCAGATTCCCGTTCCCAGCTCCTGGACATCATGGCTGCAGGGCCTTTCGGTGTGGGCCGAGGCACAGAACCTGGTCACGCTGACCAAGTATCTGGGCACAGATCCTGAGTTCTCCATTGGCAACGGCGTGTTCTATCAGGGCATCGACAACGGCATCCTGTCACAGAGCCGCTCGTTCACGGCCGGCGTTAAGATTAATCTTTAATGACGAATTAAGCAATTACGAAATATGAAAAAGTTAGCAATCATCTTTATGGCCGTGTGCACCCTTTGCGGTTCGTTCTCCTGCTCCGACATGCTCGATGTGGACAGTGAGCGCCAGGTGTTCGACCCAGAGCTGAACCATAAGACCGACTCACTGTTCTATGCTGTGGGCATTCTGCAAGCCATGCAGGAACTGGCCGACCAGTATGTGTTCCAGGGAGAGATGCGCGGCGATCTTGTGAAGACCAACAAGGAATATACCGACACGATGCTGACGCAGCTGGCCACTTTCACGGCCACGCCCGCCAATCGCTATGACTCCATCTACCGCTACTATCGTGTCATCAACAACTGCAACTACTACATTGCCCACCGCGACACCGCCCTTTATACCGGTGCCATGAACATGGTGAAAGACGAATACATCGCCGTGAAGGCCATTCGCCTGTGGGCCTATCTGCAGTTGGTGCGCAACTATCGTGAGGTGCCCTATTTCACGGAGCCTCTCACCAAGATTTCCGAGATTGTGAATTTCCCTGCCAGCCGCACTGTCACCCTGGCCACCCTGGCCACCAGCGACATGGTGCAGGATCTGGAGCAGGACATTCAGCGCTATCCTTCGTTTGCCACGCCCAACTATGGCAATCTGAATGTCAGCGTGGGAACCCCGGGCAGCAAAAATACTGCCAAGACCGTCAGCAGCCGGCTGCTCATGATTCCTGCCAATGTGGTGCTGGGCGATCTCTACCTGGAGAGTGGCGACTATGACAAGGCTGTGAGCCACTACGTGAACTATTTCACCAAGCAGGCTCCTGCCGTGGCCACCAACTTCTTCTCGACCTATGCTACAAGTCGCCGAGGCAATGCCATGGGCATTTCTACCACGGCGCTGCCTTCGAACTGGTCGCTCAACGACAATCTGAACGTGAGTGGCACATACGACTGGAGCTCGATTTTCACAACCGTCAACAGCACGAACGACATCATTACCTATATTCCCATGGCAGTGAACCGCACGCAGGGTGCCATTACCAACGTGCCCAAGGCGTTTGGCTACAACTATTATGCCACTGCGGCCGAACTGGCTGCCAGCGAAGATGGTGCCTATATTGACCAGATTCAGGTGATGCCGAGCGATGCCTACATGGCACTGTCTGACTCTACCGATTATTACTATTTCGTGATCGGCACGGGTAGCAATGCCAGGAAGACTGTGGCGCAGGCCAAACTGGGCGACCAGCGCATGAGGAGCATTGTGCGCATGGGCGAAGGCGAAGACTCAACCAAGATGTGGGTGCGTAAGTATGAGAATGGCAACATCATTCTCTATCGTACCAGCACCGTGCTGCTGCACCTGGCCGAGGCCCTGAACCGCCTTGACATGCCCGATGCCGCCTTTGCCATCCTGAAGGACGGTCTGGGCCAGCAACTGCTGGGCACCAATGCCGACTATGTGACGGAGGCCACCCGCCAGAAACTGCAGACCACCTATCCGCTGCTGGCTCAGGTCAACCTGGAGCGCTTTGGCGCCACTGCCTATTTCGGCATCCACATGCATGGTGCCGGCATGACGCGCGACTTCAATGGTACTGATTCTATTCACACGCCTTATCGCCTCGACACAATCGTGGGCATGAAGATGAAGGAACTGGCCCGTAACTTCCCGGAGATAACGGTTGGAACCACGCGCCAGGACACCATCAACGCCATTGAAGACCTGCTGTGCGACGAGTATGCGCTGGAGTGCGCTTTCGAGGGCACACGCTATTTCGACCTGATGCGCATGGCCCGTCATAAGAATGCCGACAGACTCTATGCTGTTCCCAACTTTGGTTCGCTCTGGTTGGCCCGCAAGTTGGCCTACAAGAAGCCTGCAGTAGACCTCACGGTGGAGGACAACTGGTATCTGAAGTATTAGGCCCTCGGCGCTCTTCGTCAATAAAGGGCAGAAATTATTATAATTATTATAATTATTTTATTACAAGTTGATAGAATGAGAAAATTATGATGATTATAATAATTTCTGTCCTTTTTTTCTTCAGTTGGAACTGTTAGGACTGCGTTGTTACCCGTATTGTTTTCTATTTGTCTCACAACGGGGGCCCCGTTGTGTTGCAATAGGGCCCCCGTTGTGTTGCAATAGGGCCTCCGTTGAGGGCCCCCGTTGTGTTGCAATAGCGGCCCCGTTGTGATACAATCAGGCCCCCGTTGCATGGGGCAACGGGGGCCTGATGATGTGATGTGTCGCGTTGGGAAAAGGCGTGTCGCGTTTGGAAGGGCTGTTTTGTGATGGAAAGAACAGCGCGGCGCGGCCTATTTTGTCATTTCGGCTTCAAGCTTGTCCACGGCACCCGTGATGGGGTTCAGCCACAGATGGGTGGTGTTGTGCTTGTTGAAGAGGTTGCCGCTGAGCAGCTCCACGTTGCCAAACTGAGCGCAGGGGAACTCCTTTGTGCTGTAGACCTCCTTGCCCCGATAGATGGTGCTGCGCATCTTGCCGGCCACATTCACGTAGATGCCGCTTTCGGGCTGCTTGTGCTTGCTGTTGGCAGCAGCCTCTTCGTCGAACGGGGCCACGGTGTTCAGGTCTTCGGTAGCAATGAAGTAAGGCTCGCCTGCCAGGTCGTCGGCATCGACCAAGCCCAGCTTCTGCGACAGGCGGAAGAGCACCGTGCGAGGCAGGGGGCCTTCGGGAGTCACGATGATGATTTCCTCGGTGGTGTCGCGTGTGGTTGTTCCGGCAAAAAGCTGCGTCAGTATTCTGTCCTGTTGCTCCATCTGATTGAGCATCAGGCGCATCTGTGCCCCGTCGGAAGGCATGAAGTCGGCCTGACCCTTGATGAGCAGGTTGCGGTTTTCGCGCAGGTCGTAAATCTCGCGAGCCGTCAGTTCGGCCATCTTGGCCGTGCTGCCAGCCGTGAGAATCTCTTCGTTCATGTACTGTCGCGGATTCACGGGCAGCGGTTTGGGTGCTGGCCTGAACACGGCAGGCTTGCTCACGGGGCGCGGGTCGGCATTGATGGCCAGCAGGATGCCCTCGTCGCTCAGCGCAATGTTGGGGGCCACGGTCTTGGGGTTCAGCTTCACGGAGAATCCCTTCAGCGAGTCGGGCACGCCCACGGGCGTTTGGTCGACGCTGATGACGCGGTAGCTCTGTGATGGCTCCGTGCCCACGTTGTTCAGTCGCAGGTAGCGTTGGGCATAGTTGCAGAAGTCGCCCGGCTGATAGGTGGTTTTTTCTATCAGCACGCTGACGCGTATGGCCGTTTTGGGCAGATAGTAGACAGCCCCTTCGGGCGTGACGCCCGGCAGATAGTCGCTGATGGCCGTTTGTGCAAAGGCTGCCTGGCACAGCAGCATGAGGGCCGAAAGAAGATATTTTCTCATAGATGATGCTTGTTTAGTCGTTCAGTCGCTTGAATGCGCGTGGCAGATAGTCAATGATGTCGCTGGCCATCAAGCTGTATTCGCCCAGTTCCCTGGCCGCCAGGTCGCCTGCCAGCCCGTGCAGGTAGACGCCCATGAGGCAAGCCTGTTGCCGGCTGTAGCCCTGGGCCAGCAGCCCTGTGATGATGCCCGTGAGCACGTCGCCACTGCCGGCGGTGGCCATGCCTGCATTGCCTGTGGGGTTGAACACCACGTGTCCGTCGGGCATGCAGATGGCCGTGTTGTGGCCCTTCAGCACCACATAGCCCTGCAGCCGTTCGGCCAGGTCGCGAGCTTTCGAGAGCCTTTCAAACGAGTCCAGACTTTGTCCTTCCAGTCGGTCGAGCTCTTTGGGGTGTGGGGTCAGGATGATGCCCTTGGGCAGTTGCTGCATCCATGCATGCCGGTTGGCCAGGATGTTCAGCGCGTCGGCATCGGCCACGATGGGGCAGCTGGCCCTTCTCAGCTGTGCGATGAGCGTGATGGCCGTCTGCTCGCTGGTGCCCAGACCCGGGCCTACGCCCATGGCCTGGAAGTCTTCGGTGGCCACCCCTTCAGAGAAGACCGTCTCTTCGCGGTCGATCTGCAGCACAGCTTCGGGCACGCTTGTCTGCATGACGGCCACGTTGCGCTTGGGCGTGTGTACAGTCACCTTGCCGGCTCCTGCTCTCAGACAGGCTTTGGTGGCCAAGATGGCCGCCCCGGCCATGCCGTAGCTGCCGGCAATGATGAGCGCGTTGCCCATCATTCCCTTGTGGGCAAAGGCATCTCTGGGGCGCAGCATTTTGTGCACCTGGCTTTCTTCCAGGATGGTGTAGTGGGCCTCAATCTTGTCGATGCCCTCCTGGCTCAGCCTGATGTCGAGCACGCGCAGTTGGCCGATGAAGTCCTGATTCTCGGCAAAAAGGAAAGACAGTTTCTTGTGTCCCAGCGTGAGCGTCAGGTCGGCACGAATGATGTTGGCGTTCACGTTGTAGGTGTTGTCTTCGGTCATCAGTCCCGAAGGCATGTCGATGCTCACCACCTCGGCTTTCGAGGCGTTGATGTATTTCACCAGCGAGGCGAATCCGCCCGCCAGTGGCTTGTTCAGGCCGGAGCCAAACAGGCCGTCGACCACCAGCATGCCCTTCTCCAGGCGTGGCGGGTCGAACTCCTGTGTCACCTCGGTGAACAGGGCTCTTCCTTTCTTGTCAACCAGTCGTTGCTTGTTTTCGGTGCAGTCGGCCGAAAGATGGCCTGTGATGTTGAATAGAAAAGTCTGCACCTGATAGTCTTGCTCCATGAGCATGCGTGCCACGGCCAGTGCGTCGCCACCATTGTTGCCGGGTCCGGCCATCACCACCACGGGCACGGTGTTGGGCCATTGTTCTGTGATGGCCTTTGTGATGGCCCTTGCTGCGCGCTCCATCAGGTCGATCGACTTAATGGGTTCATGCTCGATGGTGTATTTGTCGAGCTCATGAATCTGAGCACTTGTAAAGATTTTCATTCCTTTATAATTATAAAAGTGGTGCAAAGATAGTGTTTTTCTGCCAAAGTTGGTGCTTAAATGCGCTTTTTTTTGTACCTTTGCCGAAAATTTCAGAAACAAGTTGCACTATGAACAGAGTGACTATTAAGGACAAAACGTTTGAAACGTCGATGCCCGGCGCGCAAATTCAGGCGCGAGTGAGAGAGCTGGCCCGCCAGATTTCGCATGACATGGAGGGGCGTAACCCCCTGTTCCTGGCCGTGCTGAACGGCTCGTTCATCTTTGCTGCCGACCTGATGCGCGAGATGACCATTCCCTGCGAAATTTCGTTTGTGAAGCTGGCCTCCTATCAGGGCACCACCTCGACGGGCAAGGTCAAGGAAGTGATTGGTATCAACGAAGACCTGACGGGGCGCACCGTCATTATTCTGGAGGACATTGTGGAAACGGGGCAGACCATCAAGCAAATGATAGAGTCGCTGGGCACGCGCAATCCGCAGTCGGTGCACATCTGCACGCTGTTCTTCAAGCTCGAAAAACTGCAGGAAGACCTGCAGCTGGACTATGTGGCCTTCAGCATTCCCAACGATTTCATCCTGGGCTACGGGCTCGACTACGACCAGCAGGGCCGTGGTCTGAAAGACCTCTACACGCTGGTGCCATAGTGCCGCTTCCACGCTAAAAAGAGTAAGATTTTAAAACATGAAGAATATTGTTATTTTCGGTGCACCTGGCAGTGGCAAGGGCACTCAGAGCGACAAGCTGATAGAACACTACGGCCTGAAGCACATTTCAACGGGCGACGTGCTGCGCGCCGAGATAAAGAAAGGCAGCGATCTGGGCAAGACGGCCCAGCAGTTTATTGATCAGGGACAGCTCATTCCCGACGAGCTGATGGTGAGCATCCTGGCCAAGGTCTACGACTCGTTTGGCCGTGAGCACAAGGGCGTGATCTTCGATGGCTTTCCCCGAACCATTCCGCAGGCCGAGGCACTGAAGAAGATGCTGGCCGAGCGCGGCGACCAGGTGGCAGCCATGCTGGAACTCGACGTGCCCGAAGACGAACTGATGAAGCGACTCATCCTGCGTGGCCAGCAGAGCGGCCGCGCCGACGACAATGAGGAAACCATCAAGAAGCGCCTGGTGGTCTATCACCAGCAAACGCAGCCCCTCATTGCCTGGTACAAGCAGGAAGGACTGCACCACCACATCAACGGTCTGGGCAGTCTCGACCGCATCTTCGCCGACATCCGCGAGGTGGTCGATGCACTCTGATCATGAATGTGTTTTTTACAGAAATAACACAAACATGAACATGATGAAGAAATTCTTTCTGTTTGCCGCAGCCGTTGCCTGCTGTCTGGGAGTCACATCGTGCAGCATTGGCGACGACGTTGCCGAAGCTTTCGAAAAAGGAATCGACAAGGCCCTGGAGCCACTCACCGAGGCTCAGAAGCAGTCACACCGCGATGCGCTGAAGTATTGGACCGTGGGTGAACCCACCGACGAGGATGCCATCAAGGAGTTTGGCTACGACAACTGCTTCACGGTGGTGGAAGTGGGGCAGAACAGGCTTGGCTCTGAAGACAGAAACCCCGCAGTGGACTTTGCCAACATGCGCGAGGTTCGCACGCTTTATTACTGGGAAGAACCGGGCAACAAGAAGAATTATGGCCTCCTGGTGGGGGCTGTCATCAGCGACAAGCGCATTGCCAGCGATCTGCTTGCCATCTTCAAGCAGCTCTATGAGAGCAAATATCCCATCAACAGGCTGGTGAACACCATCTCCAGCGCTCCTGCTGACTACATTGTGCAAGAGAATGTGTCGTTCTGCTATTGCTACAATGAGGAGCAGCCCAACGCCGTCAGCGAGGCTCATCATCTGGGACTGGCTGTGTGTCTGAATCCCAAGACACCAATCACCGAGCAGGATGCCGCCGTGAAGCTGTTCAGACAGTATGGCTTTGAGTGGGACGGCAAGAACACTTTCACGAAACGCATCAACAACTAAAGAGACGGAATGGCTGAATCAAACTTCGTAGACTACGTGAAGATACTGTGCCGCTCGGGCAAGGGCGGTCGTGGCTCGATGCACCTGCGCCACGTGAAGTACAACCCCAACGGCGGTCCCGATGGGGGCGACGGCGGCAAGGGTGGCAGCATCATTCTGCGCGGCAACCACAACTACTGGACGCTGCTGCACCTGAAGTATTCGCGCCACATCTTTGCAGAGCACGGCGGCAATGGCGGCAAAGACAAGTGTCATGGCACCGACGGCAAGGACGTCTACGTCGACGTGCCGCCAGGGACGGTGGTCTACAATGCCGAGACGGGCAAGTTTGTGTGCGACGTGGCCTACGACGGGCAGGAGGTGGTGCTGCTCAAAGGCGGTCGCGGCGGACTGGGCAACTTCCAGTTTCGCACAGCCACGAACCAGGCACCGCGCTATGCACAGCCCGGCGAGCCCATGCAGGAAATGACCATCATCATGGAGCTGAAGCTGCTGGCCGACGTGGGCCTGGTGGGATTCCCCAATGCAGGAAAGTCCACACTGGTGTCGGCCCTGAGCAATGCGCGTCCCAAGATTGCCAACTATCCCTTCACCACCATGGAACCCTCGCTGGGCATCGTGGGCTATCGCGACAACAAGTCGTTTGTCATGGCCGATATTCCCGGCATCATCGAGGGAGCCTCGGAGGGCAGGGGACTGGGCCTGCGCTTCCTGCGACACATTGAGCGCAACTCGTTGCTGCTCTTCATGGTGCCCGGCGATACCGACGACATTAAGCACGAATATGAGATTCTGCTGAACGAGCTGGCCCAGTTCAATCCCGAAATGCTCTCCAAGCACCGTGTGCTGGCCGTTACCAAGTGCGACCTGCTCGACGACGAGCTCATCGAGATGCTCAAGGAAACACTGCCCGCCGACCTGCCCGTGGTGTTCATCTCGGCTGTCACGGGCTTTGGGCTAGAGGAACTGAAAGACGTGCTCTGGCGCGAACTGAACCTGGAGAGCAACAAGTTGCAGGCCATCACAGCCGAAGACACCCTGGTGCATCGCGACAAGGACATGTCGGCGTTTGCCGAGGAACTGGCCGACGAGGGCGAAGACGACGATATTGAATACCTGGACGAAGACGAGCTGGAAGACGTGGAAGAACTGGACGACTTTGAGTACGAAGAAGAATGACGCCGCAGCTTGCCTATTACGACCTTGGCCCGAACGTCACGGCCTTCAGTACCACGCGCCATGGCGGTTGCTCGCAAGGCAACTATGCCACCATGAACGTCAATGCCTACTGTGGCGACGCCGCCGCTGCTGTCGCAGAGAACCGCCGCCTGCTGGCTCGTCAGTTGGCGGTCTCCACTTCATCCCGCATATTGATTCCTCATCAGGTGCACGGCAGCCATGTTGTTTGTGTCGATGAGGACTTTCTGTCTTTGCCCTCAGCCGCACAGCAACAGCAGCTGGAGGGCGTCGATGCGCTTGTCACCAGTCAGCGCCATGTGTGCATAGGCGTTTCCACGGCCGATTGCATTCCCGTCATTCTCTACGATGCAGTCCACCATTGTGCCGCCGTTGTGCATGCAGGATGGCGCGGCACCGTGAAGCGCATTGCGCGTGAGACCGCGCTGCAGCTGCATTCCCTTTTCCACAGCAGCTATGACCAGCTGAGAGCCGTCATTGGCCCAGGCATCTCGCTGAAGAACTTCGAAGTGGGGCAGGAGGTCTACGACGAATTCTGCCATGCAGGCTTTCCGATGCAGCAGATTGCCGACACCGCCACGTGGCCCAAACCACACATCAACTTGCCCTTGTGCAACGCACTGCAGCTGCAAGAGTTGGGCGTGCCTGCCAGCAATATCTTTGACTGTGGCATTTGCACTTTTGACCATGTTGACGATTATTTCTCGGCTCGGCGCCTGGGCGTTCAGTCGGGGCGCATCTACACAGGCGTGGTCTTGCACTGAATGTTTTTGGGCGGCGCAAACTGTCTTGTTTTTCCGTTTCGCGAAAAAACATGTTGATAGATTGGGCTATATTGAAAAAAATGTTTAATTTTGCAACCTATAAAAAGTAAAGAATAAACTAAATATTAATCTTTGTAATCCTATGCAGAAAAAAATTGCCTTTCTGATGACCATGATGCTGGCTTTCTCGCTGAGCATTGTGGCACAGATTACCACATCGAGTATGGCTGGTAAGGTGACTGTAGACGGTGGCGAAACAGCTATCGGTGCTACGATTCAGGTGGTACACGAACCTTCCGGCACACGCTATGCGGCAGTGACCAATGCCAACGGTCGCTTCGCCATACAGGGCATGCGCTCTGGTGGCCCTTATAACGTGACCGTGAGCTACATTGGCTACCAGACAAGAGCATTCAAGGGCATTGTGCTGGAGCTGGCCGAGACCTACAACCTGAATGTTGAACTTTCAGAAAATGCCAGTCAGCTGGGCGAAGTTGTCGTCAGTGGCAGGGCCTCGAAGTTTGCGGCAGAAAAGACGGGCGCGTCGACCAATATCAACAACAGCATGATTGCGTCGATTCCCACCGTGAGCCGCACCATCACCGAAATCTCGAAGCTTTCGCCTTATGCCAATGGCATGAGCTTTGCCGGTGGTAATGCACGCATGTCGAACTTCACGCTCGATGGTGCCAACCTGAACAACAACTTCGGACTGACGTCTGATCTGCCCGGCGGCGGAACGCCGGTGTCGGTCGATGCCATCGACGAAGTGCAGGTGGTGGTGTCGCCCTACGATGTGCGTCAGAGCAATTTCATTGGCGGTGGCATCAATGCTGTGACCAAGTCGGGTACAAACACCTTCAAGGGCACGGCCTATGTGTATCATCAGAACGAAAACATGCATGGCAACCGCGTGGACAATCAGACCATGGTCGATCCGGGCGAAAACCGCAAGACCACTTATGGCTTCACGCTGGGTGGCCCCATCATCAAGGACAAGCTGTTCTTCTTTGTCAACTTCGAGAATGCCATCACACCCAATAATCCGCAGCGTTGGAGAGGCTCTGAGGATGGTGTGGCCGACTCGAAGAAAGAAATATCGCGCACCAGGCTGAGCGACCTGCAGCAGGTGTCGGAATTTGTGAGAGACACCTACGGCTACCACACGGGTTCGTGGACCAGTTTCCCGGCCGACGACGAGAACATCAAGTATCTGGCCCGTCTGGACTGGAACATCAACCAGGATCATCACTTCATGGTGCGCTTCAACCACACCAATAATAAGAAGTGGGCCACACCCACCAACACGTCGAACGATTTCGGCCATTCCTTCAATTACACTACCGAGGCCCGATTCTCACTGTCGTCAATGAGCTATGCCAACACCATGTTCCAGTATCAGAACAAGGCCACAACCATTTCGTCGAGCCTGAACAGCCGCTTCGGACAGTTGGTCAGCAACGAGCTGCTCTTCACCTATTCTGACCTTGACGATGCGCGCGACACCAAGTCGTCGGCTTTCCCCTTCATCGACATTCTTGAGCCTGATGCTACGGGGGCTTCCAAGCCCTATATCACCCTGGGCTATGAGTTCTGCACCCCAGGCAACCGTGTTCGCAACAAGATTACAACCATCACCGACAATGCCACCTTCTATCTGGGTGCCCACAAACTGATGGCTGGTCTGAGCTTCGAGCACCAGGTGGCCTACAACACCTATCTGCGCAGCTTCTATGGTTCTTACAGCTATAACTCGCTGAACGACTTCCTTACGGGGGCTGCTCCCGAGGCAGTGGCACTGACATGGGGCTATAACGGCAATCCGGAGCCTACCGACAAGGTCACGTTCAACCAGCTGGGCATTTATGTGCAGGATGAGTGGAGCATCAATGAGCGTTGGAAACTGAATGCCGGTATTCGTTTCGACGACCTGATCTTCAGCAACAGCGACCTGCTGGCCAATGCTGCTATTGATGCCTTGGACTATGGCGGCACACGCCTCACCACGGGTGAATGGCCCAAGAGCCACATTTCTATTTCGCCACGACTGGGCTTTGTATGGGATGTGATGGGCGACAAGAGCCTGAAGGTGCGTGGCGGAACAGGTCTGTTCACGGGACGCATGCCGCTGGTGTTCTTCACCAACATGCCGAACAATACAGGCATGTCGAAGTACTTCTATAAGAGTAGCTCCGATGCTGACTATGGTGCCAATGTGGTCAACGCCTTTGCTGGCGGTCTGGTGACCGACCCTGCCAAAATGCGCGACATCATTGTGGCCAACAACCCCAACGCCAAGACTTCTGTGACACCGCAGGATGGCGTGCTGCCCAGCTCGATTGCAGCCGTCGATCCCGACTTCAAGATGCCGCAGTCATGGAAGTCGTCGATTGCCATCGACTACAACGTGCCTGTTTCGTTCCCCCTGTCGGTAACGGGTGAGCTCATCTATACCAAGCAAATCAACGACGTGTTCCTGCGCAACATTGCCATCAAGGATGCCGACGATACATGGGAACGCCTGGTGGGAGCCGACGACCGTCTGATCTATCCTTCGAACTATCGCATGACCTATACCGATGCTAACGGCAAGACAAAGACCATGCCCGATGCACTGGTGCTCGAGAACACTTCGAAAGGTTATGGCTGGACGGCCAATATCACGGTGAATGCTGAACCTATCAAGGGACTGAGCCTGATGGCTGCCTACACCCACACGGTGATGAAGCAGATGTGTACGCTGCCTGGCAGCAACGCCAACTCGGTGCTCACGGCCATGTATTCTGTCAACGGTCCTCGTTTTGCCACGCTGCAGAACTCAAGCTTTGTGCTGCCCGACCGCATCATTGCCAACGTCACCTACAACTACAATCGCGAACACTTCAGCCTGTTCTATGAGGGCTGTGTGTCGAACACACCTTACACCTATTTCTATCAGGGCGACCTGAACGGCGACAAGCAGCAGACCGATCTGATGTATATTCCTGCCAACGACAGCGAGATTCGTTTCCAGAGCGAGGAAGACCGCGTGGCCTTCTGGAACTTTGTGGAGCAGGACGACTATCTGCGCAACCACAAGGGTGAGTATGCCGGTGCCTACTCTGTTCGCACCCCCATGGTGCACCGCTTCGACTTCCGCTATGCTCACGACTTCCTGTTCAAGATTGGCAAGACCAACCACAAACTGCAGCTCTCAGCCGACTTCAAGAACATTGGCAACATGTTCAGCTCGCGCTGGGGTGTGTTCAAGAACATGGCCCCAGCCAATGGCGGTCAGATTCTGCGTGTGGTCAAGGTCGACAATGGCGTGCCTGTGTTTGCCATGAACAAGGTGAATGGCGAATATCCCACGCAGACTTGGGACTACATTCACAGCTTCGGACAGTGCTGGCAGCTTCAGATTGGTGCCAAGTACTATTTCAACTAAGTTCTATATTCAGGAAATTATTTCGACCTGTACGATTGTCCCCTACCTTCGGGACAATCGTACAGGTCGAATTCGTTTAAAACTTTTTTGCTCTTTACGGTTGTCATCCTGTAGGGCTGACATCCTGTAGGGGCAGGCCCTGTGCCAGCCCGTTTGCCCCGAAGAGCAACTGTCTGTCCCCGTTGTTTATACCTTTGGTCATGAAACAGATTTGCCCCGAAGGGCAATTGTCAGTCCCCGTTGTTTATACCTTTGGTCATGAAACAGATTTACCCCGAAGGGCAATTGTCAGTCCCCGTTGTTTATACCTTTGGTCATGAAACAGATTTGCCCCGATGGGCAAGCGGGCTGGCACAGGGCCTGCCCCTACATGGTGTCAGCCCTACATGAAGCCCTACAGGATGTCAGCCCTACATGGTGTCAGCCCTATCATTAAGCAGGCTTTGCTTGGGCGTAGTTGCCGATACAAAAAAAAGGAATCTTCTTGAGTAAGAGAAGATTCCTTTCCGTATGGTTGCTATGTTTTGATGTCTTAGCTGTATTTCAAGATTTCACCTGGGCGCAGGCGAATTTTCTTGCCAATGTGATTCAGTTTGCACAGGGCGTTTACGGTGGTGTTGTGCTTGCGGGCAATGGCAGAAAGCGTCTCGCCCTTCTTCACCTTGTGGTAGCGCACGTTGCCGCTGCCCGACGATTGAGCCACGCTCTTGCCCATATTGGGGCTGTTCACGTCGGCAGGATTGTAGCCGTAGAGGCCATTGGCACCACGCAGTTGGGTGGCCAGCAGGCCGTCGCGTTCATACTGGTTGCGGCGGAACATGTAGTTGTCGGCCACAACGTCCTGATTGCGGAAGTCGAACATAATGGCAGGATTCAAGGGTACACCGCACAGACGAGTCTCGAAGTGCAGGTGTGAACCCGTGCTGCGACCGGTGTTGCCACCCAATCCAATGGGATCGCCAGCGCGCACCTCTTCGTTTTCGCTCACTAGTTGTTTCGACATGTGTCCGTAGATGGTCTCCAGTCCGTTGGGGTGGCGAATCACCACATATTTGCCGTAGCCCTTGGCCTCATAGCGCACAACACGCACCTTGCCGCTGAAGGCAGCGCGGATGGTATCGCCAATGTAGACCTTGATGTCCAGACCCTTGTGCTGACGTCCCCAGCGTGCGCCGAAGTTCGAGGTAATCACGCGGCTGGGTGTTGGCATGCAGAAATCGCGCAGGTCTATCAGCATCGAGTCGGGCAGGGTGGTCAGTTTGTGTGCATAGGTATTGTCCCAGTCCTCATACAGGTCGGCAGCAGGAGAGTCATACTCTTCTATCTCGATGAGCTGTTGCAGCATCTTGGCATCTACAGACTTTATCTTGCGATCGATGGGAGCTTGGTTGGCAAGTAGGTCTTGAGCCGCTGCAGGCATTACTGCAAGCGACGACAAGGCTATAATGACAAATTTTCTCAATTTCTTGATGTTCATAAATATGGTTTTTGGTCACCGTTAATACATTGTTTTATCTCTTCGAACACAACTCATTCAGAATCCAATGAATTGATAAAAATCAAAAAGATGTTGCAAAGATAATACAATTCAGGCTGAAAAGCAAACGGTCCCTCAATATTTTGGGGTCTTTTAACAATTGAACGTTGCTGATTAACACTTCCGATGTGGCTATGATGGTCAAAATTAGGAGATTGCTGCCCAGTTGATGTTGCTTTTCTTCAGTTCTTTCAGTCGATTCCATAGCAATTGGAACTGTGGCGACTGGCAGGTGGGGTCGGCATCGATGATGCGCTGGGCCTCGTCGCGCGCCATTTGCACCAGTTGGCCGTCACGGGCTATGTCGGCAATTTTCAGGTCGAAGGCCATGCCACTTTGCTGCGTGCCTTCCAGGTCGCCGGGGCCACGCAGCTTCAGGTCGGCCTCGGCAATGCGGAATCCGTCGTTGGTTTCGCACATGATGTCGATGCGTTTGCGCGTGTCGTCGCTCAGTTTGTAGTTTGTCACCAGTATGCAGAACGACTGGTCGGCTCCTCGCCCCACGCGCCCTCTGAGCTGATGCAGTTGGCTCAGTCCGAAGCGTTGGGCATCGAGAATCACCATGACCGATGCGTTGGGCACGTTGACGCCCACTTCGATGACGGTTGTGGCCACCAATATCTGCGTCTCACCCTTTACGAATTTCTGCATCTCCTGCTCTTTCTCCTTGGGTTTCATCCTGCCGTGCACCTTGCTTAGCCGAAATTCCGGGAATGCCTGGCACAGCACTTCAAAGCCCTGTTCCAGATTCTTCAGGTCGCTTTTCTCGCTTTCTTCAATCAGTGGGAATACAATGTACACCTGCCGGCCTTCATGAATCTGCCGGCGAATGCCGTCGTAGAGTGCCGTCAGTCGGTTGTCAAACACGTGGGTGGTCTGTACGGGCTTGCGGCCAGGAGGCAGTTCGTCGATGACGCTCACGTCCAGATCGCCATAGAGCGTCATGGCCAGTGTGCGCGGAATAGGGGTGGCCGTCATGACCAGCACGTGGGGTGGCTGTTCGCTCTTGTTCCAAAGCTTGGCGCGTTGGGCCACGCCGAAGCGATGCTGTTCGTCGACCACCACCAGGCCCAGTTGCCTGAACTGCACCGTGTCTTCAATTACAGCGTGTGTGCCCACCAGTATTTGCACTGTTCCGTCTGTCAGTCCGTCGAGTACCTCCTTCCGCAGTTTCCCCTTCACCGTGCCGGTGAGCAATTCCACGCGAACGTTCATGTCCCTCAGAAACTCCTTGATGGTGGCCAAATGCTGTTCGGCCAATATCTCCGTTGGGGCCATGATGCAGGCTTGGTAGCCATTGTCGAGTGCAATGAGCATGGCCATGAGGGCCACCAGTGTCTTGCCGCTGCCCACGTCGCCTTGCAGCAGTCGGTTCATTTGTCGGCCCGAACACACGTCCTGCCTGATTTCGTGCATCACGCGTTTCTGTGCTCCCGTCAGTTCAAAGGGCAGATTGTCTTTATAGAAAGTGTTGAAGATGGGGCCGATGCGGTTGAACACATAGCCACGGTATTTGCGTCGCTGGTCGCTCGCGTACCTAAGAATATTCAGTTGCACGAAGAACAGCTCTTCGAACTTCATCCTGACGCGTGCCCGTTCCAGCGTTTTGGTGTCCTGTGGGTAGTGAATGGTGCGCAGGGCCTCGTCGCGCCCCATGAGGTGCCGTGCGCTCAGAATGTCGGGTGTGATGGTTTCGGGCAGTGGTTCCTTCAGCTTTTCCAGAAGCGTCTTTGTGAGCCGTTCCACGGATCGCGAGGCAAAGTTGGCCTTCTTCATCTTCTCCGTGGTGTGGTAGTAGGGGCGCATCTTCAGGTGAGCATCGAGCGGGGAAGACTGGGCGTTGCCGCCAAAAGGCTCCATTTCCGGGTGCTGCACCTGAATGCGGTTGTTGAATACACCCGGTCGACCGAACACCACGTAGTCGGTGCCAATCTTGTAGTTCTGCTTGGCATACTTTCCACCGTTGAACCACACCAGATCCATGATGCCTGTGCCGTCGGTGAAATGGGCCACGACGCGTTCCTTGCGTGGCCCCATCTCGAAGGTCTCGAAACTCAGGATGCGTCCCACCACCTGCACAAAGGGCATGTCGCCCGTGAGTTCGTGCACACGGTAGAACTTCGATCGGTCTACGTATTTATAAGGGAAATACTCCAGCAAGTCGCCAAATGTCTGGATGCCAAGCTCCTGTTCCAGCATTTTCTTGCGGTTGGGGCCCACGCCCGGCAGATACATGATGTCTTGTTGGAGAATGTCCATGAAGAAAGTGTGTCAGCAATTAGGATTCAGCAGTGCTTCGGCTATCCGCAGGTCGCCAGGCGTGGTAATCTTTATGTTTTCTCGATTTCCGTCAATCAGCGTCACGGGTTGGCCGTAGGCTTCCACCACCGAAGCATCGTCGGTGAACGCCTCTCGGTAGGGCTGGCGGTTGGCCGCCTTCAGCAGTTGTATGTCGAAGCATTGCGGAGTTTGCACCAGTCGGTATTCGTCTCTGTTCTTTACCCCTTCAGTGATGTGTCGCAACGTCTCCACCACAGGCACCACGGGAATGACGGCTCCGCACTGGTGAGCCTTTTCGTAGCAATTGCGAACGACCTCGGTGCTGACAAAGGGGCGCACACCGTCGTGCACCCCCACAACGCCCTCGGCATCATCAGGTATCAGTGCCAGTCCGTTCTGCACGGAATGGAAGCGCGTCTTGCCACCGTTGGCCAACTGGTAGAAGCCTTTTCCCCCAGTGGGGAGTGGGAATTGATGGCTGGCACAAAGCTGGCACCAATAGTCTTGCTGGGCTTTGGGCAGTACGAGGATGATGCGCAACTGGGGCAAAGCCTCGCGAAAGCGCAGCATGGTGCGCATCAGTACGGGCAGTCCGCCAACGGGCAGGAACTGCTTGGGCACATCGCCGCCCATTCTCAGTCCTTTGCCACCGGCCACGATGATGACATAATCGGCGTTCATGAAGCCATCAGGTGTTTAAAGCGCATGCCTTCGGCCACTTGGTCGCTCACTTCCTGGCTGACCAGTTGTGCCAGCAGGGCGTAGGCAAAGGGAAAAGCGGCTGCAGGGCCCTCGCCTGTGGTTACGTTGCCGTCCACGGTGCACAGTTCACCCGTGTAGGTGGCACCTTCCAGCGTCTGTTCAAACCCCGGGTAGCAGGTGGCGCGCTTGCCCCGCAGAATGCCCAGTCCGCCCAGCACCAGGGGAGCAGCGCAGATGGCAGCCACTTTCTTGCCGCTGGCGTGCTGCTTCAGCAGTGCCTGCCTCACGCCGTCGTGGTTGTTCAGGTTGCTGGCACCGGGCATGCCGCCAGGCAGCATGAGCAGGTCGGCATCGCTGAAGTCGCAGTCGGCAAACAGCGCGTCGGCCTCAATCTTCACGCGGTGTGCTGTTTCTACCGTCTGCTTGCCAGTGACGCTCACCGTTACAACCTCAACACCGCCGCGACGCAATACATCCACGGGAATCAATGCTTCAACATCCTCGAAGCCATTGGCCAGAAAAACATATACTTTTGCCATACATGAATTTTTTTTTAGGGGAATTGCTTATAAATTAACTTTTTGCAAAGTTAGTGTTTTTTCCTCATTCTGCCAAATCCTGAAGACTTTTTCGACCTGCGGCCGAATTTATTTTGACATGAACCTGCTGTGGCGACAGTTTTTCGCCTCATTGAGGCTGTAATTCGGAAAAAAATACCTAATTTTGCAGCCATCAATCAAACTCTATCCGTTATGACATCTCTACGCTTTGCCCTCTTTGGCAATCTTTATCAGCACCATAAGTCGGCTGCCATTAAGCAGTTGCTCACTGCCCTTCGCAGTCGTGGGGCGCATATCTGCATTGATGAGGAGTACTATGATTTCCTGCGTTGCTCCGAACTCATCGACATGGATGAGACTGTGACCTTTGCGGGCTCTGACTTCGAAGCCGACTTTGCCGTGTCGATGGGAGGTGACGGCACACTGCTGAAGACAGCCAGTCGTGTGGGCCTGAAACAAACACCCATTGTGGGTGTGAACATGGGTCGGCTGGGTTTTCTGGCCGATGTGGGTGCCAACGACATTGAGCAAACCGTAGAAGCACTCTATCGCGGCGACTACTCGGTGGAAGACCGTTCGCTCATCCACGTGGAGACCAACGGCGAGCCGCTGGAGGGTTGCCCCAGTGCGCTGAACGATGTGGCCATCCTGAAGCGCGACTCGGCCTCGATGATTTCTATTCGTGCCACCATCAATGGCGAATATCTCACCACCTATCAGGCCGACGGCCTCATCGTTTCGACTCCCACGGGGTCTACGGCCTATTCCTTGTCGAACGGTGGTCCCATCATTGTGCCGCGCACCGGGGTGCTGCTCATGACGGCCGTGGCCCCTCACTCGCTCAACGTGCGCCCCATTGTGCTGCCCGATACGGCCCAGATAGAACTCACGGTGAGCAGTCGCAGCCACACATTCCTGGTGGCCATCGACGGCCGCAGCGGCAAACTGCCCGAAGGAACGACCCTGCGTTTGACGCGTGCTCCTTATGTGGCGCGCGTGGTGAAGCGCAGTGGCACACGCTATTTTGCCACGCTCCGGGAGAAGATGATGTGGGGCGTCGATGCAAGATAAAGTCAACGACAAACTCTCTTTGCTGCAAATGGTGCGATGGCTGTGGAAGGCTTATCGCGGCAATCGTTTGCAGGCCATGCTCAATGCTGTCATAGGCTTGGTGGGCGTGGGTGTCAGCCTGTCGGCCGTGTGGGCCATGCAGCGTGCCATCGACACGGCTTCGGGTGTGCGCCCAGGGTCGGTTTTCGAGGCTGTGGGGTTGATGGCCGTGCTCATACTGTGCGAGTTTGGCATTGGCATCTCGCGTGTGTGGATTCGCAACATTCTGGGTGTCAAGGCCCAGAACCGCATGCAGCAACAGTTGCTGGCCCAGTTGCTGCGTGCCCAGTGGCAAGGCAGGGAGGCCCTGCACTCGGGCGATGTGGTGAACCGTCTGGAAGACGATGTGAAGACGGTGGTCGGTTTTCTTACCGAGACCATTCCCTCAACACTCTCTACGCTGGCCATGTTTGCTGGTGCTTTCCTCTATTTGCTGCGCATGGATGTGTGGCTGGCCGTGACGACGGTGGCCATCTTACCCGTGTTCTTGCTGCTGGGCAGGTTCTATGTGTCGCGCATGCGGCGGCTGTCGCGAAAGGTGCGTAAGCTCGACGGACGGGTGCAAAGCATCCTGACCGAGACAGTGCAGCACCGCATGCTGCTGAAGACCATGCAGGCCGAACCCCTGATGCTGAGTCGCCTTGACAGCGTGCAACAGCAGCTGCGCAGCAGGGTGAAGCATCGCACGGTGTTCTCGGTGGCATCCAATCTGATGGTCAATCTCGGCTTCTCCCTCAGCTATCTGCTGGCATTCCTTTGGGGAGCCGTGCGTCTCAGCCAAGGCACACTGTCGTTTGGCGGCATGACGGCTTTCTTGCAACTGGTGTTCCGCATTCAAGGCCCTGCACGCGATCTGACGCGTCTGGCACCGGCTTTCGTCGGCGTGCTGACGGCAGCCGAATGGCTCATGCAGCTGCAGCAGTTGCCCGAGGAAGAGCAGGGACAGCCCCTTTTGCTGGCTTCGCCTTGTGGTGTGCGCTTCAGCGATGTCACCTATTATTATAATAGTGACGACCAGCAGCCCACGTTGCAGCATGCCCATTTCGACTTTGCCCCGAACACCTGCACAGCAGTGTTTGGCACCTCCGGTTCGGGCAAGACCACCCTCATTCGTTTGCTCTTGGCCCTCATTCGGCCACAGGAAGGGCGCATCGAAATCTATTCTCATGCTTCTTCTGCCTCCCCACATGCCGTCTCTCTTCTTTCTCCTCTTCATCGTTGCAACTTCGTTTATGTGCCTCAGGGCAACACGCTCTTGAGCGGCACCGTGCGTGACAACCTGCTCATTGGCTGCCCCCATGCCACCGACGATGCCATGGCTGAGGCTCTTCGCCGGGCTTGTGCCCACTTTGTGTTCGACCTTCCCGACGGGCTCAACACCATGCTGGCCGAACAGGGTGGGGGACTGAGTGAGGGACAGGCACAGCGCATTGCCATTGCGCGTGCGCTCTTGCAGCCTGGCAACATCATGCTGCTCGATGAGGCTACCAGTGCGCTCGACCCCGAAACTGAGCAGCAGGTGCTTCAGAACATCCTTTCATCTGGGCAGAAGACCGTGATTGTTGTCTCGCATCGGCCTGCTGTGGCTGCCTATTGCGACCATGTAATCTACATGGACTGATACTTTTTTTCAATCAAAAAAACACGGTCTGAACAAGCGCGAGAATCGCTTCGCGGTCAGGAAAAATATTTTTGCCCGAAATTTCTGAGTTTTGAGAATAGTTTGTAAGTGTTTGCAACACAGCGATTTGCATGATTCTTGCCAAAAGGCTTCCTCCCGACGCTTTGCAACGGAGGCCCCATTGCCACACAACGGAGGCTCCGTTGCAAGGCAATGGGGCTGTGGTTGTGGTGCAAAAGTGGTCTTTCTGGCACGCAACGGAGCCTCCGTTGCGCCCCACGATGGTGCTGACGTGCAGGCATGAGGCTGCTGATGGGGCGAAAAAGGGGGCGATGGCGTTCTATTTTGCAATTTTTTTTTGTAAAGATTATCGAAAATAGATCGTAAGTTGCCGAATGGTAAATGAAACTTAAATATTGATAAAAAAATGGCAGAACGCTTGGCTGATAGATGGAATTGTTATACTTTTGCAGTGTAATAGAAAAGTAGCACACTAAAACGTAGGTACGTTATGATAGAATTAAGCAATCTCAGTTTTAAGTATCCTGGACAAAAAGCCCAGGTGTTTGATGACTTCAGCCTCAGGCTGGAAGAAAACAAAGTTTATGGTCTGCTGGGCAAGAACGGAACGGGTAAGTCTACGCTGCTCTACCTTGTCAGTGGGTTGTTGCGTCCTGTCGCTGGTTCCGTGCGTGTCGATTCGGTCGACACCCACAAACGGCAGACAGAGACGCTGCAGGAAATTTTTCTTGTGCCGGAAGAGTTCGACCTGCCTTCAATGACGCTGGAGCTGTACGTCAAGCTGAACGCCCCGTTCTATCCCCGTTTCAGTCGTGAGGTGCTGGAAAGGTGCCTGCAAGACTTTGAACTCACGCCCGACGTGAATCTGAAAGCCCTGTCGATGGGACAGAAGAAAAAGGTGTTCATGTCGTTTGCCCTGGCCACCAATACCCGCTATTTGCTGATGGACGAACCCACCAACGGGCTTGATATTCCCTCGAAGTCGCAGTTCCGCAAGGTGGTGGCACAGAACATGACCGATGAGCGCACGGTTGTTATCTCCACCCATCAGGTTCATGATGTAGAAGCATTGCTCGACCACATCCTCATTCTCAGTCAGCGCGAACTGCTGCTCAATGCCCCAGTCTCCGACCTGACTGCCCGCTATGTCTTTGAATACCGGCCCGTGGACAGCGGTTCTTCGCTGAACGAAGCGTCCCAAGGGCAGAGCGCCCCCGTCATCTATTCTGAGCCCACCCTGCAAGGCAACGCCGTCATGGCCGAGCGTCGTGAGGGCGATGCCGAGACGCAGCTGAACCTGGAACTGCTCTTTAATGCTGTGACGAAACAGCGAATCTGACGAAAAAGAATAACTTGTTATGATCGTTTCCATATAGCAAACACGAATCGTACAAACTTATTTTTAATGATTACTAAACGATTTTTTTTTGACAGCAAATTTTACGAATTAAACGAATGGTTATGAAGAACTTCGATCTGCAACGCTTTGTCCGCGTCTTACGGCTCGACTTCGCGGCTGGATGGCAGCAGCTGCTGTGGTGCTTGCTTGCCATGCTGATGGGCTACCTGTTTTTCTTCTGGTTTGCTTATAATATAGGCATGAAGGTTGACACAGTCAATGATTGGGAAAGCTATATCAAAAGTGTGTGTGAGGGCGTGAGCGCCTTCAGCATCATCAGTTGGTACTTCTACTGTCTGGCAACAGCCAGCACGCTCTACCACGGTGAGCAGAAGAAGGCGAAGCGCATGGCATGGCTCATGCTGCCCGCCACGAACGTGGAAAAGTTCCTGTCGCGCTGGGGCTATATGTTGGCCGTTGCGTTGGGCGGCTTCCTGATGTTTTTCGTTGCCGACGCCATTCATGCGGCGTGGCTCTGGCTTTCGGGCAAGCCCGTCATTGCTGCCACACCCCATTTTCTGGCCATCTTCCCGCAAACGTCCAACTTCGCACCTCATGAGACATGGGTTAATGTGCTTTCGCTCTACAGCGTATTGATTGCTGGCCATGCCTTCTTCCTCTTGGGCGGCATCTTCTTCCGCAGGTTCCAGCCCGTCGTCACCGCCATTGTCGGCATTACGCTGTTTTTGGTCATTGCCCATTTCATCACCCACGACCAGCCTTATTTGCGCGGCATTCCCTACGTGTGGTATCACGGTGCTGCAACCGTATTCTTTGCTGCGCTCGCCTGTGTCTTCACCGTTCTGTCCTACCGGCTCTTCTGCCGTTGGCAAATAGCAACCTTCAACTTCGTGAATCTGCCATGAACATACCGTTTTCCTTCCGCCGTTTCTGGCATGTGCTCCTTTGGACGTTAGCTTATCAGATGCGCCAGCTGCTGACGCTGTTCAGCGCGGCTGTTGTTGCTTTCATTGCTGTGGAGATACCTGAATTTGTTCAGGCCCGCAACGTTTATATGTACTACAGGCTCTCCCTGCATCATGAATGGCATGAGACTATTGTCAGCGATGCCCTGCGCCATGTCAGTGAGGTGTGTCTGGCTGTTGGGGCGTTGCTGATGTGCCTCGGTGCCGTCTTCGCCTTCTACCACTTGCACCGCAAGAACGAAGGTCGCCGACTGCTGATGCTGCCAGCCACGAACATTGAGAAGTTCCTGGCCCGCTGGGTGGTCTACGTGCCCGTGTGGTTCGTGCTGCTGTTGGTGGCCTTCATGGTTGCCGACGTGCTGCGCATGGCCATCTGGCCCGCGTTCTCCACAGAAATCACCTTTCCCACAGCCATTCTGCAATTTCTCTTCAATCTGAAGCAATTGGTCGTGTGGCCATCCGGTCTTCGTTCAGCAGCGATTCTCCTGTTGTGGGGCCTCTTCTGGTTTTTCCATTCGCTGAGCCTGTTGAGCAGTGTGTGGATAGGCCGCTGGGGTTGGGTGTCGGTGGCAGTAGTGTTCTTTGCCGTGATAGCCCTTTTCATCAAGGCAGATTACCGTGGCGCAGATGTCGCGGTGTTCTATCTGCTGGCCGTTGCACTGACCATTGTTGCCTACTGGCTCTTCTGCCGCTTCCCCAAGTATAAACTGTTTCACTTTAATGACTGACTACTGATGACATTTACAAACGACAAAGCGATATACTTGCAGATGGCCGACCGTCTTTGCGACGAGATTCTGGCCGACAACTACAAGGACGACGACCGCATACCCAGCGTGCGCGAATATGCCGTGCTGCTCGAGGTGAACGTGAACACGGCCGTGAAAGCCTACGAAGAACTGGCTCGCGCGAACATTATATATAATAAGCGTGGCCTGGGCTACTTCGTTACCAAAGGGGCAAGGAAGCAAATCCTGAAGGAGCGCCGACGTCAGTTCATGAAAGAACGCCTGCCCGAACTGTTCAGGCAGATGCGACTGCTCGACATAACGTTAGAAGATGTTAAAGCTGCCTATGCCATGCAACAATAGCAGTCCTGTTAGCGTCTATTTGTAAAAGCTATTGCAATGATTCATTTAGCAAACGTCAACAAGACCTACTACGGAGCCCAGCCGCTTCATGTGCTGAAAGGCATCGACCTCGATATTGAGCGGGGCGAGTTTGTGAGCATCATGGGCGCCAGCGGATCGGGAAAGTCCACGCTGCTCAACATCCTGGGCATTCTCGACAACTACGATTCGGGCATCTACGAGCTCAACGGGGTGCTCATCAAGAATCTCTCTGAGTCGAAGGCCGCAGAATATCGCAACCGCATGATAGGCTTCATCTTCCAGTCGTTCAACCTTATTTCGTTCAAGACAGCCGTAGAGAATGTGGAGTTGCCACTGTTCTATCAGGGTGTGGCGCGCAAGAAACGACACACGCTTGCCTTGGAATATCTGGAACGACTGGGCCTGCTCGACTGGGCCACCCACTATCCCAATGAACTGAGTGGTGGTCAGCGTCAGCGCGTGGCCATTGCCAGGGCGCTGATCACAAAGCCGCAGGTGATTCTGGCCGACGAACCCACGGGTGCGCTCGACTCGAAGACTTCGCTGGAAGTGATGCAGCTGTTGAGGGACCTGAACCAGCGTGAGGGCATCACCCAGGTCATTGTGACCCACGACCCTACGGTGGCAGAGAAGACAAACCGCATTATCAGGATTCAGGATGGAGTTATTGAATGAAATATGGCAAACGGCGCGCCGCAACAAGCTGCGCACCTCGCTCACGGGCTTTGCCGTGGCGTGGGGCATCTTCATGCTCATTGTGCTGCTGGGGGCAGGCAACGGCCTGATGAATGCCATGACACAGTCAAGCCTCCGCTTCCTGAGCAACTCCATGAAGGTGTTTGGCGGCTGGACCGACAGGGCTTATAATGGTTGGCAGGAAGGGCGCAGCATTGAGCTCGACGCGATTGACCTGCGCATCACGCAGACCGACTTTCCAGAAAACGTCGACGAGGTGGGAGCCGAGGTCAACAACTCGGCCACCATCAGCTTTGGCAAAGACTATGTCAATGGCATGCTCACGGGCGTCTTTCCCAACTATGTGCGCATCAACAAGCGTGAGTTGCTGTGTGGGCGTTTCATCAATGAGCTCGACCTGCGCGAGCAGCGCAATGTGGTGGTGCTCAGCCGTTCGCAGGCCACAGAGCTGCTGAACGGTTCTTCTGCCTCTCACAGCAAGCCACTCTCTTCTCTTTTGGGGCGCTATGTCAATGTGGGCAACATCGCCTTCCGCGTGGTGGGCATCTACAAAGACGATGAGAGCCGACAGAACAACGAGGCTTTTGCTGCATTTACCACCGTTCGCACCATGTATGGCATGGGGCGCAATGTGGGCAGCATAGAGTTTTCGTTCCACGGCCTGCCCACTGTAGCGGCCAACGATGCCTTTGAAGCGCGCTACCGACAGCGGCTGAACGCCAATCACCAGGTGGCTCCCAACGATGAGAGTGCGGTGTGGTTGTGGAACCGCTTCACCTCGGCCCTGCAGATGAACAGGGGCTTGCGCATCATTCACACGGCTTTGTGGATCGTGGGACTCTTTACGTTGCTCAGTGGTATCGTGGGTGTTTCCAACATCATGCTCATCACCGTGAAGGAGCGCACCCATGAGTTTGGCATTCGCAAGGCCATTGGGGCCAAGCCATGGAGCATCCTGCGGCTCATCATTGTCGAGAGCATCATCATCACCACATTCTTTGGCTACATTGGCATGCTGCTGGGCATTGCCGCCAATGAGTATATGGATGCCACCATTGGCCACACGCAGATAGATTCCGGCTTGTTCAAGGCCACCATGTTTGTCAATCCCACCGTGGGGCTCGACGTGTGTGTCGAAGCCACGCTGGTCATGATTGTTGCTGGCACCATTGCCGGACTTGTGCCCTCGCTGAAGGCAGCAAGAATACGTCCCCGCTCGTTCCTCACGGGCTTTGGCGTGTTCTGGGGCGTCTTCATGCTGGTGGCCCTGATGGGGGGTGGCCAGGGCGTGAGGCAACTGCTCAATGAAAACTTCGAAGGCTTTGCCACCAACTCGTCGATGATCTGGGCGCAGCCCACCACCAAGGCATACAAGGGCTTTGCGAAAGGACGTCGGTGGACCATGGTCTATAAAGATGTAGACCGGCTCAGGGAGCAGGTGCCCGAGCTCGACGTGGTGGCCCCTTTGCTGCAGAGCTTCAATGGCCAGGCCGTGTGTGGCGACCGCAAGTCGAGCGTTTCTCCGCAAGGCACCACGCCTGATTATCAGCGCATCAACGAACCCAAGATCTATTATGGCCGCTACCTGAACGACATGGATGTGGTGCAGCGTCGCAAGGTGTGCGTCATTGGCAAGAAGGTGTATAAGAACCTGTTTCCCGGTGGTGGCAATCCCTGTGGAAAAAGCATTCGCATCGACGGCATCTACTACCGTGTGGTGGGTGTCGACTACAACATGTCGGGTGGCATGAGCTTTGGAGCCGAGGAAGGTTCGGCAGTGACCATTCCCATCTCGCTGATGCAGCAGGCTTACAGTCGTGGCAATGCTGTCGACATGATTGCTGTGACGGGGCGTCCCGGCGTGGTCATGAGCACGCTGGCTCCAAAGATGCGTGGCGTCATTGCCCGTGCCCACACCATCGACCCGCAGGACGAGAAAGGCATCATGGTGTTCAATACCGAAATACTGTTTCAGATGCTCGACAACATGTTTCGTGGCGTGAACTTCCTGATATGGCTGGTTGGCCTGGGCACGCTTCTGGCTGGAGCCATTGGCGTGAGCAACATCATGATGGTCACTGTGCGCGAGCGCACCACCGAGATAGGCATTCGCCGTGCCATTGGTGCCACGCCGAAGATGATTCTTTCGCAAATCATTTCCGAGAGCATTGTGCTCACGCTGGTAGCAGGCATGAGCGGCATCCTCTTTGCCGTGCTCATCCTGCAAATGCTGGAACTGGCCAATACCGAGGACGGTCTGCTGAAGGCCCACTTCCAGGTGGGCTTCTGGACGGCCATTCTCTGTGCGGCCATCATTGCCGCTATGGGCGTGCTGGCTGGTCTGGCCCCTGCCGCCCGGGCCATGAGCATCAAGCCTGTCGATGCCATGAGGGATGAGTGAAGACAGAATAGCTTTGTTGGTAGACACAAGAACAGCTAAAGACATAATAACATAAGAACAGCTAAAGACATAATAACATAAGAACAGATTATTATAAATATGAAGAAGTACACCAAACTTATTGTTGCCGCGATTGTCGCGATCATCTTCTTTGGAACATTCGTGTTTCTGTGGCAGAAGAGCCGCCCCAAGGAGATTGTCTATTCTGAGTTCACACCCGAGGTGCTCGACATTCAGAAGACCACCATCATCACCGGAACCATTGAGCCGCGCAACGAGGTGAACGTGAAGCCGCAGATCAGTGGCATCATCAGTGAACTGCTGAAAGAGCCTGGACAGACGGTACAGGCTGGTGAGGTGATTGCCAAGGTGAAGGTCATTCCCGACATGGGACAGCTTTCTTCAGCCGAAAGCCGCGTGCGCCTGGCCGACATCAACCTGAAGCAGGTGGAGACCGACTATAAGCGAACTGAGAGCCTGCACGAACAGAAGATCGTGAGCGATGAAGAGTTCGAGAAGGCGCGCCAGCAACTGAAGCAGGCACGCGAAGAAAAGGCTGCTGCCGACGATGCGCTGCAGGTGGTTCGCGACGGTGTGTCGCGCTCCAATGCGTCGGCTTCCAGCACGCTCATCCGTTCCACCATCAGTGGCGTCATTCTCGACATTCCGGTGAAGGTGGGCAATTCGGTCATCAATTCGAACACCTTCAACGACGGAACCACCATTGCCACCGTGGCCAACATGCAGGACCTGATATTCCGTGGCAACATTGACGAGACCGAGGTGGGCCGCCTTTCGGTGGGCATGCCGATGAAGCTCACCATTGGTGCCATGCAAGACCTTACGGTAGATGCCACGCTGGAGTACATTTCGCCCAAGGCGGTGCAGAACAACGGTGCCAACCAGTTCGAGATCAAGGCTGCCGTGGGCCTGGCTTCGCTCACGCATAAAGAGTCAGGACAGTCTGCGGTGGTGTCCTATTCCAGCGAGCAAGCCACCAAGATTCGTGCTGGCTTTTCGGCCAATGCCGAGATTGTGCTGGCTGAGGCCAAACAGGTGCTGAGCATTCCCGAGAGCGCCATCGAGTTCAGTGGCGACTCCACGTTTGTCTATGTGCTGACCGATTCCACTTCCAAGCATGTTTACGACCGCCGTGCTGTGGCAACAGGACTGAGCGACGGCTTGAACATTGAGGTCAGGCAGGGACTCAAGCCCCAAGAAAAGGTGCGTGGTCCGCAAATCATTACCGACGATCAAAAAGACTAAGTCAATGAACAGGTTAGCCGTTACGTTTATCATGTCTTGTGCCGCCTTGGCAGCAAGCGGGCAAAGTCCCAACAACCCTTTGGCGTCAGACAATGCCGTTGCCACTCAGTCGTGGACGCTGAAGCAGTGCATTGACCATGCCATTGAGCACAACATTGCTGTGAAGCAGCGTGAGAACACGGTGTTGCAGCAAGAGATGCAGGTGACGAATGCCAAGAGTCAGCGTTTGCCCGACCTGAGTGCGTCGGTTGGGCAGAACTTCTCGTTCGGACGTGGCCTCACGTCGCAAAACACCTACACCAACACCAATACCTCGTCGACGTCGTTTTCCCTGGGCACCAGCGTGCCGTTGTTCACAGGCTTTCGTATTCCCAACAGCATTGCGCTGAGCAAACTGAACCTGCAAGCTGCCACGGCTGAGCTGGAGAAGGCCAAGAACGACATCAGCGTGCAGGTGACGCAGGCTTACGTGCAGATTCTTTACGACATGGAGCTGAGCGACGTTGCCCATCGCCAGATTGCCATCGACTCAGCCCAGGTGCAGCGTCTGCAGCGTCTGCTCCGTGTGGGACGTGCCAGCGAGGCCGACCTTTCGCAGCAGAAGGCGTCGCTGGCACAGAGCCAGCTCACTGCCACACAGGCCGACAACAATCTGCAGTTGGCAGTGCTGGCCCTCTCGCAGTTGCTGGAACTTTCCTCGCCAGAAGGCTTCTCCGTTGTGCGTCCCGGTTTGCAGGAAGAGCTTGCCGTTGCAGAAATTCCTCATCCCGACGTGATCTTTGCCGAAGCTTTGGCCTTGCGTCCTGAGATCAGAGCCGACCAGCTGAGGCTGAAGGCATCAGAGAAATCCATCGACTTGGCGCGCGCTGGCTATATGCCCCAACTGTCCTTCAGTGCAGGCTTGGGCAGCAACTATTACACCACGTCGGGCTTCAAGGCCGATGCGTTTGGCACCCAGATGAAGAACAACTTCAGTCAGTACCTGGGCTTCAATCTGAGCATTCCCGTGTTCGACCGCTTCTCCACGCGCAGCAGCATTCGCAGTGCCAAGATAGACCGCAACAACCAGCTCCTGGCACTCGACAACACCCGTAAGTCGTTGTTCAAGGAGATACAGCAGACCTATTATAATACGGTGGGCGCCCAACAGAAGCTGAAGAGCAGTGCTCAGGCACGGCAGAGTGCAGCCGATGCCTTCCAGGTGGTGACGGCCAAGTATGAGCAAGGACGGGCCACATCGACCGAGTTCAACGAGTCGAAGAACAACTTCCTTCGTGCCGAGAGCGACCTGACGCAGGCACGCTATGAATATCTTTACCAGCAGGCTCTCATTCGGTTCTACCGTGGGCAGTCGCTAAGTTTCTAAGAGAAAGAAAAACAAAGGGCACCCCGGCGTCAAACGCCGGGGTGCCCTTTGTCGTAAATATCAGTTTACTTCACCAGCATCTTCCTGGTTGCTCCGTTCTCGTCTACCACGATGTTCAGACCGCGCTGCAGCTGTGCCTGGCGCACGCCGCTCAGGCTGAAGATGGCCTTGCGCACGTTGGCGCTCTTCTGTGCCACCTCGCTGATGCCCGTGAGCGAAGCCGGATCAACCGAAATCACGTAGATGTCGTAGTAGCCGGCCTTCGAGCCGCCATTGGCGATGCGGGTGCGCAGATAGACCTCGTCGGTGCCGTCATAGAAGCGCACGAACTTCTGATACAGGCGCTGACCCTTGTTCAGGAAGCATGTGTCGCCCACCTGGTTCCATTTCGTTTCCTCGGCGTCGCCTTCGATGTCGGTGCCCGTTTCAAACACACACATGGGACCCAAGTTGGCGTTGCCGTTCGAGATGTAGCTCACGATGGCGAAGGGGCCCTTGAACTTCTGCGTGCTGTAGATCATGCCCGTGCGGGGAGCGTTCTCGGTGTTCCATTCGCTGATGTTCAGGTAGAAGTCGGTCACGGGGTACTGCTCTTGCAGTTCTGCCTCGTCGACCGTGGCGGGGTTGTAGGTGCTGCCTACGCCCACGTCCTTGCCTGGCTTGATGGTCACTTCCTCGCAGATGACCTGTCCGCGCGAGCGCACGGCCCAACCATTCTGGAAGTCGAATTTCTCTTCGGGGTTCTTGGGGTAGACGTTCTTTTCGTCGCCCGTTTCAGGATCGATGGTGGTGCTGATGGGCTCAGCCGTTGTGTTGTAGTAAGAATAGAGGGTCTTGCTCTTGCCCCAGCTGAAGAAGTAGGCCACCTTCGAGTTCGAGTCGCTGTTGGGCTTCTCCTCGGCGGGCAGGTTGTAGAACGCTTCGTAGTATTCGGCCTTGTTGGCATCCATGTGGCTCAGTGTTTCGCCAAACTGCACAGGCTTCTCGATGGTGATGTCCTGCTGTGCCAGTTCCGAAGCCACCAGCACGCTGTTGGCAGTAAAGGCCGTGATGGTCTTGGGCGTGAGCAGCGTGATGGGCTCGGTGTATTTTGTCGACTTGGTGCTGTCGTTGCTGCCAGTGTAGTTATAGAAGATGTCTACATCCTGGTTGTCGCAAGCCAGCCTCACGGTGGTGATGCTGCCATTCATCGTTGCGGCAATCGTGGGCCTGGGGGCCTGGTCTCTCAGGTCGACAGCCAGTTCGGCCACGTCGCTCAGCAGATAGCCGTCGCCCAGTGCCACGGCCTTCACCGTAACGCCGGTGGTGCTGATGTTGAAGGGCTCCGTGTAGGCGGTGCTCTCCGTGGTGGGCGTGGTGCCGTCGGTGGTATAGAAAATCTGCGGGCTGGGCACCGAACTGCTGATCACCACGTTGGTGTTCTGGTTCTTGTAGTCCAGCTTGATGGTGGGCTTGGGTGCAGGCGTCACCTTGGCCTTCGAGTTCAGCACCACCTGCAGGGCGTTGGCCAGCAGGGCGGCGTTGTTTGCAGAGGGCAGATACAGGTAGCCGTTGTGGCCCAGGTTGTGGCCGTGAATGGCGGTCAGCTGCTCGTTCTCCAGGTCGGTGGCCAGCACCAGGTCGGTGGCAAACACGTCGGCCAGCGTCACGCCCTGATAGTTGCTTTCCAGGTCAAGTCCCACGATGCCTTCTTCTTCCACCAGTTCCATGTTCTTGAAAAGAGCATGTGCCTTGTTGCCAATCTTGATGAACGACGAGGTGCTTTCCGCCAGTGTGCCAGCGCCCCATGCCTCATAGACGGCGGGGTTCAGGTTCAGCATGGGCACGAAGGGGCGGATGGCCTTCAGCGAAGCAATGGCCTCGGCACTCTCCACCGTTGAGCTCAGCACCACGGCGTCGTACTGCTCCAGCGACTCCAGCGCGAGTGCGGCATTGGCAGCAACCGGCTCCAACACATAGCTGTCGTTGCCGTTCAGCATCGCATAGGCCGGGTCGTTGTCCAGTTCGCCGCCATATAGGTAGCCCACCTTGGTCTTCTGGTCGGCAGTGCCAATTTCAATGTTGTAGATGTGGCATCCGCTGGTGTTATATACAAGCACGTCTACCAGTCCGTCGCCGTCATCGTCGGTTGCTCCTGCTGGCAGTTCCCAGTCTTCCCAGGTGTAGGTGGCCAGTGTGGTGGGCTTGAACGATTCGCCAATCTTGTTGTTGGCAGCGATGCTTCCCACATACAGTTCCACGCCACGAGCATCAGACGGCTTGTGAGATTCAACGGTGAAGGTAATCTTCTGGCCGATGCGCACTTTTGGTATGGTGAAGCACACCAAGTTCTTGCCGCCACCGCCCAGCCATAAATACTGCGGTCCGGCATACTCGCCAAGCGTTGTCGAAGGATAGTCGATGGCAATGGCCAGCGAACGGTTGTTGGCATAACTGGAGCCGAAGTCCAGTCCCACCAGTTCTTCAATAGTGACGCCATTGGCCTTCAGTTCGCCAGCTTCGGCCGACTGATACCAGAAGCATTTTCCGGCTGTGGCTTCGGGTGCCACCTTGCCTTCGCCGGCGTCAGCTTTCTTTTCAATGTCGCTCCAGCCGTTAAGACTGCTTTCAGCGGCATCGGCCATCAGGTTGTCAATGGTCTGGGCGCTCCACTGGGTGAAGTCCCATTTGCGATAGCCCTGTGCGTTGACCGTGAGGGCCAGCACCAGCAGCATGGTTAGGGTAAAGAATTTTTTCATAAATAGTAGTTTTTGAGTTTATGAGGTTTTAAGTTGGGGACAAAGTTACGAAAAGTCGAGAGCAAAACAAAAGAATTTATTCTTTTTTTGCCGAGACGGAGTAATTTCGCGACTTTTGTCGCAAAGTAATCATAAAAAAATAAGTTGGGACAATTCGTTCTTGCTATACGGAAACGAATTGGAATAATTGGAATAATAAGTTCACGAATTGGAATAATATTATTCTCATTCGTGGCCAGAATTATTTTCATTTACAAAGTTACGAAAAAAAGCCGAACTCTCAAAGGAAAGTTCGGCTTTTTCTGATGAAGTTTCAGTTGCAAATACTTTTGCTTACTTTATGATGACTTTCTTGTACTTGCCATTGGCACTTACCACGATGTTCAGACCGCGCTGCAGTTGGTTCCTGCGAATGCCGTTCAGGTTGTAGATTCCAACAATTGCCGGGCGGCGTGTCTGCAATGCCTCGCTGATGCCAGAAGCCTGCTCATCATATTCAGCCATGTATTCAGCCTTCTTGGCCGTTGATTTCTCACCTTCGTTCATGACGTACATGTCGTAAATCTGCACAGAGCTGCCACCACCAGCCTGTACGATGCGCACATAGACGTTGTCGGTGCCCTCATAGCTGCGGGTGTAGCTTTTCCACAGACGCTTCACCGTCGAAGTTTTCATGGTGTCGCCCAGTGCGGTCCAGTTCAGGCTGTCGGTCGACACTTCGATGAGCATCTTGCCCACATTGTCGCCACCTGCGGCTGTGCCAATGTGCGTGACCACATCGAATGGGCCTGCAAATGTTGTGCGGCTTTGAATGGCGCCAGTACAGCGTTCTCCACTGTTTTTGCCACCGAACTGAATGTCGTTGTTGATAATCTTGGCATGTTCCAGGATGTCGCCGGCAGTCTCAGGATTGTAGCCCTGATCGTTGCCAGGATCATTTCCTGCTGTAAGACTTTGCCAGATCATGACCTGTCCCTTTGATTTCACCTCCCAAGCGGGCTCGGAACCGTCGGTCGTGGTGGGCATGTAGTATTCATAGTCTTTTTCCGGATATACCGTGATTTGGTCACCGGTTACAGGGTCTTCCTTGGTTTCAATGGGTTCGGCTGTGGTGTCGTAGATGCTTGCACTGCTCTTGCCCCACGTGAAGTAGTAGACGGTGCTGCCCGATCCACCCATCTGCCAGTCGGTAGCGTTGGCGTCGAACAGGGCAATCTGGTCAATGCGCACCTTCGGGTTCTTTACGGTGATGCGCTTGGTGGCTGGTTCAGAGAACACCATGCCTCCGGCAACGGCAAAGGCAGTCAGTGTTGTGGGGGCCGTGACGATGATGGGCTCAGTGTATTTCATTGACTTCGTAGTGTCGTTGGTCTCTGTGAAATTGTACCACAATACAACGCTGTCAGTAGCGCAGTTGAGGTCAACCTTGGTCTGCCCTTCTTCGTAAGCAATGTTCAGGCTGGGGGTGGCAGGCTGTGTGTAGATTTGTGCTGTAGCCTCTGCCACGTCGCTCAGCAGATAGCCGTCGGCAATGGCGATTGCCTTGAAGGTTGTAGGCTCGGTGACAATCAGTGTGTCGGTATAGGCTGCACTGGCCTCAGTAGGCAGGCTGCCGTCGGTGGTGTAGAAAATCTTGACCATCTTGTAGCTTGATGAAGCAAGCGCCATCGACACACGTGTGTTCATGTTCTTGTAGTCGAACGTGATTTTGGGTGCTGGTGCTTTTGTGATTTCAGCTTTAGAACTTTTCAGAGAGCTGATGGCGTTGTCAAGCAACTTCATGGCTGAGGCAGAGGCAGCCTTGAATGGCAGGTAGGCATAGCCGTTATGGAAAAGGTTGTGGGTATGCACGGCGGCCAGTTTGTCGTCGCCCTCCATGCCGTTGTCTATCACTACATCGTCGTCGGCAAAGTATTCGCCCAGTTTCACGCCCGTATAGGTGTTGTTCTGTGTCAGTTCGATAATGTTGCCTTCGTCGGTAGCCTCATAGTCTTCGCCTGGCAGGAATCCGATGAGCAGATCGTTCTTCAGATTCTTGATCAATCCAATTGACATCTCGTTTTCGATAGCCTCGCCATAGTTCCATGCTGCATAAAGATTGGGGTTCAGGTTCAGGATGGGGTAGAACGCAATGGCTTGTTTCAGCGTGCTCACCGAGGCATTGTCGGCTGGCAGCTCAGGGCTGATCACACTGGCGTCATACTGGGCCAGCATGTCGTTGGTGAGTGTTGTGGTCGAGAGGTCGATGGCGGTCAGTGCCATGTTGTCGTTGCCTGCCAGTGCCTGCCAGGCTTCTTCGGCAGTGGCATCTCCAGCAGTGAGATAGGCCACTTTCGATTTGTTTGCATTGGGATCGTCGCCTTCGCCCACAATAATATAGTAGATGTGGCAACCATTGGTCGATTTGATGGTAAGGTTTGCCACTGTGCCGGCATCGCCGGTCAGATCCCACTCGTATTCAGTATAATACGTGGGCACGGGGTTTCCGGAGAATTTCGGCGTGAGCGTGCCTGCGTCGGCCGACAGCGATATGCCGCGAGCTTCGCCCAGCTTGCTGCGGTTCACGGCGTGGCTCTCAACAGCAATCTTGATGGTCTGGTTCACTTCTGCCTGGAACTTGATGGTCTCGTTCTTGCCGTTAAGCCAGATGTAGCTTGGGCCGTGGGGAATGGGCTCGCCGAGAGCTGGTCCGCCTTCGCTCTCGAACTCGTTGGGAAAGGTGGCGCCGTTATAGGTAATGACGAATTTCTTTGCTGCACTGAAGCCCAGTTGCAGTCCTTCCAGCTCTTCGACGACCTTTTCGTTGCCGCCGCCATGTGTGGCAGCGTAGCCGTCGGCATTCTTGGCATCCTTGCTTGCATTCCAGAAATGCTGCTCGTCGGCTTTGGAGGCATCGCTTTCAAAGTTGCGCCAGTACTTGTCTGTTCCAAATTCTTCCTGATCAGCTTTCAAGGCATTTATTGTCTTTTGGCTGAAGCCGTTGCGGAAGTCCCATGTCTTCCTGAGTTGGGCATTTGCACTGCCAATGATTGCAAATAATGCAATCAGGACGAGGGGGGAGTAAAATTTTTTCATGTGCAATGTGTAATTTAGTAAATTGTTTTTTTGTTTCTTGTAGTTGTTCGTGTTGACTATATCAGTGCAAATGTAATTAGAAATCTTTAAAATTTCATGATTTTGCCTGCGTTTTTTGTTTTTTTTAATATTTTCAAATCCATTCTTTTTTGCCGTTCTGTCTAAATAGTATGAAAAATGCGGACATTTTTTTTCTTCGTTCTAGCTCCGTCTGCAGTCCTTTTTTGCGCTTTCCATGCTCTGTTTCTGTTGTCTGGCGTCTGTTTCTGCCTGCAACGGAGCCCCCGTTGTGCATCAATGGTGCCCCCGTTGTGCATCAACGGGGCCTTCGTTGCAGCCTAACGGGGCCTCCGTTGCGCCCTAACGGGGCCGCCATTAGGCCGTTTTGGGCGGCTCTCTGTTTTGCTTTTGTGCGTAAGTTGTTGGTTGCCAGCGACTTCTGTAAAAGCGTCATTTCTGGCTCATTTTGCCCCGAGCCTGGGTTTGCTGAATTTTGGCCGAGTTTTGAGGGTGGCTCTATTTAGACTGGTGCAATCATAAAAATATGTAAAAGGTGGCGTTTTCTGACATTTTCTTCGTAATTTTGCAGGCTGATAGAAAAAGAAGCTGTAAATGTTTCGCATCAAGAAACTCGACATATTCATTGCCAAGCAGTTTGGACTGCTGTTTGCAGGAACCTTCTTCATCTGCCTGTTTGTGCTGATGATGCAGTTTCTGTGGCGCTATGTCGACGAGATGATTGGCAAGGGACTGACGCTCGACGTGCTGGCCCAGTTCTTCTGGTACATGGGCCTGATGCTCATTCCGCAGGCCCTGCCGCTGGCCGTGCTGCTCAGTTCGCTCATTACCTTTGGCAACCTGGGCGAGAGCTCCGAGCTCACCGCCATCAAGGCCGCAGGCATCTCGCTCATGCAAAGCATGCGCTCGCTCATCGTGATTGTGTGCCTCATTGCCGGACTCTCCTATTTCTTTCAAGACGTGGTGGGCCCCGAAGCCAACCGGTCCTTTGGCCGGCTGCTGCTGGCCATGAAGCAGACCAGTCCCGAACTGGAGATTCCCGAGGGCATCTTCTACGACGGACTGCCCAACACCAACCTGTATGTGGCCAAGAAAGACGTGGAGTCGGGTCACATGTATGGCATCATCATCTATCGTCGCACGGGCTCATACGAGGATCAGGCCATCATCCTGGCCGACTCGGGCATGCTGCAGAGCACCGCCGAGAAGAAGCACCTGCTGCTCACGTTGTGGAACGGCGAGTGGTTCGAGAACATGCGCTCGCAGGACATCGGCGGTTCGGCCGAGATTCCCTATCGCCGCGAAACGTTTGTCCACAAGCAGATCCTGCTCGACTACGACGGCGGCTTCAGTCTCGACGACGTGTCCGACCTCTCGTCGAACGCCAAGGTGAAGCCCAACAGCCGCATCCTGCACGACCTGGACTCCATCCGCCGCGACTGCGACAGCATTGGCCGCGAAGCCTACAGTCAGGCGTGCGTCTACCTCTTCCGGCCGGGCCAGCTGACACACACCGACTCGCTGCACATGCACAACATCGTGGAGCAGCGAGCCGTGCCACGGTTCGACTCGCTCTTCAGCCACCTGCAGGGCGACCGCAAGGTGGCGGTCATGAAAGAGGCGTCGCGACAGGCACAGCAGGTGTCAAACGATCTGCTCATGAGGGGCGACTATGCCCACTACCTGTACCGGCAGGTGCGCATCCATCAGATCGAGGCCATCGGCAAGTTCACGCTGGCCCTGTCGTGCATCATCTTCTTCTTCATCGGAGCCCCCCTGGGCGCCATCATCCGCAAGGGTGGACTGGGCGTGCCCGTCATCATATCGGTGCTGGTGTTCATCGTCTACTACATCTTTGAGAACTCCGGCATGCGCATGGCACGCGAAGACGAGTGGGCCGTGTGGTTCGGCAAGAGCATCTCGACCATGGTGCTGGCACCCATGGCCGTGTTCTTCACCTACAAGGCCAACAAAGACTCCACCGTGTTCAACATCGATGCCTACCGACTGCTCGTCATGCGCATGCTGGGCCTGCGGCAGAAACGCAGCATCGTGGCCAAGGAGGTGATCATCGAAGACCCCAAATACCTGCTCGATGCCGATATGCTCATCGGCGTGGGCAACGAGATTCACCACTACTCCGAGGCCCACAAGCTGCTGCGCTGGCCCAACCCCGTGCACGTGTTCTTCCGCCCGGGCGACGACCACGAGATAGAACACCTCTACGGCGTGCTCGAGGTGGCCATCGAAGACCTGAGCTACACGCGCAACAGCTATGTGCTCATGAAGCTGAACCAGTACCCCATCATTGCCACCCATGCCCACACACGCCCCTTCGAGCGCAAGTGGCTCAACGTGGTCACGGGCTTGTTCCTGCCCACGGGCATCTTCTTCTACATACGCATGATTCGCTACCGCGTGCGTCTCTACAAAGACCTGCAGCACATCCTGCGCATCAACAAGAAACTCATACCACGGGTCGTGGAGCTGGGCAACATCAAGGAAGCCGAAATAACTGTATAACGAAATAATAACGTCTCTGAATTTATGGAAATGCCATTGTCAACAATAGAAGAAGCCATCGACGACTTTCGCCAGGGCAAGTTTGTCATCGTGGTCGACGATGAAGACCGCGAAAACGAGGGCGACCTGATTTGTGCCGCCGAGAAAATTACCCCCGAAATGGTCAACTTCATGCTGAAGTATGCCCGTGGCGTGCTGTGCGCACCCATCACCATCAGCCGCAGCGAAGAGCTCGACCTGCCACGGCAGGTCAGCGAGAACACGTCGGTGCTGGGCACCCCCTTCACCGTCACCGTCGACAAGCTCGAAGGCTGCACCACGGGCGTGTCGGCCCACGATCGCGCCGCCACCATTCGCGCCCTGGCCGACCCGGCCAGCACGCCCAAGACCTTTGGACGCCCCGGCCACATCAACCCGCTCTACGCCCAGGACAATGGCGTGCTGCGACGCAGCGGACACACCGAGGCAGCCATCGACCTGTGCAAGCTGGCCGGACTCTATCCGGCCGGCGCCCTCATGGAAATCATGAACGACGACGGCACCATGGCTCGCATGCCCCAGCTGCAAGCCTTTGCTCGTGAGCATGGACTGAAAATCATCACCATCAAGGACCTGATTGGCTATCGTCTGCGCCAGGAATCGCTCATCGAGGTGGGGCAGGAGGTCGACATGCCCACCGAGCATGGCCACTTCCGCATCATTCCTTTCCGCCAGAAGAGCAACGGCCTGGAGCATTTCGCGCTCATCAAGGGCCAGTGGCAGGACGACGAGCCCATCCTGGTGCGCGTACACTCCAGCTGCATGACGGGCGACATCCTGGGCTCCAAACGCTGCGACTGCGGCGAACAGCTGCACCGTGCCATGGAGAAGATTGAGCAGGAGGGAAAGGGTGTCATCGTCTACATGCAGCAAGAGGGTAGGGGCATCGGCCTCATGAACAAGTTGGCTGCCTATAAGTTGCAGGAAGAGGGCTACGACACCGTGGATGCCAATCTGTGTCTGGGTTTCAAGGCCGACGAGCGCGACTATGGCTGTGGTGCTCAGATGCTGCGTCACCTGGGTGTGCATAAGATGCGTCTCATGACCAACAACCCCGTGAAGCGTGTTGGTCTGGAGGCCTACGGCTTGGAAATTGTGGAGAATGTGCCCATCGAGGTCACTCCCAACGAGTACAACCTTCGTTATCTCAAGACCAAGCAAGACCGCATGGGCCACACCCTGCATCTGTAGTTCCTGCCGGTCTTCTTCCCGTCCTTTTTTTCCCCCTCCCCTTGTCAGAGTGTGCTGCGGTTTTCCCGCAGCATCCTCTTTGGGTCTCCCTTCTTTTTCCCTTCCTCCCTTTTCCCTTCCTCCTTTTTCTTCTTTCCTTCCTTCTTTCCTCCTTTCTCTTCTTTTTCTCTCATCTTTTCCCTCCTTTCTCTTCTTTTTCTCTCATCTTTTCCCTCCTTTCTCTTCTTTTTCTCTCATCTTTTCCCTCCTTTCTC
>CACXUV010000035.1:46371-60594 GCA_902770845.1 uncultured Prevotellaceae bacterium
TTCTCTTCTTTTTCTCTCATCTTTTCCCTCCTTTCTCTCTCCTTTTCTTTCTCTCTCTTCTTTTCCTTCATTCCCTTCTTGTCAGTGTGTGCTGCGGTTTTCCCGCAGCATCCTCTCTTTCTTCCCTCTTCCAAGCGCGAAAAAAACAAAAAAAGATGGCAAATTGTTTCGGAAAAACGAAATAAATGCTTACTTTTGCACGTTAGAATAAACAAATCCTATAAATATGCCACAACTTTCCAACCGCTTGCAGCGGCTTGCGCCTTCGGCCACACTGGCCATGTCGCAAAAGAGCTCTGAGATGAAGGCTCAGGGCATTGATGTCATTAATATGAGTGTAGGTGAGCCCGACTTCAACACCCCCGACCATATTAAGCAGGCTGCCAAACTCGCCATCGACGAGAACTACTCACGCTACTCGCCCGTGCCGGGCTATCCTGATTTGCGGCAGGCCATTGCCCGCAAACTGGAGCGTGAGAACCAGTTGCACTATCTGCCCGCAGAAATCCTGGTGAGCAATGGTGCCAAGCAGAGCGTCTGCAACACCGTGATGGCACTGGTCAACCCTGGCGACGAGGTCATTATTCCCGCCCCCTACTGGGTCAGCTATCCGCAAATGGCACTCCTGGCTGGCGGTCAGCCTGTGTTTGTTGAGGCCACTTTCGACCAGAACTTCAAGATGACGCCCGAGCAGCTCGAGGCTGCCATCACGCCCAAGACTCGCCTCATCATCCTCTGCTCGCCCAGCAACCCCACGGGCTCGGTATATAATAAAGAGGAACTGCGCGCGCTTGCGAACATTATATTAAAACATGACGACCTCTTCGTGTTGGCCGACGAAATCTATGAACACATCAACTACGTGGGCCATCACGAGTCCATTGCTCAGTTCCCCGGCATGAAGGAGCGCACCATCATCGTCAACGGCGTCAGCAAGGCTTACGCCATGACGGGCTGGCGCATCGGCTATATCGCTGCCCCCGAATGGATTGTCAAAGGCTGCAACAAGCTGCAGGGCCAGTACACCAGCGGCCCCTGCTCCGTCAGTCAGAAGGCGGCCGAGTTTGCCTACACCCAGAGTCAGGAATGTGTGGAGCAGATGCGACAGGCTTTTGAGCGTCGCCGCAACCTCATCGTGGAACTGGCACGCCAGATTCCCGGGCTCGAGGTCAACGTGCCCGAGGGTGCCTTCTACCTCTTCCCCAAGTGCAGCAGTTTCTATGGCAGCGTGGCCCCCAGCGGTGCCACCATTGCCAACAGCACCGACCTGGCCATGTATCTGCTGCAGGAAGCCCATGTGGCCACGGTTGGCGGCGATGCCTTCGGCGATCCCGACTGCTTCCGCATGAGCTATGCAACCAGTGACGACAACATTCGTGAGGCCATGCGGCGCATAGGCGTGGCACTGGCCAAACTGAAAAAATAAAACAAATTTCGCGTTAAAAGTGGTTAATTCTCTTCAAACTACGCTTTTATTTGTTATCTTTGCGCGTGATTCTGCTGGTTTTCTTTGTAAAAACAGCAGAGAAACGACGCTAATACTAAATCTGTAATCTATAACTCAAATCAATTTTAATAACTAAAAAAACAAAACAATTATGGCAACAACAACAAAGGCTGCAGCCCCAGCCAAGAAAAGTTCGGGCTTCAAAGGTGTGAAAGACGCATGGATCATTCTGGTTCTCTGCTGTATCGCAGCTTACTGCTTCTATTTCTTTGTTCTCGGTGATCCCAGCCACTTCCAGGGCGGCGACCGCAGCGGTCATCCTGCTGACCTCATGGGCACTGTGTATAAAGGCGGTTTCGTGGTAGGTCTGATCATCACCTTGCTGCTCACTGTGATTGTGCTTGGCGTTGAGCGTTTCTTCGCTATCAAGAGCGCTTCTGGCAAGATGAACCTTGCAAAGTTCACCGCTCAGGTGAAGGAAGCCATCAAGGCTCAGAACTTCGTCGAGGCTAAGGAACTGTGCAGCAAGATGCAGGGTTCGGTGGCCAACGTGGTGCTCGCTTCCATCAACATGTATGAGACCGTTGAGAAGGACGAGACCCTGAAGAAGGCTCAGAAGATTTCTAAGATTCAGCAGGCTCACGAAGAGGCCACTCAGCTCGAGATGCCTACCCTCACGATGAACCTCCCCATGGTGGCCACCATCGTGTCTCTCGGTACGCTGACCGCTCTGTTCGGTACGGTGCTCGGTATGATCGGTTCGTTCCAGGCTCTGTCTGCTGGTGGCGGTGCTGACTCAATGGCTCTGTCTGCAGGTATTTCTGAGGCTCTGGTGAACACGGCTTCGGGCATCTTGACTTCTTGGGTTGCTACCGTGGTCTACAACTACTTCTCTAACAAGATCGACAAGCTCACGTTTGCTCTCGACGAGGTTGGTTACACTATCGCTGCTACTTACGACTCTAACCACCACGAGGCATAATTTGTTTTACCTTTTAATTGCGAGTTAATCAATGGGTAAAATAAAAATTGAGAAAAAAGACATCTGGATCGACATGACGCCTATGTCGGACGTGATGACACTGCTTCTGTGCTTCTTCATGTTGACTTCAACATTCCTGACGCCAGAACCGGTAAAGGTCAACACGCCGAGCTCTGTGTCCGAGGTCAAGGTGCCCGAAAACGATGTGCTCAATATTCTGATTTCACCAGAGGGCAACATCTACGTGGGCTCCGAGAACAAGAACACAATGGTGGAAATGATGGAGACCGTGACCGACAAGTTCGGCGTTGCGCTGAACGCCACACAGCTCAAGCATTTCCGCGAGGATGCCATGATCGGTGCACCTATGGCTCTCTTCGCCGACTACTACAATCTCGACGCTGAGAAAATGGGTGAGGAAATCCAGAAATTGTCTATCCCCCTCGATAGCATCAACGGGGGTAAGAGTGAGTTCCAAGAGTGGGTGGCCGCTGCTCGTGAGTCCAACCCCGACATTCGTCTCGCCATCAAGGCCGATGCCACAACGTCTTATGCTGTGATCAAGAAGATGATGTCGGAACTGCAGGACATGAACGAGAATCGCTACCAGCTGATTACTAACCTTGACGTTAAAAAACAGGCGGAGATTTAAGTTATGGCTAAAAAGAAAGCTTCTAAGCAGAAAAAAATGGACACCCGCGTGAACTTCACGCCAATGGTGGACATGATGATGCTTCTGATCACGTTCTTCATGCTCTGTACAACGCTGAGCAAGCCTCAGGCTATGCAGCTCACCATGCCGAGCAACGACCAGAACATGACCAAGGAAGACAAGTCGGTGACGAAGGCTTCGTACACCATTACGCTCTACCTGGGTGCCGACGATAAGATCTATTATGTTGAGGGCTTGCCCGAATACGACAATCCTGAGTGCCTCAAGGAGACCACCTGGGGCAAGGACGGCGTTCGTAAGCTGCTCATCGAGCACATCACCGAAGATGGATTCAGCCCCGTGGCTCGTGTCATGATGGCCAAGAAAAAACTCGACGAACAGAAGGCCAAGCTGGGCGACAAGATGAAGAAGGAAGACTACGACAAGTTGCTCTCCGACCTGCGTAACGGTAAGAGCGAAGAGTTCATTGCTGAGTTTGGCGATCAGGGCATGCAGACCCTCACCGTCATCATCAAGCCCACCGACGTATCCAACTACAACAACATGGTGCAGGCACTCGACGAAATGCTTGTCTGCAGCATTGGTAAGTACGTAATCGACAAAGTTAACGAGGACGACGAGAAACTGCTGACGCTCAAGGGCATCAAGTTCTCGGAGGAAAAATAAAGAAAGGACTGAACTATGGCAAAAGTAGATCTTATAGACAATAGTTGGGTCGACCTCGTCTTTGAAGGTAAAAACCAACAGTACGGTGCCTATGTGCTCCGTAAGGATACGGGCAAGCGAAATGTCTATGCCCTCCTCACAGTGCTCGCTGCCGCCGTTGTCATCTGGCTCATTGTCATTGCCAATGTGGCCATTCAGAATGCCATCCGTGAGAATCAGACCATCGATACCGATGTGGAACTCTCCAAGCTGGCTCAGAAGAAGGAGACAAAGGTGGAACGCAAAGAGGATGTACAGAAAGTGGAACTCGAACAGAAGGTTGTCGAGAAGGTGAAGAGCTCGGTCAAGTTCACCGCGCCTGAAATCAAAAAGGACGACGAGGTGAAGCCTGAGGACGAAATCAAGTCGCAGGACGATCTGGCCAAGACCAACACCGCCATCGGTACGTTCGATGTGAAAGGTAATGACGAAGCCGACGGTGTTGTGCTGAAGGCTAATGAGATTGCCGTCGACGAGAAACCCAAGGAAGAAGAAACCAAGGTGTTCGACGTCGTTGAGCAGATGCCTGAGTTCCCCGGTGGACAGGCTGCACTGCTCAAGTGGATTGGCGATAACATTAAGTACCCCGCCATTGCCGAGGAAAATGGCATTCAGGGTCGTGTCGTGTGTACCTTCGTGGTCGAACGCGACGGTTCTGTGACCGATGTGCAGGTGGCTCGCTCCATCGACCCCTCACTCGACAAGGAGGCCGTGCGTGTGCTGAAGAAGATGCCCAAGTGGATTCCTGGTCGTCAGAACGGTTCGGCTGTGCGTGTGAAGTACACCGTGCCTGTAACCTTTAAACTGCAGTAATCACTGAAATGAACAAAATCTCATTCGATAGGAATATCGGATTAGCAATCCTTTTTTTAGGCTTGTTCCTCGCTTCTTGCGGGGACAAGCCTAAAAAAGATGTAGGCTACGACTACGAGTCGGCCGCTGGCTTCTTTGCTGCCGACGAGAGTTTTCATCCCATCCTCGACGAAGAACTCGAAATCTTCATCAAGGTCTTCAATCGCAACCTGCCTCACCAGGACACGCTCCATGCCCGCTACATGAGCGAGCAAGATGCCATCCAGATGCTGCTCAAGAACGAGACCTGGCTGGCTTTCACCACACGTCGGCTCACCGACAATGAGCGCAAGAGCCTGCAGCAGCGGTCCTTTGCGCCGCGCGAAATGGCCATCGCCTACGACGGACTGGCCATCATTGTCAACCGGCAGAACCCTGACTCCTGCATCTCCCTCAACGATTTCAAGCGCATCCTCCGGGGCGAGGTCACCAACTGGAATCAAATCTATCCCCAGTCGCGTCTCGGGGCTGTCGATGTTGTCTTCGACAATCCGCAGTCTTCCACCGTTCGCTTCTGTGTCGACTCCATTCTCGACGGCCAGCTCATCAACAGCGAAAATATCGGTGCCGTGCTCAAGAGTGCCGAAGTGGTCGACTATGTTGAGCGCACGCCCAACGCCATTGGCATCATTGGTTCCAACTGGCTCAACGACAAGCGCGACACCACCAACGTCACCTTCAAGCGCAACATTCGTGTCATGGCTGTCTCGCGCCTCGATTCTGCCACGGCGCGCAACAGCTATCAGCCTTATCAGGGCTATCTCTACAATGGCAATTATCCGCTCGTGCGCACCATCTACGCCATCATCAACGAGCCGCGCACCGGTGCCCCCACGCGCTTTGCCAATTTCTGTCGTTTGCCGCAAGGCCAGCAGGTCATCTTCCGTGCTGCCCTCTTGCCGGTCACGGCCAATCTCAATGTGCGAGAAGTTAACGTTACTAAATAGGCTTTTACCTTTCATTCGAAAATAAGTCAAATCATCAGAATACTCCATTCGAAAATAAGTCAAATCATCAGAATACTCCTTATTGTTCAACAAAACAACAATCACGATTATGAAACAACTCAAATATGTATTTCTCGGAGCCTTGATGCTCAGCGTCAGCGCTCCCATTGCCGCACAAGAAGGCCAGGAGGCCGTAGAGGCCGTGAAGCAGATCATCAGCTCTGGTGCACCCGACATGGCCAAGCAAGTAACAGCCATCTACAAGAAAAACAAGAAAAACGCTGACGTCATCAACGGCATCGGCCGTGCTTTCCTCGACGCTCACGATGTTGAGAACGCTCGTTTCTATGCCGAACTGGGCACCAAGCTCAAGTCGTCCGACTCTTACATCCTCCTGGGCGACATTGCTGCCCTTTCCGACGATGGCGGTGCTGCTGCCAGCTACTACGACCAGGCCATCTATTTCGACGAGACCAACGCTGAAGCTTATCGCAAGTATGCCATCATCTACAGCCGCATCAGCTTCCAGTCGTCCATCGACAAGCTCGAGCAGCTGCGCGCCAAGGTGCCCGGCTATCCCGTCGACCTGCCCATTGCACGTCTTTACGACAATGCCGGCAAGATCGACGATGCCATCAAGCACTACGAGAAAGTCAGTCTTGACCAGATGGAGGCTCGCGACCTCGCCATGTTCGCCCTCAAGTACAACCTTGTCAAGGAGTACGACAAGAGCCTCAATGTGGTCGAGCAGGCTCTCAAGCGCTTCCCCCGCAGCTCTTCGCTCAACCGCATGGGCCTCATGAGCACCATCGCCAAGGACGACTTCGACGGTGCCATGTTCTATGGCGATCGTCTCTTCAACAAGTCCGACTCTGTTGAACTGAAGGACATGGACTTCGTCAACTTCGCCAAGGCTTACATTGGCAAGGGCAGCTACGACGAGGCCATCAAGCTCTTTCGCAAGGGCATCGAGGTCAGCCAGGCCGACAAGGACGCTGTCAACAACCTGCGCAAGGAAATTTCCGATGCTTACATGAAGATGGGCGACTTCAACAACTCCGTCAAGGAATATCGTGTCTATCTCGACAACACCAGCAGCAAGACGGCCAGCGACTACAGCACCTTGGCCGAGATGTACTACAAGCATGCTGCCGACCTTCAGGGCGAAGAGCAGCTTGCCAGCATCCGCCAGGCCGACGACATCTACAAGGATTTGCAGCAGCGTTTCGCCAACAATCCCGATGTGCTGGCCTATGTGCTCAACCGTCGCGGCACGCTCAATGTGATTATGGATCCTGACAGCAAGCAGGGTCTTGCCAAGCCCATATTCGAGCAACTCATGCAGATGATGGAGGCCAAGGCCGACCGTTCTTCTTCCGACAACAGCAAGCTCATCACTTGCTATCGTTACCTTCTCAGCTACGACCTCCTTGTCAAGGACAACAAGGCTGCTGCTAAGGAGTGGGCGCAGAAAATCCTCACGCTCGATCCCGAGAACGAGCAGGCCAAGGCTGTCATGGCTCTTTAATAGCTTTTAAATGAGTCTTTGTTTATAACGAGAAACGAGGAGCCACCGTGTTCCTCGTTTCTCGTTTCTCGTTTCTCGTTCTCCTTTGTCCTTTTCCTCTTCCTTCCTTTCCTCCTTTCTCTTCTCTTCCTTCTCTTCCTTCTCTTCTTTCTCTTCCTTCCCTTCCTCCTTTTCCTTCTCTTCCTTCTCTTCCTTCCTCCTTTCTCTTTTCTCTTCTTGTCAGTGTGTGCTGCGGTTTTCCCGCAGCATCCCCTTTCTCTTCTCTCCTTCCTTCTTTTCTCTCCTTCCTTCTTTCCTCTCCTTCCTTCTTTTCCTTCTCTTCCTTCTTTTCCTTCTTTCCCTTCCTCCTTTCTCTTCTTGTCAGTGTGTGCTGCGGTTTTCCCGCAGCATCCCCTTTCTCTTCTCTCCTTCGTTCTTTTCCTTCTTCCTTCTCTTCTTTCCCTCTCTTCCCCTCGTTTTCCTTTCCGTTTCAGCGTGTGTGGCCATTTCCTGGCTGCACAAAAAAAGAGGCTCTGCAGGAGCCTCTTCGTGGTTTATGAAAATTGTGCGGAATATTATCCCAGGCTGATAGCCTCTGAGGGACAAACGCTTGCGCATGTGCCACACTCTGTGCACAGATCAGCGTCGATCACGTACTTTTCACCTTCAGAGATAGCCTCAACGGGGCACTCACCTGCGCATGTTCCACATGCAATGCAGTCATCACCAATTACGTATGCCATAATTCTTATTCATTTAAAGGGTTAATACTTATTTTTGATGATGCAAAGGTAAAAACTTTTTTCTGAATCTACCAACATTTTGTTATTTATTTTTATAATTTATATCGTGTCGAAATAATCTGTTATATAATAACTACGCGAAAAAAGCGTTATTATTTATAGATGCAAATCATGAAACGTTTTCTTTACATTCTCTTTGTCCTGGCCTTGGTTCTTCCGGCTGCGGCACAGAAGCGCAAGGTGCAGAACAAGCCCTACATCGACTTCCGTCCCCTGCACTTCGGTCTCCTTGTGGGCCTCAACCTGCAGGATGCCGAGTTCACCAATGTGGGTCCTCAGAGCGTCGTCATGCCCGACGGCACCTCCCAGGACGCTTATGTCCTGTGCGATGCCGACATCTGGAATCCAGGCTTCAGCGTGGGTGTCTTGGCCGATATGCGTCTCAGCAACCATTTCTCTTTCCGTGTGGTTCCCTCCATGCATTTTGGTTCCAAGCGCCTCATCTTCCGCAACATGTTCGATCTCAGCGAGTCGGGCCAGCCCCTCACCACCACCCAGGATCTCAAGAACACCTATATCTCCGTGCCGCTCGACATCAAGTTCTCCGCCCAGCGGTTCAACAACTATCGTCCTTATGTCATGGCAGGCATCAGTCCCATGCTCAATCTGGCCGGAAAAGATCAGGAGTATGTCCAGCTAAGCCGTTTCGATGCCATGGTCGAGGTGGGTCTGGGTTGTGATTTCTATCTGCCCTTCTTCAAGCTCATTCCCGAGATCAAGTTCTGCTACAGCCTCTTCGACACTCTCGACCGCGACCACTGGTCCGAGCTTTCCGACATCAACAAGCGTGCCTTTGCTCAGAGCGTGTCGGGTGTCCACACCAAGATGGTTGTCCTCACCCTTTATTTCGAATAACACCAAATCTCTTTTCAATATGAATGAACTGCAACTAAAGTATGGGTGCAACCCCAACCAGAAGCCCTCGCGCATCTTCATGACCGAAGGGCGCGACCTGCCCATCCAGGTGCTCAACGGCCGTCCTGGCTACATCAATTTCCTCGATGCCTTCAATGCCTGGCAGCTTGTCAGCGAACTGTCTCAGGCCACCGGTCTTCCCGCCGCTGCCTCTTTCAAGCATGTCTCGCCGGCCGGAGCCGCTGTGGGTCTGCCCCTCAGTCCCACGCTCAAGCACATCTATTTCGTCGACGACATCCCCGCACTCGAACAGTCGCCCATTGCCTGTGCCTATGCCCGTGCTCGTGGTGCCGACCGCATGTCGTCCTACGGCGATTTCGTGGCCCTCTCCCATGAGTGCGACGCCACCACCGCCCTCATCCTCAAGCGCGAGGTGTCCGATGGTGTCATTGCCCCTTCTTTCTCTCCCGAGGCTCTCGACATCCTGCGTCAGAAGCGCAAGGGCACCTATAACGTCATTCAGATCGACCCCGCCTATCGTCCCGACCCTGTCGAGCGCAAGCAGGTCTTCGGCATCACCTTCGAGCAGGGCCGCAACGAAGTCCGTCTCGACGACCCTGCCCTCTTCGCAAACATCCCCACTGCCAACAAGACCTTCACTCCCCAGGCGCGTCGCGATTTGCTCATCGCCCTCATCACCCTGAAGTACACCCAGTCCAACTCCGTGTGCTATGCGCTCGACGGCCAGGCCATCGGCATTGGTGCCGGTCAGCAGAGCCGCATCCACTGCACCCGTCTGGCTGGTCAGAAGGCCGACATCTGGTGGTTGCGCCAGCATCCCAAGGTCATGTCCTTGCCTTTCAAGGCCGACATTCGCCGTGCCGACCGCGACAACACCATCGATGTCTACATCTCCGATGCCGAGCACGACGATGTGCTGCGCGACGGAGCCTGGCAGCAGTTCTTCACCGAGCAGCCCCAGCCCCTCACGCCGCAGGAAAAGTCCGACTGGCTCTCCCGTCTCAGTGGCGTCTCTCTCGGCAGCGATGCCTTCTTCCCCTTTGGCGACAACATCGAGCGTGCCCATAAGAGCGGTGTGCAGTACATTGCACAGGCCGGAGGTTCCGTGCGCGACGACCATGTCATTCTCACCTGCGACAAGTACCACATTGCCATGGCCTTCACCGGCGTGCGTCTTTTCCACCATTGATTTTCTTATGGACGACGATTTTCAGCTCATCTTAGAGAACGGCATCAACTTTGGCCGGGGTGGTGAACGCAAGGACCCTTCCCAGGGCAAGGTCAAGACCAAGGCTCGCAAGAAGCAGTACATCACCGGAGCCCATGGCAGCGGTTCAGCCCGTCAGAAGGCCAAGTACCGTGAGCAGCGAGCCAACCGCAAGCACAAGTAAGCCCTCGCTTCTTCTTTTCTTCGTGTCTTCGTGTTCCATAACCATCCGCCGCGATTTTAACTGAACACGAAGACACGAAGAAAGAAATGACAAAGAAAAAAACTGAAAGAAATTGGAATAATAAGAATAATTTTTCTTTGAAAGAAATTCCCGTAATAAGAATTGAAAGAAATTAGAATAATAAGAATAATTTTTTTACTTTCGGCGCAAGACAATCATTCCTATTATTCTCATTCGTTTCAATTCTACATGAAGTAATCGTTGAAAATAAGTTGGGACAATTCGTGTTTGCTATGTGGAAACGAATTGGAATAATGGGAATAATTTTTCGACCTGTACGGTTGAAACATTTTTGTTTTTTCCTTGTTCTTATTTGTTTTTCCTTGTTTTTTCAAGCGACGCTTTGCGTAGAAAAATTATTCTTATTATTCCAATTTCTTTCAGTTTTTTTCTTGTCATTTCTTTCAACCGTACAGGTCGAAAAATTATTCTTATTATTCTAATTTCTTTCAATTCTTATTACGGGAATTTCTTTCAGTTTTTTCTTTGTCATTTCCTTCAACCACCGTGTCGAATCCTTTCCCCTTAACTTCTTCCAGTTTCTTTCAGTTCGTTCCCAGTCTGTTCACAAAGAAAAGGCCCCGCCTTTTCGGCGGAGCCTTTTCTTTGTGTCTGTTTCCCCCTGCATCCACCTCCTGTCGGTCATGTCTCCCTTCAGAGGCTTGTCGTGTGGTGTCGGGGTGGGGTGGGGGGTAGAGGTTTCTTTACGCCTCCTTCTTCGTAGTCGAGCGCTTCTCCTTGATGCGAGCAGCCTTACCTGTCAGCTTGCGCAGGTAGTACAGCTTAGCGCGGCGCACCTTACCGATCTTGTTCACCTCGATGCTATCGATGTTCGGCGACTCGATGGGGAAGATACGTTCCACACCCACGGTGCCCGACATCTTGCGAACGGTGAAGCGCTTCTTCTCGCCGTGGCCCACGATCTTGATCACCACGCCGCGATACAGCTGGATGCGCTCTTTCGTACCCTCGATAATTTTGTAAGCGACTGTCACAGTGTCACCAGCCTTGAAGCTGGGGTGCTGTTTGCCGGTTGCAAATGCTTCTTCAGCAATTTTAATTAAATCCATTTCTTTGTTTTATTAATTAAATTTGTTGTTATCGTTCCGGCGCAACATAACAGGCAACTCTCCTATCTTCCTGCCAGCGATTACGCGGAAAGCGGCTGCAAAGGTACGAATAAGTCAGCAAAATACAAAATAAAAAGGCAAGAAATATGCTTTTTATGGTCGTTTTCGAGCGAAAACCACCCCATCTTTCTTTCTCATTCAACTTTTTTTCGTATTTTTGCACCATGAAAAGCTATCACTTTTTCCATTCCCTTTCCTGTGGTGCCGTTCTTTTCGTTGCATCCCTCATGCTTCTTTCCTGCACCACCCATCGCCCCATCCTCACCAGTGTTCAGCGCAGTCGCATCGTTGTCGATGCCCGTTTCGACCGCACGCCCGATGCCCGTGCCCTTGCCTTCCTCGCGCCCTATAAGCACCAGGTCGACTCCGTCATGAGCCCCGTCATGGGCACCGTGGCCCACGACATGGAGGTCCGCCGTCCCGAGAGCGACCTTTCCAACCTCCTTTCCGACATCCTCGTCTGGGCCGCCAAGGACTATGGTGAGCAGCCCGACCTGGGCGTCTACAACATCGGTGGCATCCGTGCCGCCCTCACCCGTGGCCAGGTCACCTATGGCGATGTGCTCGCCGTTGCTCCGTTCGAAAACAAGATTGCCTTCATCACCCTCACCGGCACCCAGCTCTTAGAGCTCTTCGCTCAGATAGCCCACCGTGGTGGCGAGGGTGTCAGCCATGGCGTCCAGCTTGTCATCTCGGCCAGTGGCCAGCTTCTCTCCGCCCGTCTGCATGGCAAGGCCATCGACCCTCAGGCCCACTATCGCGTCACCACCATCGACTATCTCCTGGGGGGCAACGACGGCCTCACCGCGCTCTCACAGGGCACCCAGGTGGTCTCGCCTCAGGAAGAGCGCAACAACTCCCGTTTCATCATCATGGACTATTTCCGCAGTCTGCACCGTCAGGGCAAGTCTGTCGATGCCCAGGTCGAAGGCCGCATTGTCCTTGTCTCTGACAGTGTCGGCCATCGCTGACCCATGATGAATTTACCATTTCCTTATGAAGCAATGCTTTAGAAAAACAATAACATGAAATCCCTCCTTCCCCTTCTCTTCTCCCTTTTCGTGTTCACCGCTGCTGCTCAGCGTTCGCTCACCATTCTCCACACCAACGACACCCACTCCTGCATCCTGCCGCTCAATCCCCACCTCGCCGACACCATGCTGGCCAATCGTGGTGGCTATCTGCGTCGTGTGTCCGTGCTTGCCCAGGAGCGTCAGCAGGATCCCGAACTGCTCCTTTTCGACAGTGGCGACTTCTCCCAGGGCTCAGCCTATTACTCCATGTTCCAGGGCGATGTCGAGGTGGGTCTGATGAACCAGATGCGCTACGATGCCGCCACCATTGGCAACCACGAGTTCGATTTCGGTCTCGACAACATGGCCCGTCTTTTCCGCCAGGCCCGTTTCCCCATTGTCTGCAGCAACTACGACTTTGCCGACACCGAGCTTTCCCGTCTTGTCAAGCCCTACGTCGTTCTCAAGCGCAAGGGCATCAAGATAGGCGTCTTTGCCCTTTGTCCGCCCCTTCAGGGGTTAGTGTCTGCCAAGAACTACGGTCCCCTTCGTTTTCTCGATCCCATTGAGAAGGCCCGTGAGATGGTGTCCATTCTTCGCGACAAGAAGAAGTGCGACGTTGTCATCTGTCTCAGTCACCTTGGCTGGCAGGTCAGCGAGTATCCCTGCGACCGTGTCATTCCCGCCGTCCGTGGCATCGACCTGGTGCTCGACGGCCATTCCCACACCTATTTCCAGCACCTCGAGTACGTTTCCGACCTCGATGGCCATCCCGTTCCCGTCGACCAGAACGGCAAGCACGGAGCCTTCATCGGTCGCCTCACCCTCAACTTCAAGTGAGACTATAGAAGTGAAAGACCATAGACTTTGAACATTTTTCTTCCCCTTCGTCCCTTCGTGTTCCATAAAATTACTGGAAAAAGGGGAAAGGATTCGACATGGTGGTTGAAAGAAATGACAAAGAAAAAACTGAAAGAAATTGGAATAATGAGAATAAAAACTGAAAGAAATTGGAATAATGAGAATAAAAACTGAAAGAAATTAGAATAATAAGAATAATTTTTCTGTACGGTTGAAACATTTCTTGTTTTTCCTTGTTCTTATTGGTTTTTCCTTGTTTTTTCAGTCGACGCTTCGCGTATAGCCAGAATTATTTCGACATGGTGGTTGAAAGAAATGACAAAGAAAAAAACTGAAAGAAATTAGAATAATAAGAATAATTTTTTCGACCTGTATGGTTGAAAGAAATGACAAAGAAAAAACTGAAAGAAATTGGAATAATAAGAATAATTTCGTATAGTTTTCACTGTGCAAAGATACAACTATTATTCGGATTGGGCAAGATTTTATAAAACAAAACTTCAAAAAAGATACTGTTTTAATGTAACTATCTGTATATTAGAGGGCTAATTCCGTGCCTTTTCCAACCTCTTTGAGTCTATTCGTACCTGATAACATCTTCTCAACGCCACTACAAAATCGTTGGTACGATTAAAACCTCTTTTCGTGTCCTTAGTTTGTCTTGAATTATTAACCGACCCTGTAACACAGTTACTTTGCGCAACCGAGGTACAAGGTCGGTACAAATCAATTTGTTAAATCTTGCTCACGTTTTACTGCTTGTTTTGCTCTGCAAAACTCAAAGAATTGCCCTTTTCAACAGATGACGATTTTTGTACCTTTCATCTTTGTGGATATTACGTTATTATCTGTGTATCAACTACATGCAAAAGCCCAAAACAATTCTACATGAAGTAATCATTGAAAACAAATTGGTACAATTCGTGTTTGCTATACGGAAACGAATTGGAATAATTGGAATAATAAGTTCACGAAT
>CACXUV010000036.1 GCA_902770845.1 uncultured Prevotellaceae bacterium
GGATTCGTGCGCAAATGCCTCTATGACTTCTATGATGCTATTCTGAAGACCTAATGCAGGAACGTGCAAGCGCTGCAGACATGTACAAAAAAACAAGTAATCTCCCTTGTTTCGTCATGGTGCGCAAATGTCTGTATGACGAAATATTAAAAGCATAACAAGACGAAAGAATGCTGTACAAGATTGCACATTTCCTGAGAGACAGGATGGGCTGGTTATGGACCTTCGTTGAGTGGGGCAACTCCCTGCTGTTTGTCGGACGCTACGGAAAGAGGCTGAAGTCTGTTTCCTTCAGCATGGTGCCGCAGGACTATGAGGTGGTGGCGCTCAGCAACGTTCCGACGGAAAAGATGGTGGCCTTCTTCGAACGACAGCCGGAAGAGGCGTTCACCTACTTCAAACCTCACGGATTCGACGCGCAGAGCATCAGGAGACTGCAACGCAACAGGGCTTTCATGGCCTACGTGCTGCTGGAAAAAGCCTCCGGAGCCATTGCCGGCTACTGCTTCAACAGGTGTTTCTTCCACGGCGTGGGCTACCGGGGACGAATGGTGGACATCAGCTTCAGGGGAAGGGGACTGGGAACGCTGATGAACAAGCTGCTCAACGAGGCTGGCTTCGGCATCGGCCTCCGACTGTTCGAGTCGGTGTCAAGGGACAACGTGGCTTCCTATCGCGCAGCACTCTCCGCAAGCAAGGTGAGGGTGCTGCAGGAACTGCCCGACAACGAACTGTATCTGGAGATCCTGCCTGAATGACTTCGGATGCGAAACTAACGAATAAAGAAAAACACATGATTCTGAAATGGTTGTTTGACAGGACAGCTGCGGCCGTCGGCCTGCTGCTGCTCTGGCCTGTGTTCCTCATCGTGGCAATACTGGTGAAGGTAAAGATGCCGGGAGGTCCGGTCTTCTTCGTGCAGAAAAGGGTCGGCCTGGACGGCAGGCTCTTCAACTGCCACAAGTTCCGAACCATGACCGTGCGTCACAACGGCTCCACGGTGAGCGTGGCTGGCGACAGGCGCATCACTCCCCTGGGGGCCACCCTGCGGCACTACAAGCTGGACGAGCTGCCCGGACTGTGGGACGTGCTCGTCGGCAACATGAGTTTCGTGGGGCCAAGGCCCGACGTGCCGGGCTATGCCGACAAGCTCGAGGGCGAAGACAGGGAGGTGCTCTGTCTGCGGCCGGGCATCACGGGGCCCGCCACGCTGAAGTACAGGCTGGAGGACGAGATGATTGCCGAATACATCAACAGCATGAAGACAGTGGAGGCAAGGCGAAGCAACGGCGTTCCCACGGAACTCACCGACGAGCAGCTGGCCGTGTGGTACAACGACAACGTGCTCTATCCCGACAAGGTCAGGATCAACAGGTACTACCTGCACCACTACTCCTTCGTCAAGGACATTCAGATGATCCTGTGCACCGTGCTAGGCAGAAGAATGGAGTATGGGGGCGAGGTGATCTGACGGCAAAGTCTTTTTTAATCAAATTAGCAAGCTATGTGGTTCTTATCGAGCAAAGTAACGGTGAGGGAGAGCGGAATCCTGCAGGGATGCTGCGACTGCCACTGCCACCTGCTGCCTGGCGTGGACGACGGGGTGCAGGCGGTGGAAGAGACATGGAGGATTCTGGAAATATGGCAACAGATGGGGATGAAGGAGGTGTGGCTGACACCGCACATCATGGAGGACTACCCCAACATGCCGACACCACTGAAGGAGCGTTTCGCAAGGCTGACGGACGCTTACACGGGCAGCATCATGCTGCACCTGGCGGCAGAACACATGATGGACGGGCCGTTCCTGAAAAGACTGAACGACGGACTGGTGATGCCCTTCGGCAACAATCAGGACCAGCTGCTGGTGGAGACGTCCTACTACACGCCGCCAATGAACATGACGGAGACAATCGAACGGGTGAAAAGCAGTGGCTACACCCCGGTACTGGCTCACCCGGAACGCTATCAGTACATGGAACGGAAGGACTACCTACGATGGAAGGGGCACGGCGTGCTGTTCCAGCTGAACATCCCGTCGCTGGTGGGGGCCTACGGACTGGAGGTGATGCACAAGGCGGAATGGCTGCTGAAGGAGAACATGTACGACCTGTGCGGCACCGACACGCACAACACGGAACAGGTGGAACTCTTCCTGGAAAGTGAAATCAGCAAAAAAACAATCAAACGACTCTCAAGGATTCTATGATCGACTGAAACAAACGTGGCTTTAACTGAACACGAAGACACGAAGATTTTTTCGGTTGTTCTCACCCCACATTTTTATTTCTTCACCCTGTAGAGGCGGAAGGCCATGGCGGGCACGTTGTCGGTCAGCACGGTGAGCTGCTTGGCGCCGACGCCACACTGCAGGGTGCCGGCCTTGGGCACGATTTTCTCCGGCTCGTCCAGCGTGTTCTCATCGTCCATCGAACCGTTCCAGCTCAGCGTGAGCGTCTGGGCAGTGCGCTCGCCCTTCATGCCATGCAGGTTGATGCTGACGGCCTGCGGCTGACTGCTGGTGTTCACCACCTTGATGACCACCTCGCCCACAGCGTTGTCGAGCACCGACGATGCGAAGAGTCCGTCCATGCCGTTCTGTCCGGCCACGGGCACCTGCTTCTTGGCATTGTTCGGGTCGGCTGTGGTCAGCTGCAGCACGTGTGTGCCCTTGTTCATGGCATACATCTGCTGCACGTAGTAGCTCACGCTCTTGAACATCCTCAGGTTGTCATACCAGATCATGTCGGGCCGCCACTGCCATCCGTCGACGTGTGCAAACAGCGGGGCATAGGTGGCCATTTCCACCACGTCGGCATTGCGCTCCAGTCCGGTCATGAAGGCCGCCTCGTACAGGCTGGTCTCATAGTGGTTCCACTTCTTTCCCTTGCCGTGGCAGGCATATTCTCCGGCAAACACCTTCGGTCCCTTGCGGTCGTAGCTGTCGTAGCGCAGTGCGCCGCAGTTGCCGTAGCGCTGCCTGGCCTCATCCGTGGCCAGGAACCACGCCTCGGGGCGGTAGAAGTGCTCGTCCACCAGGTCGGCCTTCTGCTCCTTCATGGCCTTCCATCCCTTTTCAAACATCTTTCCTTCTGAGTCGGGTCCGCTGGTGCCCACGATCTTGATCTTGGGGTACTTGGCGCGCACAGCCTCAACAAAGGGCTTCAGACGCTCAAAGTAGGGTGTGTCCCACTGCTCGTTGCCAATGCCCAGATACTTCATGTTGAAGGGCTCGGGGTGTCCCATCTCGGCTCGAATCTTTCCCCACTGCGAGTCGGCGGGTCCGTTGGCAAACTCAATCAGGTCCAGGCAGTCGTCGATGAAGGGTTTCAGCTCGTCCATCTTGGCATGAGCGTCCAGTCCGTTCTGGAACTGGCAGGCCAGTCCCACGCTCAGCACCGGCAGCGGCTCGGCGCCGATGTCCTCGCACAGCTGGAAGAACTCGAAGAATCCCAGTCCGTAGCTCTGGTAGTAGTCGGCAAAGTAGCGGTAGTCGAAGGTGTCCTCCCATCGGTTTCTATTCAGCGGTCGATTCTCCACGCGTCCGATGGTGTTTTTCCACTGGTAGCGTGTGTCGAGCGTGGTTCCCTCCACGATGCAGCCACCGGGAAAGCGGAACACGCCCGGGTGCATGTCGGCCAGCGCCTGAGCCAGGTCGTTGCGCAGACCGTTCTCGCGGCCCTTGTAGGTGTCTTTCGGGAAGAGCGACACATGCTCCAGCGCCACGGGGTCCTTGCTGCTCAGGAAGATGCGCAGCTGAGCCTTCGGTTCGGTTCGTGTGGCCTTGATCATCACCTCGTAGCGTTTCCACTCCGTTCCCTTCACGTCTATTTTCACCTCGCTGAAGTTCTGTCGTTCATACATGGCCTGCTCGTTGATGAGCTGCACGCGAATCTGCGAGCTGCCCTTCGGAGCCCTGGCCCACACAGAGAAGCGATAGTCCTTGTCTTTCTCGACGCCGATGCCGAAGAAGCCCTCGTTCTGCAGTCCCGTTCTCCTTTCCTTGTGTCCCGGGTCGCTCAGCACCACGTAGTGCGGACAGCGTTCAAAGAGTCCGTCGTCCTTCAGTTCCACGTTGCCAAAGACCCGCCAGCCCATGAAGTGCTGCGGAAACTCAAACGAGCGGTTCTTCACCAGTTCGCCATACAGGCCGCCGTCGGCGGCAAAGTTAATGTCCTCGAAGAACAGTCCGTACATGGTCGACGGCACGGCAGCCCCTGCCTTCTGTGTCTTCACGTCCATCACGTGCGTCTGTGCCTGAGCCGTCAGGGCAGCAGTCAGTGCCAGAGCACAAGAAAATAGTTTCAGTTTCATTGTTTTTTTTATTTTTTTTGAGGTTTTTTGTTTCGGGATTTTTTTCGGGATTTCGAGGTTTTTTCCGGAATTTCGGAATTACGGGATTTCGGAATTACGGGATTTCGTTATTCTGTTATTATGTCATTCCTCTCATTATTATGTCTAATGCAAAATTAGTTAAAAAACTGCAACGGCGCAAGCGATTTTGCAAGAAAAGCATTACCTTTGTAATACTTTAACGAAAAAATCGCACAAACCATCAATAAATTACATCCATTATGAAAACAATACTCGTAGCAGAAGACAACGACAGCAACTACATCCTCATGACCTACATCCTGAAACGCGACTACCTGTTCAAGCGCGCCAAGAACGGCCAGGAGGCAGTAGACATGGCCAACGAAGGCGGCATCGACCTCATCCTCATGGACATCAAAATGCCCGTGATGGACGGCCTCGAGGCCACAGAGAAGATCAAGGCGGCCCACCCCGACCTGCCCATCATTGCGCTCACGGCCAACGCGTTCGACAGCGACCGCCAGCTTGCCTTCCAGGCCGGTGTCAACGACTTCCTCTCCAAACCCGTCAGCAGCGAGAAGTGCCTGGCCATGATTGCCAAACACATTGGATGACCCGCACCCCCACCCCACACACTAAACAACGAATTATTCGGCAACAAGGATTTTTTTACTACGAATTTAACGCGCTCGGCCGAGCGCATTAAATTCGTTGTTTTTATAAGACACTTGTGTCCATATACATAAGTGAACCTATACCTTCTGATTGAGAGTTTTTTAGATTTTGTTCTCTTGTTTTCCCTTGTTTTTCTTGTTTTTATTTGTTTTTCTAAAGCATTGCTTCACATCAACTAATTTCGAAACCGAATGGTTTTTGTTTTGTATTCGATGCGAAAACAGTTTGTTTTTGCCGGAAAAACAGATTGTATTCGACGCAAATACAAACTGTTTTCGATGCAAATACAAAGTGAAAACAAGTGCAGACAGTAGCTCAAACGAATGCCAAACGAAACCATCGCAGATGAGGACATAATGCTCATACGAAGGTATCAGCAGTTCATGGTGCTAAAACAAGAAACACACAAGATCAGAACAGGAAATCATCGTCGGCTGACTGGGCGGCCTTTGTTGCAGGCTTGGCAGCAGGCTCAGCCTTAGGTTGTTCGTCGGCATCGAAGAGACCGTAGGTGGTGCGCAGCACGATGAACTCAGTGCGGCGGTTCAGCTGGTTGCAAATCTCTTGCTTCTCCGGGTCGTCGATAGCTTTGATGAACTCTTCGGTCAGCACGTCGCCCTCTTTCAGCCAAGGATAGGTCTCAGTGAGTTTCTTCTTCACCGTCTTGGGCTTCTCCTTACCGTAACCCATGGGTGAGAGACGATCGGCAGCAATTCCATGGTCAACCAAATAGTTGACCACGCTTTCGGCACGACGTTGTGCCAACCCCTTGTTGTAGGCAGCCGATCCGTGATAGTCGCAGTGGGCCGACAGTTCGATGGTCACGTTGGGATTCTCGTTAAGCAGCGCAATGAGTTCGTCGAGTGCCTTGGTGCTCTCGGGCCGCAAGGTGGCCTTGTCGTAGTCATAGAAAATGTTGTCGATGAGCACAGGGGCCGTGATGCTGGCCAACGGGAACTGCAACACATACTCATGCGATTCCAGGAGCGTGTCGGGATGCAGCTGTTCTTTGTGGTTCAGATAGCCTTTGCAAGTGCCCAGGAACACATAATCGACGCCAGGCTGCACTTCCTGGTTGAAAGAACCATCGCCGCGCACCGATAGCTTCAGGTTGGTTCCGTCGTTGCCCACCATGTAGACCAGTGCCTGCGGCAACTCGTAGCCCTCCTGCTCGTAGACCCATCCGCGTACGGTTTGCGTAATCTCTGCTTTTTCGAAAGAATAGATGTGATCCCATCCACGAGCATCACCACGGTTCGACGAAAAGAATCCACGGTTGTGCAAGCCCTCGAAGGTCATGCCAAAGTCGTCGGCAGCCGAGTTAAGGGGAGCACCGGGGTGGACTATTTCATAAGTGGACAGCTGCCTGTTCTTGTTTTGCGAGTTGCCTTTGCTCTTGCTTTGCGAAGAAGGCTCGGTGACCTCTACGGGCTTTGCAATATAGATGTCGAGTCCGCCCATGCCAGGATGGCCGTTCGACGAGAAATACAAATCGCCATTGGGGCGGAAGGTGGGAAACATCTCGTCGCCCGGTGTGTTGATGGGAGCGCCCAAATTCTCGGGAACGCCCAGTCCTGATGTGGTAATGGCCGAGCGCCAAATGTCATAGCCGCCCAGTGATCCAGGCATGTTGCTGACGTAGTAGAGCCACATGCCGTCGGGCGACACCGCAGGATGGGCATAGGCCGACAGCGTGTCGTGAGCAATTTCGAGCACAGTTGCCTTGCTCCAAGAGGCATCGCTGCGGTTGGAGGTGGCAATCTGTGCGAATCGTGGATAGGAAGGATCGGTTTTGCAAACGGTGAGATACATGGTCTTGCCGTCAGGCGAGAAAGAGCATGCCCCTTCGTCGAGTTCAGTGTTCACGTCGGTTTCGGCGGCCTCTGGCTTCAGCCACTTGCCCTTATCGTCTTTCACCGACACGAAGATGTCGGCAGGCTTGGTGCCTGTGATGCCGCTCAGCTCGTCGCCCTGCGCCTGATTGCGAGTGGATGTGAAGAACAGCTGGTCGTAGTCTTCGCCAAAGAGCATGGGCGAATATTCAGCTCGACGCGAATTAAAGATGTCTTGTTTCTTCACGGTATAGCCAGACAGGGCAGCCTCAGCCTTCCATTTTGGTGCCTTCTGGGCCGACTGCAGTCCCACGATGCACTGATATTCATAGTCGCTGATACCTGCTGGCAGCACCACCGCCTGTCGTGTGGAAGCAGGAATGGCCAGCGAGTCGCACAGGGCGGCAAACAGTCGTTCCGACTCCTTATAGTTGCCGTTCTTCAGTTGCAACTGTGCCAGATAGAGCATGCTTAGCGAGTCGGCCTGCTTATAGCGCACGGCATTGTTATAGGCTGCAATGGCTCGCTGCGTGTAGTTGATGCGGCGGTAGCAGTCGGCCATGCGCAATGCACGCTGTCCGCGCAGAGGACGGTCTTTGCTTTTGGTCTGAGTGTAAGCCTTCTTATATTGTGCCGCAGCATCGTAATATTCGCCCAGTGCGAAGAACTTGTCGCCCTTCTTCATGGCCGAATCGGCACCACATGCCGCCATGAGCATCACAAGCATGAAGGTTGCTATATATATAAATAAGGTATGTAGTCGTTGCATACCTAAGATAACGCAGAAAAAGTCTTTTTATTGTGTTTTGCGCTTTTTATGGCGATAAAGTGGGGTGGTTCGTTTTTTTTTCTTACCTTTGCAGCATGGAATTGCCAGAGAAATTTGTTGAGGAAACACGCCGCGTGATGGGCGATGCCCGCTTTGGGCGCTTTATGGCCGCACTGGGCGAAGAGCCTCCCGTGAGTATCAGGCTGAATCCAAAGAAAAGCCGGATGCTGTGCGTGGCGACAGCAGCTGAAGGCAGTACTGCAGAACGTGTGCCCTGGTGCTGCAACGGCTTTTATCTGCAAGCACGGCCTGCATTCACGTTCGACCCGCTTCTGCATGCTGGTGCATACTATGTGCAAGAAGCCGCATCGATGTTCGTCGACCATGTGCTGCGACAATATGTAGAAGGCCCCGTGGCCATGCTCGACCTGTGTGCAGCCCCAGGCGGAAAGAGCACCTGCGCCCGTTCTGTGCTGTCAGACGACAGCATCCTGGTGAGCAACGAACCCGTGAAGTTGCGTGCCCAGGTTCTTCTGGAGAATGTGCAGAAATGGGGGTACGGCGGCTGCATGGTGACCAACAGCTATCCCAAGGACTTTCGGCGCAGTGGCGCACGTTTCGATGTCGTGCTGTGCGACGTGCCCTGCTCGGGCGAAGGCATGTTTCGCAAGGATGCCGGAGCAGTGGCCGAATGGAGCTGGCAGCATGTGGAACAGTGCTGGCGACTGCAACGCGACATTGTGGAAGAGGCCTGGCAGTGCCTGAACGATGGTGGATTGCTCATCTACAGTACCTGCACCATGAACACGCTGGAAAACGAAGAGAACGTCAGATGGATTGCAGAACAACTGGGCGGCGAACTGCTGCCCGTGGCCACCGAGCCGCAATGGGGCATCACGGGCTCGCTTCTGCAAGGCTTCGATGCCCCTGTCTATCGTTTCATTCCAGGACTGACTCGTGGCGAAGGACTCTTCGTGGCCGTGGTGCGCAAGCCGGGACGGCTGGCCAAAAGTGACGAAAAGACAAGACAGCGGCTGCACATCCTGGTGAAAAGCAAACTGAACACCCTCTACGACGGCAGTCCGGCAGCGACACAGAAGGGCAAGACCATCGTGCCGGCCCATGCCGAGGCCCTGCTGACAGACTTCGATCGCAGCCAATACCCCCAGGTGGAGCTGGACTACAGCACAGCCATTGCCTATTTGCGCAGCGAGGCTGTGGTGCTTCCCCCCGGCACGCCCCTGGGCATCGTGACAGTAGGCTTCCAAGGAATGCCGCTGGGCTTCGCGAAAAACATTGGCAATCGCGCCAACAACCTGTATCCTAAGGAGTGGCGCATCAAGACGACTCACACACCCGAAGAATATGAAACCATACTTAGACCTGCTTGACCGCATTTTGCGTGAGGGCGTAAGGAAAGACGACCGCACGGGCACGGGCACGCTCAGCGTGTTTGGCCATCAAATGCGGTTCGACCTGCAGAAGGGGTTCCCCCTGCTCACCACCAAGAAACTGCACCTGAAGAGCATCATCTACGAGCTGTTGTGGTTCCTGCAAGGCTCCACCAACGTGAAATACCTGCAAGAGCATGGGGTGCGCATCTGGAACGAGTGGGCAGACGAAAATGGAGAACTGGGCCCTGTCTATGGTCACCAGTGGCGCTCGTGGCCCGACTACGACGGTGGAACGATAGACCAAATCAAGCAGGTGGTCGACCTGATTGAGCATCACCCCGACTCACGCCGAATGATTGTGTCGGCATGGAATGTGGCCGAGGTGAACCAGATGGCCTTGCCCCCCTGTCACACCCTGTTTCAATTCTATGTGGCCGATGGCCGTTTGTCGCTGCAACTGTATCAGCGCAGTGCCGACACCTTTCTGGGCGTGCCGTTCAACATTGCCTCCTATGCGCTGCTGTGCATGATGATGGCACAGGTGACGGGGCTGCAACCAGGCGAATTTGTGCATACTACGGGCGACACCCACCTGTATCTGAACCACTTGGAGCAGGCACGCTTGCAACTGAGCCGCGAGCCACGTCCATTGCCCACCATGCACATCAATCCCGACGTGAAGTCGATTTTCGACTTCCAGTATGAAGACTTTCAATTGGAAAACTATGACCCTTGGCCACACATCAAAGCCGAGGTGAGCGTCTAACTGAGTGGAGTCCTTATGAACATAAACATGATTGCTGCCGTGGCCAAGAACAGGGCCATAGGCTTTGAGAACAAACTGATTTACTGGTTGCCCAACGACCTGAAGCGTTTCAAGCAACTGACCACAGGCCACACCATCGTGATGGGACGCCGCACCTTTGAGAGTCTGCCCAAGGGCGCACTGCCCAATCGCCGCAACTGTGTGCTGACACGCACTGTGAGCACCCTACCAGGTTGCGAGTGCTTCAGCTGTTGGAACGATTTTGTTGCCACCTGCCAGCCCGATGAGCATATATATATAATAGGTGGGGCCAGTCTTTATCACGATCTGCTGGAACAGGCCGACCGACTCTGTTTGACTGAAGTAGACGATGTGCCTCAGCAGGCCGACGCCTTCTTTCCCGACTACAGCCAATGGCATGAGGTAAGCCGCGAAGAGCATGAAGCCGACGAGCGACATTGTTATAGATATGCATTTGTTGACTACGTGAAACAACCATGCAGCTATAACTTTTGATAGTTTTTGAGCCCGTTTTTTGCTAAATTGTAAAATAACGGGCTTTTTTTTTAAGTTTTTGTTAATTTTGTTTGCCATTTGAAAAAAATACAGTAATTTTGCAGTTCAAATGTCAGCAAGTGAATAAAAATTAAAAAAAATAATACGAGTTTATACTATCTATGGAGAAAAGATTTACTGCCTTTCTGGTCGGATTGCTTCTCTCAATGGGAGTGGCGTTAGCCCAGAATCAAGTGACAGGAACGGTCATCTCTGCCGAAGACGGCGAACCGGTGATTGGTGCTTCTGTGTTCATACAGGGCACAAAGACCGGCACCACCACCAACATCGACGGTAAGTTCAGCATCAACGTGCCCAACGGCAAGAAGCTGGTTATCAGTTCGGTGGGATTGAACACCGTGACCGTAACGGCCAAGAACGGAATGAAAGTTTCAATGACAACCAACACGGCTCAGGTGGGCGAGGTTGTCGTAACGGGCATGCAGAAGATGGACAAGCGCCTCTTCACAGGTGCCACCACCAAGATTGATGCTGAAAGTGCCAAAATCGACGGTGTGGCCGACATCAGCCGCTCGCTGGAAGGCCGTGTGGCCGGTGTGAGCGTGCAGAACGTGTCGGGAACCTTTGGTACCGCACCCAAGATTCGCGTGCGTGGTGCCACCTCAATTTATGGCGCATCAAAGCCGCTTTGGGTGGTTGATGGTGTGATTATGGAAGACGTGGTCGAAGTGGATGCCGACGCCCTGTCGTCGGGCGATGCTGAGACGCTTATTTCGAGTGCCATTGCCGGACTGAACGCCGACGACATCGAGTCGTTCCAGATTCTGAAAGACGGTTCGGCTACCTCTATTTATGGCGCGCGCGCCATGTCGGGTGTGATTGTCGTGACCACCAAGCGTGGTAAGGCAGGCGCCACACGCATCAACTACACAGGCGAGTTCACCATGCGTTTGAAGCCCAGCTACAACCAGTTCAACATCATGAACTCGCAGGAGCAGATGAGTGTCTATAAGGAAATGTACAACGCTGGCTTCCTCACCTTTGCCGGAACCTATCGCGGCTCGGAGAGTGGTGTCTATGGCAAGATGTACCAGCTGATGAACACCTACGACACAGAAACTGGCCAGTTCCTGCTGCCTCACACTGCAGAAGCCATGAACATCTACCTGCGCGATGCAGAGTTCCGCAACACCAACTGGTTCGACGAGCTGTTCAGCACAGCCATTTCGCAGAACCACTCTATTTCCATGTCGACAGGTACTGACAAAGCTCAGTACTACACATCCTTCAGTATCATGAACGACCCAGGATGGAATGAGCGCAGCAAGGTGCAGCGCTACACGGCCAACATCAATGCCCTGTATAATATTTCCAAGAAGGTGTCGTTGAACCTCATCGGCAATGCTGCCTATCGCAAGCAGGAAGCACCTGGCACCACCAACCAGAGCGTAGACGTGGTGTCGGGCGAGGTGAGCCGCGACTTCGACATCAACCCTTATTCTTATGCCATCAACACGTCGCGCACGCTGGACCCCAAGGCGTTCTACACGCGCAACTATGCCCCGTTCAACATTCATCATGAACTGGCCAACAACTACATGGAGTACGACATTGTGAACCTGAAGTTTCAGGGTGAGTTGAAGTATAAGCCCATCCGTCAGGTGGAACTGGCGGCACTGGCTTCTTACAGCTTCACGACCACCACACGCAATCACCAGATTACGGAGAAATCGAACCAGGCCATGGCTTTCCGTGCCATGGACGATGCCACTATGCGCGATGCCAACCCATTCTTGTATCAGGACCCCGACATTCCCAACTCGCTGAAGTACTCAGTACTGCCCGAGGGCGGTTTCTATCGCGAGTACAAGAACAAGATGAACAGCACCAGTTTCCGTGCTACAGCCAGTTATAATGATGTGTTTGGTTCCAACGAAGAGCACATTGTAAATGCTTTTGGTGGCATGGAATTGAGCGACATCACACGCACCAGCACCGCATTCGACGGTGTGGGCATGCAGTACGACATGGGCATGCTCGGTGCCTACGACTACCACTACTTCAAGCAGGCCAGTGAGGAGAACGCCATGTATTATGACGTGGCCAACTCCTATGCCCGCGACGTTTCTTTCTTCGCTACAGCCACCTATTCTTGGAAAGGCCGCTACACCCTGAACGGAACCACCCGCTATGAGGGCAGCAACCGTCTGGGCCGTTCGCGCTCGGCACGCTGGTTGCCTACATGGAACGTGTCGGCTGCTTGGAACATGCACGAAGAGCCTTGGTTCGAGAAGACCTTCAAGACTGCACTGACTCATGCCACGCTGAAGGCTTCTTACTCGCTTACGGGCGATCAGCCTGCCGTGAACAACGCTCAGGTGATTATCATGAGCACCAACCCTTGGCGTCCTTTTGCCTCCGACAAGGAGACTGCTCTCGAGATTCAGCAGTTTGCCAACCCCGATCTGACTTATGAGAAGAAGCATGAGCTGAACCTGGGTATCGACCTGGGCCTGCTGAACAACCGCATCAACATCACCTTCGACTGGTGGATGCGCAACAACTACGACCTGATTGGTCCGCGCACCACCACAGGTGTGGGTGGCGCTATCACAAAATATGCCAACGTGGCCTCGATGAAGTCGCACGGTGAGGAGTTCTCTATCTCTTCGAAGAACATCGTTACGCCAGACTTCCAGTGGAGCACCGACTTTATCTTCTCGCACAACAAGACGGAAGTGACCGACCTGGATTCGCGCAGTGCCATTTATCAGATGATTACCAATGGTGGCTTCACCATGGTGGGTTATCCTTATCGAGCCCTGTTCTCAATCGACTTCCAGGGGTTGAACGAAAACGGTCTGCCCACGTTCATCAACGAGGAAGGCAACCTCACCACCAGCGACCACAATTTCCAGAGCTATGTGCTCGACCACCTGGTGTATGAGGGCCCCACCGATCCCACCATCACCGGTTCGCTGGGCAATACCTTCAGCTATAAAGGCTGGCACCTGAACATCTTTGCCTCTTACTCGTTCGGCAACAAGGTGCGCCTGGATCCCGCTTTCCACGCTTCATACAGCGACCTCGACGCCATGCCGAAGGAGTTCAAGAAGCGCTGGGTCATGAGTGGCGACGAGGCTCACACCGATATTCCTGTAATTGCCGACCGCCGTATGATTCAGTCCGACCCCTACATCAGCTATGCCTACAATGCCTACAACTATTCTACGGCACGCATTGCCAAGGGCGACTTCATCCGCATGAAGGAGATTTCACTGTCGTATGACTTCCCCCGTGCCTGGATCGACTTCCTGGGCTTGAACACGCTGAATGCCAAGCTGCAGGGCACCAACCTGTTCCTCATCTATTCAGACAGCAAGCTGAACGGACAGGATCCTGAGTTCTTCAACGCCGGTGGTGTGGCTGTACCTATGGCACGTCAGTTCACCTTCACTCTGCGTGTGGGTCTGTAATCATTTTGCAACGCTAAAGAAACAAGACAATTCAGAATTATGACAGCAACAATATTTAATAAGGTGAAGCAGTGGGCTCCGGTGGTGCTGATGGCATTGGCGATGACCTCATGCGACGAATACCTTGACAAACTGCCCGATGACCGTGCTACGCTTGACACACCGGAAAAGATTACCAAGCTCATCACCACGGCCTATCCTGAGACGAGCATCATCCTGATGTCGGAAATCATGTCGGACAACGTAACCGACAATGGCACCAAGTATGGCACGCTGCCACAGGTGGATGAGATGTATCGTTTCAAAGATATTACCACGGAGAGCAACGACTGCCCCCGCAACCTGTGGAACGGCTACTATCGTGCTGTGGCCACAGCCAACCAGGCACTCGAAGCCATTCGCGACATGGGTTCTCCCAAAAGTATGGATGCTCAGCGTGGCGAGGCTATGCTGTGCCGTGCCTTTGGCATGTTCCAGATGGCCAATGTGTTCTGCATGGCCTACGACCCATCCAAGGCCGACAGCTACCTGGGGCTGCCCTATCCGCTGGAACCAGAACAGTCGGTAGACACACACTACGAACGTGGCACGCTGGCCGAACTCTATAAGCATATCAGCGACGACATCGAAGAGGCACTGCCCTTGATCAACGATGCCATCTATTCCGTGCCCAAGTATCACTTCAACACAAAGGCTGCTTATGCCTTTGCCACCCGTTTCTATCTGTATTACCAGAAATGGGACAAAGCCATCGAGTGTGCCACCAAGTGCCTGGGCGAAGATCCTTCGGCCTATCTGCGTGTACGTGCACCCTACAACATGGCTGCAGGTGTAGATGATTATTTCAATATGTACATCCAGTCGGGCCAGGCATGCAATTTCCTCATGGCTCCTGCCTATTCCATTGCTGCCCGTGTGCTCACATCTGGTAACTATCTGCGCTATGCCCACAACATGACGATTCTGAGCTATGACACCTACTGGGCACAGTCGCCCTGGAATCCCGCTGCTGCCACGTCGCAGCAAACATTGCTGTGGTCGGCTCACAGCCTCTATGGCAACAACAACTTTATATTGGAGCCCAAACTGGAAGAGGTGTTCGAATACACAGACAAGGTCAACGGCATTGGCTATATGCACATTGTCGATCCCCTCTTCACAGGTGACGAAACGTTGCTCTGCCGTGCTGAAGCTTATGCTATGAGTGGCCAGTATGAAAAGGCTTTGCAGGACATGAACTACTGGGCCAAGGCCAATCTGGAAGAAAAGTATGGCAACACTGTTCGCAGGGACTTTACCCAGGAGGGGGTCAATGCTTTCATGGATGCCATTCGCTATGCTGCCGTGCACCCCGAGAGCGACTTTGAGCGCAGCATCAAGAAGAAGCTGCATCCGCAGGGCTTCACCGTTGAATCGGGCAATCAGGAAAATCTTGTCCAACTTATTCTCTACATGCGCCGTGTAAACAATATGTTCCAGGGACTTCGTTTCATGGATGTGAAGCGCTACGGCATTGAGTTCGAGCACATCGTAGACAAGGAAGAGCCTTACACCTTCACTGCAGGCGACCTGCGTGGTGCTGTTCAGCTGCCCACCGACGTGATTGCAGCAGGTCTGGAGGCCAACCCGCGTGAGAACAAGAGATAATAACACTTAATACGAAAGAAAAATGAGAAAGATATATTATTTCCTTTTTGCCTGCCTCGTTGGCACAGGCCTCGTTGCCTGCAGCAGCGACGATCCGCTGGAGCCAAGTATCTTCGAGTATGATTCGGAGGAACTCGACTCGTTCGATCTGTGGCTGCAGAAGAACTATACCATTCCCTACAACATTGATGTGCTCTACCGCTATCAGGACTACGAGACCGACCAGACCTACAATGTGGTGCCACCCAAGATGGAGAATGCCATAGCTTTGGCCATCATGATGAAACACATCTGGCTGGAGGCCTACGAAGAGGCTGTCAGCCGTGAGTTCATCCGCAGCTACAGCCCCCGCATCTTCCAGTTCATCGGCTCGGCTGAGCACCGCAGCGACGGTGCAATCGTGCTGGGTACGGCAGAAGGTGGCTTGAAGATTACGATGTTCCGACTGAACGCACTCGACATCAACAACCTCTACATCGACAGCATCAGCCCCTTCCCCAACTCAAACCACGTGCCCCTCGACATGAACTTCTGGTTCTTCCACACCATGCACCACGAGTTCTGCCACATCTTGCAGCAGACCAAGAACTATAGCACTGAGTTCCAGACCATCTCGGCTGGTAAGTATCACTCAGCCGACTGGATCAACGTGGCCGATGAGGATGCACCACTCGAAGGCTTTGTCACAGGTTATGGCAGTGGCGAGGAACGTGAGGACATGGCTGAGATTTATGCTACCTACGTGACCCACACTCCCGAGGCTTGGAATAAAATTCTGGAAGCTGGTGTGAAGGACGGCGACACATCTGGTCGCGATGCAATCGTTAAGAAACTGGACATCATGAAGAAATACTTCCGCGACTCATGGGGCTTCGAGATGGACACCCTGCGCAAGGTGGTGCTGCGCCGAAGCAAAGAGATTGAGACCCTGGATTTAAGGACACTGAAATAAATTTGTTAGGAGGAAACAAGACATGAAGAAACTATTAAGCATGCTGCTGATGATGAGTGCTTTGCTAGCATATACTGGCTGCGACGACGATGACGACGTGGTAGACCCGTCGTTGCGCACCGGCCAGACCATCGGCAATTATACCGACGTACTCACCAGCGCCCCCAATGGCTGGGCCATGGCCTTCTATGGCAACACCGAGTTTGGTGGGGTGAACGTGCTGGTTAAGTTTGACAAGAATCATAAAGTGACTGTGGCCAACGAGAAGTTTGCCAGTGATACCACAGCCGTGACCCACTACAAACTGGAGCAGAGCAACGGCATTGTGCTCTCGTTCGACGAGTATTGTGAACTGATTCACTATTTCTCCGACCCAGTGAATCCCGACGGATTTGGCTCGGGCACCGCCGACGGATTTGGTGGTGACTTGGAGTTCCGCTTCATTTCGGTCGCTTCCGACAAGATTGTGCTCACCGGCAAGAAGCATGGCACGCGTGTGGTGATGACGCCCCTCGAAGCCAATGCGTCTTGGCAGCAGTATCTGGACGACTGCGCTGCAGTGAGCAAAGTGATGCAGAGTGGTTCGTTCCACATCGTTTCGGGCACCGACAGCCTTGTGCTGCGTGGCAACAAGCGCAACCGCGCGTTCACCTATTTCACTTACGACGAAGACAGTTCGCGCGTGAGCAATCTTGCTCCTTTCATCGTCACCCCCAAGGGAATCACTTTCTATGAGGATTTCGACTATGCCGGACAGCACATCAAGGGCTTCGATTATGCCAGTGGCACCGAAGAGTTTGCACAGACAGCTGGTGGTAACATTATTCTGAGCAAGTTTACGCCCAATCTGAACGAGCAACTCGTTGATGGCAACTGGTTCATCAGTGAAGACGGTTTGGGAAATCGTGCAAAAAACTACTGGCGCCGATTCCGCACCAATCTGATCAACAAGGGCAATTGCTACATCGCTTATGCCGTGGTGGGAACATGGCGTAAACATTTTGGACTCAGCGTTGGTCCTATCGACAAGGACGAGCCAGCTGGTGTTTATATTTCCGAAGCCTATTTCGACTATGAGTTTATTGGAACTGATCAGATTCGTATGTGGTTCAACGGCGAGTACGACGAGATTGGCAATGGCGAGCATTTTGCCGATCAAGCTGGATTTGCCGATGCATACTATCCTTTTGCTGGCCGAAGCATAAGCGAAGCCAAGACTTTCAAACTGGAAACAGACAACCTGAAAGAACCAACCTACATCAAGTTGATCGACCAGAATGACAAAAACAACGTCATCACCTTGTCGGCTGAAGAAGTTATGTGGCCGTTTGGTGACAAGATTGAATAACATTAACACACAAAGAATAAACAATTAATTAGATTTTAAGCGTATGAAAAAATTTTTACTCGTCATGGGTGTCATGCTTCTCACGATGGGAGCATCTGCCCAGCAGCGCGCTCCTAAACTGCCTGTGCTGCAAAAGAATCATTACACCAACAAAGCATTGGTTGCCAACCCTGCAGTTGCCAAGCAAAGAGTTGCACAAATGATGAATGCTAACAATGCCTCAAAAAAGGCTATGAAGCAGGCTCGTGCAGAAGTAAAGTACACCGATCTGATTCCTGCAATATCAGAAGAGATTTACGACTATGTGGACAGTCTTGGTTTTTATAAATTGAACATGTATACCGGTGCTTCATTCCTGGTAAGCGGTTCAAAAGCCTATTTTGCTCCATTTCCTGAACTGAACTACATTGAAGGTGTTGTAGAAAGCGGCGACTGCTGGAGGAAACAGTTATACCAGTCTTATGGAATCAATGTTGAAATCGATTCCATTACTTTCACCGTAAACACTGTGATTGCGGCAGATAAGGAAGGCAATGAATATGTGGCTGCTGAGGGTAGATATGATGAAACCACTTATACCGCAGAGCGTACAAATGCCACAACCATTGGTGCCTACTATTTCCCTGAGTACAACGAGCTTCGAATAAACGATATTATTGGCTTGTATGACAAAGAAGGAAAAGTGTCAACACCAGTTACTGGCTATTGTGTTGGCGATTTAGACTTGGTTCCTCTTGAGGACGTAAAGGATTATTTCTACAACGCAACCTTCTCTGTGAAAGACGACTTTGATAAAGGTGAAGATGCCGGCAAGGTCTATGAAGGCGATGCACTTGCTTATATGGCCTACGATGGCATCTATGTGAAAGGCTTTGATCTTTATACTGGCCTCGATGGCAACTTCGTAAAATTCTCTTTCCCTGAAGTTGACACTGAAGAAGGATATGACCGCACGATGGCAACTATCAAAGATTTCCAGATATTCTGCACAGTACAGTCAAAAACAGGCGATGTTTACACTATTTTCACACGTGGTGTGGCTAATACCTGGGATGCCTACACAACTCCTGGCTTCTTTGTCAACACCAATGAAGATGGTACAATTTCAGTAGAGAGTGATGGTATGGCTTACCTCCTGGGCCTCAGTCCTGCTTTGGGTGGTAGCATCGAGGCATTGAAAGACCTGAATATCACCATTAGCACTGAGAAGACTTTTGCTGGCATCAGCACTGCTAACACCGCGAAGAGCACTACCACTGAGTACTTCGACCTGCAAGGTCGCAAGGTGAACGGCAGTCAGAAGGGCTTGCTCATCAAGAAGAGCATCCTGAGCGACGGCACAGTGAAGAGCGTTAAGATGCTGAACAAATAAGACCAGACATCTTAATAGTATAAAAGAGTTATCCGCATCTTGCAGGCTGCAAGATGCGGATAACTCTTTTCTGTTTCATACAGTGAAATGACAGCTGTTTATAGCCTAATTTCTGTTAATTGTTGGGTGGTTCGGGGAAAAATGAGTAATTTTGCAACCCATAATACATTTTTATATAGAACTCATCACCAAATGAAGCGATTTTTCCTACTGCTTTTCATGGCCATCCTAACCGTGTGCGCAGCACAGGCTGTGCCCGCTCTCTCCAAACCAGTCCGCGTGAAACAGCCAGACGGACTGTTTGTTACGGTGAAGCTTGTGGGCGACGAATACTATCATTATCAGACCACTACCGACGGTTATCTGTTGACCCGTGCCGATGATGGCAGTTTGGTTTATGCCACATCTGATGCCGACGGACAACTGCACCCCACCGGCGTCGTGGCCCATGATGGCAGCGACAGAACAGCCGCCGAACTGGAGTTGCTGGCCACGCTGGTGCCCCATCAGCGGCCAGCCGTGTCGGCTGCGTCACGTCAAATGCGTGAAACTGAAACTGAGAAACGACTGCAGGCGCGCACGCAACACAGACTGGGACTGGGCTATACTTACGACTACCACAACTTTCGTGGCCTGGTGCTATTGGTAGAGTTCAATGACTGCAGCTTTTCGCGCAGCGACTATGCAAATCTCATCAACCGCATGGTGAACCAAAAAGGATTCACGGGCTACCGCACCACAAACTTTCAATGGGATGCGTTCACGGGGAGTGTGCGTGACTATTTCTACGACAATTCCTTCCAGCAGTTCGAACCGCAGTTCGACATTGTGGGCCCCATTCGGATCAACGAAAGCCAGTATATCACATCACACAATGCCAGCGACTGGACCAAGCAACTGGCCTACTCACGGGTGGTGAATGCTGCACTGGATGCGGCTGAGAGCAAAGTGAACTTCAAGGACTATGATCGCGACGAAGACGGAACGGTCGACATGGTCTTCCTGATTTTTGCTGGAGCTGGCTCACATTCATCCGGCAACGACGATCGGCTGATGTGGCCGCACGCAGGCACAGTCTACGTCATGTCAAGCTGGGACGCGGCTTACAAGATGTCGAAGGACAAAGTGTGGTTTGGCCGCTACGCCTGCAGCACGGAACTGTTGGGACCGGCTTCCTATAAGTATCTCGACGGCATTGGCACCATTTGCCACGAGTTCAGCCACGTGCTGGGCCTGCCCGACTTCTATGACACTGACTATTCCGAAAGTGGCGGCGAGAGTCAGCACCCCGGCGACTGGTCGCTCATGTCGGGCGGCAGCTACATGAACAACGGGCGCACTCCCGTGGGCTACAGCCTCTACGAGCGCTACAATGCCGGCTTCACCACGCCACAGCCCATCAGCGAGCCCGGACACTACACGCTCGACTGCATCGACAACAGCAACACGGGGTTCATACTGGCCTCCGGACAGAATAAAGAGTATTTTCTTTTAGAGAACCGGCAGAAAAATGTTTCAAAGTGGGATGCCTATCTGCCTGGCCACGGCATGCTGGTTTATCGTGTCGACGAAACCAACCTGCGTGTATGGCAAGAAAACTTCATCAACGCCAATCCAAAGCACAACTACTACCAGCTGCTGCGTGCCGGCAACGGACGAGAGTTGCAACAAGCAAGCGACCCCTTCCCCGGCACGGCAAAGAAAACAGAGCTGAGCAACATGACACAGCCCAGCCTGCTGTCGTGGACCAAGCACGAGGCATCACTGGTGATAGAAAACATTGCCGAAAGTCAGGGTGTCATCACTTTCGACCTGGTAGAACCCATCTACGATCGCAGCAACTGGGAAGACTTTGAAGATATTGCCGTGACACATCCCTCGACCACCGACACCACAAGTCTGCAAGGGCGGATGGGGCTGTGGACACTGACCGACGGCGCCTATGTAGCTTCGGCTCAAGGCAAGGTGGCCGAAAAGCGGGCACTTGCCATGGTGAAAAACAGCAATGCTTACGTGACCACCTCGCGTCCCATTTACTCGCTAACCTTCACGCTCTACAATCCTACGTCTGCACGTGCCATGCCTTATTTCTACGCGTCGGAAGACGGTGTCACGTGGACACGCCTCATGGTGACCAACAGCGAGGCAGGCAGCGGCATTGCAGCTGGCGACAGTGGTCTCATGACCATTCAGCCCGGCCACAAGCGTCCCAGCTACCTGCGTCTGTTCATGCGCATTGGCAGCGACACCGAACCTGTCTACCTCGATAATTTCCAGTTTACTTTCGATCCCGACTATGTGCCCGACAATCCTGCTGGCATCGAAGGCATCCAGCAATCGCCTGCCACTCACGCACTGCGCTACTTCAACCTGCATGGTCAGCCTGTTTCGCCCAATGCCCATGGCCTGATGATCGTGAGCGACGGTAGCCGCACCTGGAAGGAAATGCGATAAATTTCGAGCAGAGAATTATACTGTCATACCTAACGCTCGTGCAACGGCATTCCTAATGAAGCATTGATGGTGATGCCCTCCTTGCTGGCTGCCATTGCTGCACCACTATGTATCTCAGGACTTGACCTGACGTTCAGCACACCCGTATAGGGCTTGCGAGGCGTAATTCCTTTATCTTGGCACATCTGCATCTTCAAAAATTGCCAATTTCGTACCAACATTTTTTCATATTGCTTATGAAAAATCTTTACAACTGGTCTTCTGAGATTCGCTCAAAAGTCAGCAACACCCAACCGGCATCAGAATTTGTGAGTTATGAGAGGTTTTCGAACGTTCTGTATAACCTACTGATAATCAGATATTAGCAAAACATGGTATGCAAGATGCATTGCATCCGCTGCCCGTCTGATATGTAACGGCGTCCCCGTTACAATGCAACGGGGACGCCGTTGCATATCAACGAGGGCCCCGTTGTGCCTGAACGGGGATGCCGTTGCACACAAACCGAGGCCCCGTTGTGTGCATTTGGCGCCCGGCAAGTGCCATAGATGGGTCCGACAAGTGCCATAGAAAGGCCCGACAAGTGCCTTCAGCCAACCACACAGCAGGCTGTTAGGGGTGAAAACAGGTGGAAAAGTGGCTTTTTGTTTTCTATTTCAGCATTTTCCAGAAAGCTTTTTTCTATGAATTATTTTTACAGGCCGCAAGGAAAAGAAATTCGACCTGTACGTAAGAGCCTATTTTGGAAGGACGGGATTCGTTTTCTCGTCCTTTTTATATTGTTTTCTCTCAAATCATTTGGTTTGTTGCGATATATTTGTTATATTTGCGTACAAAACGCCTAAAAATAATAGATTTCTACTAAAGATGAAGGAATATACGCATTATAATCGCATCAAGTCAGTCTTAGCAGAGAAGAATAAGACAGGAACTTGGCTTTCTGAGCAGATGGGTAGAAATATTAGTACCGTTTCTAGATGGATGACCAATAAGGTGCAGCCATCTGTGGAGCAACTTTATGAGATCGCACACCACCTTGATGTGGATGTAAGAGAGCTATTGGTGGCAACAAAATAAATTGATGACAATGGATGAGATGCGATACAAAAACAAAAATAGCAACGGATGGACGATAACTGTTCTAACCGTATTTTTGGCGTGTCAAATCATGAGTTGCAGACATACGCAATCAAATCCTTCTAAAGGCATTAGAGAATTCTGGGGAGATAGTACTGAGTTTTATATCTTCACAAAGCCTCAGAACGGATATAAAATTTCTGTAGCTCATAATGCTAACATCACAATGCTTCACTTTGAACGTGGCAACTCTTTTAGTTGCTATTGTGCAATTGATTTGTTGCCGGAATCTATCAGGCAATCTGCAATTGAGGAAGATGGTATATTCATAGTTGATATTGATATCCCTGTTGTCAAAGTTGACACGCTTGATAATAAGCATATTCCGAAGTCGGACGTATTCTTTATGGATGTAAACTTCGATGGAAAAGAAGATTTCGTTCAGGCAATTCGTGACAATGGCTGGATTGGTTATACATGTTATGATTTAGAGAACGGAATCTATGAATCATTAAGTCCCGGAATTGTTCCTGCAATGAAAGATGCTCCTTATAATAGTTTCTCTACTGGAATTGAACCCATGCAGAGCGGATATGTCGCATTTGACTATCAGAAGAAGGAAATCTTTGTCCATCACGGAAGCGGCTGCTGTGCCTTCACCGACACCTGGGCCAAGTACTTCGAGGGCGACTCACTCGGCAATCGCTCCTGTGTAAAGGTCGTCAAGCAGGAACACCACTCTCTTGAGGGAGAAATAGAAGCTATTGATACGTACGCATTAAAAGACGACAATCTACGATTAAGAGACATAACAAAACGAAGTTATTAAGTATGAAGTATTTAATAGAGGATTATATACATCCAATTATGGATGGAAGTGACTGTATAGGACAGGGATTTGAGGCTGATGGCTATTTTGTAACCGCCGCTCATGTAGTTAAAGACAATCCTAACTGTTATGTCATGATTGGAGGGCATAAAGTTCCATTATGTAATTATAAATTCCACTTTGGGAGAAAAACGCTAGATGCATATTATGTTGGGAAAGGCGATACATATAAAGATAAAGGTCAAATAGATGTTATTATGTATAATTTGGGGAGTAGCGATTCTCCCCTACATTTTAACATACATACACCAACTATGGGAGAAGTGTTTAGTAGTTATTGTGTAAATCCTGTTTTTGACTCAGATACAAATAAATATTCCAATAAATACTCTATAGAGAAGGCTCTTGTACTAGGAGAGGAAGAAGGGAACTATTTCTATTGCAAATGCAAAAGATTTGAGGGAAGTAGTGGAAGTCCATTATTATGGGAGAATCAAGTTGTCGGCATTATGCATGGAGGGGAGAGCAAATTTTTATATTGCGCTTTCCTAAAGACAGATTCATTTATCCTTCAGACTAATATTGGAGTGAAATATGACAAAACTGAAGTAATAAAAAAGCTCCTGCCTAATGGAGCAGATAGGATTATGGCCATAGCAATATTATATACTATGAATGTAGATATGGGATTGATGGGTATTGACCTTGTTGAAGAAGGACTATATGAAACAAACTATTATTCAATTATCAATCGTCTCCCCTTTGACGTAAACGAAATAACTGAAGAAGAAAAGAAAGTCTTATTTGAATACTGCAATTATATAATTCATAGTACATTATGACTATGATAAAGTGAGTAAGCAACTAGTTTTGTTAAAATAAAATAGTGAAGAAATGAAAGTAATAGTTGACATAAAGAATTACAACCTTCAAGAAGACAAAAGGCTTCTTATCCCCTTTGTTGAGGTAAGTAGGAGTGCGAAAGTTTATGCACAAAAGCAAGGATTACTCAATAGGGAAGGCAATATTGTGATTGAGCCTAAATATGATTTTGTTGTTGGAGACTGCTATTCTGAGGAGGACCTAATTGTTATGGGGCGGTATTATCAAGAGCCTGACAATCCCCATATCTTTAGCCATTACGATATCTATTCAGGAGAAGGAGAATTAGTATTCGGAGAGGTGCAAGATTTTGTTATGTCTACAAATAGAAAACTTGTTACTATATTTGTGAATACTGAATACGAATATGGATGGGGTGTGGCAAGCAGCAAGAATAGTTATCTCATTCGCCCTGGGAAATATGATTGGATTAGTGGCTTTCATAAGGGTTATGCAAGAATCAAGAAAGGAAAAGAAACGAATGGGAATACAGATGCGGATGTTCTTTGGGGTATTGTAAATGAAGAAGGTTTGGATGTTATTCCTCCTACATACCATAATATATGTAACTTTTATGACAAGGAATATGATTCCGTCAAAGTCCAAAAAGAAAAAGATGGTAATTATGAATTCATCTCTTTTAAAGAACTTTCTAGCGTGTGGAGGTCACTAAGTGCCA
>CACXUV010000037.1 GCA_902770845.1 uncultured Prevotellaceae bacterium
TCCAAAGGTACAAAAAATCCTGGACATAACAAAGCCCTGGCTTGAGAAAGTCGGGGCTTTGCGATAAAAACGAGGGTGCGCCTATTTTGACACACCCTCTTTAACTGTCTTTAGAAAACGGGAATTTATTTCTTGGTAGCCTTTCCGTCTTTTACTACAATAGAACGGCTGTATACCTTGTTTCCGTTGGCATCGGTGATGTAGAACTCGATGGTGAAGTTATATTCTTGGTCGTCGTAGGTACCATATGCGATTGCATCGTCGATAGCAATATCAAGTGCTTTCTTGGCCAATTCCAACGTTATGTTTGGCATTTCCTTGTTCACTTTTTGCTCCAAGGCCTGCTTCATAATGGCAGCCTGCTGCTCAGGCAATGTGCCAGGGTCAGAGATAGTGCAGTGCAGGGTGTAGGTACCTGTGATACCGCCGTTATCATCATCTTTGTCATCACCACACGAACAAATCACACCACCCACGAATACCATGAGCATCATGAGCATCAAACTCTTAATTGTCTTCATTTTCGTTTTGTTTTTTGTTAATAATTAATTTAAATCGGTGCAAAATTAACGGAAATATCTAAAAAGACCAAGGAAATTATCCTTTTTCTGCTATTTTTTCTGCAATCTGTCGAGCAGGCTTCCCTGTTTCGGTCAGGGGTATGTGTGTTACCTGCTGGTAATGACGGGGCTGCCAGTGACGTGGCAACAGTTGTTGGCATGCTTCTTTGGCCTCATTGATGTCTCCTTCGGTCAGCAGCACTACGGCCTCGCCAAGTTTGACATCCTTGCGCTTTGTTATCAGGAAAGGGCTGTGGATGTGTGGTTTCAGCAGTTGCTCCACGTCTTCAATTTGTATTTTGATGCCTCCCGAACAGATAACGTTGTCCTTGCGTCCCAGAATGCGGAAACGGCCGTCGGGGGCTATCTCGGCCAGGTCATTGGTGGTCAGACGCTCGTTACACACCTGCGGAGCGTCGATAATCAAACAGCCGTCTTCCGATAACGACAGGGCTACTGTTGGGAATGGTGTGTACCACTGGCTGGCTTCTGGCCCGCTGAGCCTTCTCAGCGCAATGTGCGACAGTGTTTCGGTCATGCCGTAGGTGCTCCAAACGGCGTTGGGAAAATGCCTCAGTTGTTCTTCCATGGCAGGGTCGATGGCTCCGCCACCAATGATGAGATGCCGAATCTGCATAAGTCGCTCACGTTCTTCGGCTATCTGCAAAGAGTTGTAGACCTGCAGGGGCACCATGGCGGCAAAGTCGCAAGCCGACTGGTTGGCAAGGGGGTGACCACTGGGGGCAACGGAAATGAGTTGCAGACCGCAGGTCAGGGCACGCACCACCATCATTTTGCCTGCAATGTAGTCGAGCGGCATGCACAGCAATGCAGTGTCGCCAGCATGCAGACCTAAGAACTCACAGGTGATGCGGGCCGAAGCTTCCATACGCCGCTTTTCCACCCATAACGGCTTGGGCTGCCCAGTAGAACCACTGGTGTGAACCAGTAGGGTGGGGGCGGGACTATGCCATTCAGACAAAAATTCTTCTACCGACATACTTATTCTTTTTCTCCTTATTCTGTCTTCATCCACAGCTGGCTCCCCCTTATTTCAATCGGCATGTCGATGTTGTCGGTAAAGAGCAGTCCTGTTCCCAATCCCTGTGGCATGGTGATGTGCGGACCATAGACGTCTGAGCAGAATTGCGCGATGGCGTTCAGTCCCACGTTGCTTTCCAGGGCCGAGGTGATCCAGCTGCCAATGTCCTCTTCAGCCGCCGTCTCAATCCATTCCCTGCATCCCGCCATGCCACCATGCAGCGAAGGCTTCAGCACGATGTAGGCCGGTTTGATGATGTGCAGCATCTGTCGTTTCTGGTCAGGATCGTTCACGCCGATGAGTTCTTCGTCGAGCGCGATGGGCAGTGGCGATTCGCGGCACAGCTCAGCCATGAACGACCACTGTCCGGCTTTGATGGGCTGTTCGATGGAGTGAACGGCATATTGCGAAAGCAGTTCCAGTTTGTAGAGAGCCTCGTCGAAGCGGAAGGCACCGTTGGCATCGAGCCGCAGTTCCACGTCGTGCCTACTGAATCGCTGTCGAATCAGTTTCACCAGCTGCAGCTCTTGTTCAAAGTCGATGGCACCAATCTTCAGTTTCACGCAAGCGAATCCCTGTTTCAGCTTGTCTTCCAACCTGTTGAGCATTTCATCGTAAGAGCCCATCCACACCAGTCCGTTGATAGGGATGCCCTCTTCGCCACGTGTGAAAGGCGTGTTGAACAAGGCTGCGCCTTGCCCTCCAGCCTCCAGCCCCCTCAGTGCCGTCTCCAAGCCGAACAGCATGGAGGGAAAGTCGCGCATGCTGTCATGGTCAATGCTGCCCGTTGCAGCCACCTGCTGACAGAATCGTTGCAACACCTCTTTATATTTATAAGGCGGCAGTGCGTCGCAGCTCAGGTCGGGCAGGGGAGCACACTCGCCGGTGGCGCTGCAGTTGTCGTTGCTCAGTGTCACCAGCCAGGAGCGTCGTTCGGTGTAGACGCCACGCGATGTGCCGGCAGGTTGCTTGAAGTGGAACACACGTTCCTGAATGTCGAAAGTCATGATGTGGCGTGTGTTAGGGCAGTTTAGGATATTTCTTGAAGTCGGGCTTGCGTTTCTCCAGGAACGCTTTGCCGCCCTCCTGCGCCTCGTCAAGGAAGTAGTAGAGCATGGTGCAGTCGCCTGCCAGTTCCTGTATGCCAGCCTGTCCGTCGAGCTCCGCATTCAGTCCGGCCTTGATCATGCGCAAGGCCAGTGGCGAGCGTTCCATCATGGTCTCGGCCCATTCCACGCATTCGTCTTCCAGCCGTTCCAGCGGCACCACTTTGTTCACCATGCCCATGCGTTCGGCCTCCTGGGCAGAATACTGTCGGCACATGAACCATATTTCGCGTGCCTTCTTTTGTCCCACGATGCGGGCCAGGTAGCTGCTGCCAAAGCCAGCGTCGAACGAGCCCACCTTGGGTCCTGTCTGTCCGAAGATGGCATTTTCGCTGGCAATGGTCAGGTCGCACACCAGGTGCAGCACGTGGCCGCCGCCAATGGCATAGCCGTTGACCATGGCAATGACGGGTTTGGGCAGACGTCTTATCTGCATTTGCACATCGAGCACGCTCAGCCGTGGCGTGCCCTCTTCGTCTATGTAGCCACCACGTCCTTTCACGTGCATGTCGCCTCCCGAGCAGAACGCCTTGTCGCCGGCGCCCGTGAGAATGACCACGCTGATGCGTTGCATCTCGCGGCAGAGGCTGAAAGCCTGCGACAGTTCCCAGGTGGTTTTGGGGGTGAAGGCATTGCGATAGCGTGGCCTGTTGATGGTGATTTTGGCAATACCGTTGTACTCTTCAAAGAGAATTTCCTCAAATTCCCTGATAGTTTTCCATTCTCTTGTTGTCATATTGAATAAAGAAAGTGTGTGTGTGATCAAGTGAGATGCTTGTGCAGCAGGCACTTAGAGCGGAATCCAGAGCCAGAAGGTGGAGCCGTGCCCCAGTCCTTCCGAGTCGACCCCGATTTTTCCACCGCACCGTTTGGCAATGCTTTGGCAGATGTTCAGCCCCAGTCCAGTGCCCTGCACGAAGTCGTTCAGCTTCACGAAGCGCTCGAATATGGCGGCCTGTTTCTCTTTGGGAATGCCCGTACCGGTGTCTTCGCAGTACATGTAGAGTCCGCCGTCGCGAACCTGGTAGCCCACCTTGATGTGGCCTTCGTGTGTGTGCTTCACGGCATTGGTCACAAAATTGGTGTACACCTGCTGAATGCGTCCCTTGTCGGCCGTGATGGGCAGGTGCTCATACGGGTTGTCCTTGACAAACTCCACGCCAGGCTCCTGCACGCGCTGTGCCAGCGTTTGGCAAATGTCGTCGAACACCACGGCAAAGTCGATGTCTTCAGGTTCGATTGACAGCTGTCGGTTTTCAGAGTTCGATACCTCCAGTATGTCGTTGATGAGGCGCAGCAGCATGTCGCAGTTGTTCAGGATGATGCGCAGGAACTCTTGTCGGTCTTTTTCCTCGTCGATGAATTGCAGCAGGTCGCTGAAGCCCACGATGGCATTGAGCGGTGTGCGAATCTCGTGCGTCATGTTGGCCAGGAAGGCGCTTTTCTGCTTGCCCGATTGTTCGGCGCGTTCGGTCTCCTGTTTCAGCTGTTCCTGAGCCGTGATGAGCTCGTCGACGTTGCGCAGCACGCCGAAGTGTCCCGTGAAGCGTCCTTGCTCGTCGAAGGTGGGCATGGCGCTGATGGCGTAGTAGGCCGGGGCTTGGTCGACGGGTGTCTTGACGAAGCGGTGAATGCCGTAGAATGGCTCGTGCGACTTGTTATTGTTGTAGATGAACTCCCTGGTCAGCTGCTGTTGCGGTTCTTCCAGACAGGCAATGTATTCTTCGTTGGTCAACTGGTATTCCACTTTGCTGAGCGATCTGGAGAAGTTCACCAGTTGTTTCTCCGGATTGCTGGTGAACACAAACATGTTGTTGTTCTCCAGCAGGTATTGCAGTTGGTGTTCGTAGTCGCTGATGGCCTTGCCGTTTTCGCGCTTTTGTTTCTCCTGTGCCTTCTGTTCAAGGTGTATGGCGCGCTCAGAAGTGATGTCATGCACGGTGATGGAATAGAACGTCAGTTCGTCCTTGCTGTTGAACACGGGCCGGATCCTGTACACAATGTATTTGTCGATGCCCATGTCGGGGTAGTACATGTGCTGGCAAGCCTCGAAGTCGTCGTGGCTTGTGGGGTCGAAGTCGTGCTTGAACACGGGTGTCTCGAAGAAGGGAATGTCGCGGAAGAACTTGATGGCAGCCTCGTTTACGTAGCACAGTTCGCGCATCTTGATGTTCATGTCGATAAGAAAGCCGTCTTTGTTGTAGAACGACATGGGCACCAGCAGATTGTCGAACATTTGCCTGTATTTTGTAGTCAGTTCCAGTGTATCCTTTTCCTTTTCCTGTTGCCGTGTCAGGTTGTCCAGTGCCAGCGTCATGCCCGTCACCTGTCCGTAGGGGTTGGTTGTGGTCAGGGCATAGCCCTTCATTTGCTGCCAGGCGGGTGCGTCGGCCTGTGCGGCATTCCATCGGCACTCCATTTCCCACATGTTTGCACGTCCGCTGAGCAGTTCTTCCATCTTCTGGCTTGCAGCCTGTTGCTCGTTGGGGTGCAGTCGGGCCGTGAACTGCTGCAGGGTCATGCCCTCTGTGGGCAGCATTTCTCCCCTGAGGTTGACCATGCGGTTGGTGGCCGCGTCGTATGCCATCATGTCATAATTGCCCATCATGAGCACCTGCTGTGTCACTTTGCTCAGTCCGTCATTGATTCTTCCCGTTTTCTTCACCCGTTTCAGGAACAGCAGGTTCTGCACGGTCACGACCACGATGATGAAGACAATGATCAGGGCCAACACCAATATGTTATTATAAGAAAGAATGCTCATCATGACGGTTGCTCCAGTTTGTTGTTTCTTTCAATTTCGATGACGCTGCATGGCACGCTGATCCACACGGTGGTGCCCTTTCCCTCGATCGAGTTTATCTTGATCTGCGCTCCCATCTGCCTGGCCAGTTCCTGGCAGATGGGCAGTCCCAGTCCGGTGCCGTTGGTGCTGGTCTTGAAGCGTTCGTAGATGTGGCTCAGCGTTTCCTGCGACATGCCCGGTCCGCTGTCGGTGATGGCGATGAGCAGGCCGTCGGCAACGTAGTCGTAGCGTGCCTTGACGTAGCCCTGCGTGGTGTGTTGTGCGGCGTTGATGAGAACCTGTTCCATCATGCGCCCCACGTTCAGGTCGTCAATGTCTACCACCAGCTGGCGGTATGGATTCTCCACCACATAGCTCACGCCCTCTTTCCTGTATTCGCTCCATACCGTCTGGCAATGGGCGTCGAAGGTCTTGGCAAAGTCGGTGGGCTGCTTGTTGATTTCAATCATTCGGGCGTCGAGCCTGGAGATGAACAGTATGTCGTTGATGAGCAGCAGCAGGCGGTCTGAGCTTTCCTTGATTTGCTTGATGAAGATGGCCTCGTCTTCGGCCGAGTGGGGCATCTTCAGCAGTTCCGAGAATCCCACCACGGCGCTCAGCGGCGTGCGTATCTCGTAGCTCATGTTGTGCAGGAAGATGCTCATCAGTTCCTCCACCTCCTGTGCCTTCTGTCTTTCTTGTTCCAGCATGCGCCGTGTGTGCTCCATCTTGCTTTGGTCACGGCACAGTCCCAGGTAGTTCACCAGGCGTCCGTTCTCGTCGTGTGTGGGCACGAACTGCAGTTGCAGGCAGATGGGCATACCGCCGTGTTGCAGCGTGGTCATGATGTTGGCTGCGATGGGCTCGTCGGTGCAGGCATCCATGCTGTCGAACACATGCAGTCCCAGCCGTTTCTGGCTCAGAGCCACGAACTTCATGCAGCGTGCCTGATTCATCCTCATTTGCACCTCGTTCACTCCCTTATACAGCGTGAGCATGTGGTCGTGTGGTGAATAGGCTACAATGCGCACGCCCCCCACGCCCAGCACATAGTTGATGTTGTCAATGTATTTCTTGATGAGCCTGTTGGCCTTTTCCGTGTGCAGAATGTCGTTGCGCAGTTGGCGGTAGGCCGCAGCTGTTTCCTCCATCTTTCGGCCCGATGCGTAGTAGCCCAGCAGTCGCCCGTCGTTGTCATGGGCAGGCTTCAGGTGCATTTCGTAGCGCATCAGGTCGCTTCGCCAAGTGTTCCAGCCGTCGTGTTCCTTGGCGTTGAGCAGTCCCGTCACGTGGTACAGCGGCATTTGGTCTAATTCCTGTTTGGTGGGCTCAATGACGTCATACAGCAGCAGCCCGTTTTGCCTGGCCTGGTCGATGGTCATGTTGAAGGTGGCCTCGGCACGCTGGTTCATTTCGACGATGCGGCCTTCGGGGTCGTAGAAAATCATGTCGACCATGGCCGTGTTGAATCCTGTCTTGTACTGCAGCAGCTGTTTCTCGGCTTTCTGCTGTTTTTCGCGCATCTCGCTCACGTTGGTCATCACGCCCAGGAGCATTGCTGGCAGGTCGTTTTTCTTGTGCAGCACCGACAGCCGCATCATCATTTCGCCATGCATTTCCTGGGGCGCATCGGTGTGGCGGACGGTCAGTTCCAGTGTGGCCTCGTCTTTTTCCTTGCTGGCCAGCTGGTGCAGGCCATCGCCCAGCAGTTCGAACTGCTCGGGCAGGAACTGGCGGGCAAAGTCGAGCAGCGACAGTTGCTGCTGGTTGCGGGGCCCCTTGCTGTGGCGCGTAAACACCTGTGTGGCCACGTCGTAGGTCCATATCATCACCTGGTTCGACTGGCTGAGCTGCAAGAGCTGTTCGGTGCGAATGTGGCTGATCTTTTCCTGCCGTTCCGACATGAGGCGCACTTTGCGGTGGAGCACAATCAGTACCAGCTGCATCACGAAGCCGATGGCCAGCGCCACCCATAGCAGCAGGTGGCTGCCCGGGGCCAGCAGATACAGGCCGGCACTGGCGTCGGCGATGGTCGTGCAGGCATGGGCCGCAACTGGCATCACAGCGCTTGCCATGGCCAGGAGGCATGCTTTGTGCGTTGGGTTTTGCATAGTTTTTGATTCTTTAGATTTGCAAATTTATTCTTTTTTATTGATATGGCCAAACGAATGTGTTTTTTTGTGTTCTTTTTTCGATAATTTTTACAAAATAAATTTGCAAAACAGAGCGTGAAACATTGTTTTCCGGCTGTTCCACGCAGCCATTGCGGTCTGCTTGTGGTGCTGTCTGGCCCAGCAGTGCTGCAACGGGGCCCCTGTTGCCACGCTGTTGGGCCTCTGTTGTGCGGCAAGAGCATTGCTTTTGCCATGCAACGGGGGCCTCGTTGTCAGCCAACGGAGGCCCCGTTGCAAAGCAACGCTGATAAAACGTAAATATCTGTGTATAAGATTGTTATCAAGTGTGCTCAAAACTCGAAAATTTTGCCCTGTGGCCGTGCTTGTTGATTTTTGACGAAGTTATGGACGCGTTCAGAGCAAAAAGAAAAACACAACGAGAGCCCCGTTGCGGCACGTGCGACGTATGCAAAAATGAATGAAACGAGTTCAAAAACGCGTATATTTATAATGTTGTACCTTTGTGCTCAAAATAACTAAAACACCAGTAATAATAATGAAAAAAACGCTTTACCAACTCATGCTGGCCCTGCTGTTCATCCTGGCAGGCCAGAACGTTGCGGCCCAGCAGCGCCGCCCCATTGATTCGCAGCATCCCATGTGGATGGTGCACGTAGACGTGTGGAACTCTGCCGACCCGCAGAAAATCATCGACCTCATTCCAGCCGACATCCGTCCCTTTGTGTGCATGAACCTGTCGCTGTCGTGCCAGTATGACACCAAGACCAACATGTATCGCATGCCGCGCTGTGCCGTGCGCACCTATAAGTCGTGGGCTTCGGTGTGCCAGAACAACAACATGTGGTTCACCTGTCAGCCTGCCTCGGGCGGCCACACCCACATTCAGGACGACGACCTGGCCACGTTTGAATATTTCTTCAAGACCTATCCCAACTTCCTGGGCTGGAACTATGCTGAGCAGTTCTGGGGGTTCGACGAGGCAGGCGACAAGAGCAGCAGCACGCAGGCTTCGCGCATTGCCCTGTTTGCCAAGTTGGTGCCCATGCACCACAAGTATGGTGGCGTGCTCACCATCTCGTTCTGTGGCAACATTTGGTCGCATGCGCTCAACCCCATGGGCATGATGAAGCGCAACACCGAGCTGCTGAAAGCCTGCAAGGACTATCCTGAGGCCGTTCTGTGGCTCTACAAATACACCACCAGCAGCTGTTTCTACAACAACGAGAGCGTCACCTTTGGCCCCTTCGTCAGTGGACTGGCCAAGAACTATGGCGTGCGCTACGACAACTGCGGCTACAACGGCGCACTCGGTGCCCTGCTGGGTGAGGGGCATGGCAAGAAATATCCCGGTTCGGCAGGCATTGGCACCGTGATGGAGCAGACCTGCGTGAACGGTGGTGCCGTGTGGGATGGCCCGGAGCTCATCTGGACCGAGGACTTCCAGAACCTCTCCAACTCGAACGTCGATGGCTATACGCGCCGCAACTGGGGCACCTTTGGCAACATGAAGGGCGTCTGGATCGACATGTTTCGGCAGATTGTGAAGGGCAACCTCTACATTCCCAGTCGCGAGGAAGTGGTGGGAAAACTGAAGATTGCCATCCAGAACGACGTGAACAGTGGCAGCGACGAGCAGAAGTATGCTGCCTGGGGCTCGCTCTACGACGGACTCTACAAGCAGGACGACCCCTTCAACCGGGGCAATGGACAGTGGATGGACAACTTCTGGTATCTGAAGAAGAGCGGACGCTATGGCACCATTCCCCTGGTCATTGGCTTCTACGACGATGCGGCCAAGGCCATTCCCGTGAAGAAAAAGAAGTCGGCCGTGATGTCCAGCTGGAGCACCAAGGTGAGCGAGTTCAACGCCCAGTACCCGGAAGTGTCGACCGGCGACCTCTACGTGAACCGCTATCGCAACCAGCTCGTGGTCTACACCCCCTACACCTATCTGAATGCCAAGAAATGGGCTTCGGCCAGGATTCCCCTGCAATACAACACCTGCGACGAGCTGCGACTCAACTTCGGCAAGCTGTCGTCGGGCTACGTTCGCGAATATGCCGACCACATCGACTTCTATCTGAACAACTATCGCAGCGACTCTACTGAAGTGCAGGTAGACACCATCACCGTGGTGGGTGTCGAAGGAACGCCTTCCTATAAGTTCACCAAGCCTGCCACCGGTGCTACGGACCACACGGTGAGCTTCGTGAAAAGTTTCGACGAGGCTGCCAAGACCTTCACCCTGGCGGTGAAGCACATGGGACCTGTCAATGTCACCCTGACATGTGCCGGAACAGCCGAGCGCACGGCCACCGACGTGCTGCCGCAGGGTGCCCTGGAGCAACCCAAGCAGCCCGAAGCCTTTGTGGGCCCCGTGGTGATCGAGGCCGAGAACATGGACTATAAGTCGGTGCAGAACGTGGCACTGACCCACTCTGGCTGGTGGGCACAGGACTACAGCGAGTTTGCCAGCATGGGCTATGTGGAAATGGGCACCAACACGGCCAGCTCGCTGCGCCACCAGCTGAAGAAGGTGGCAGGTGGCGACTACGACATCTACATTCGCTATTGCAACACGTCGAAAGCCGGCAAACTGCAGGTCATATTGAACGGTACCACCCAGTATGTCGACATTGAGAAGGTGTCGAAGAACGATTGGCGCAAGGCTAAGTTGTCGGTCAAGCTGAACGAAACGAATAACGACCTGTATATCAATAACAAAGGTGGCATTGGCATGACTATTGATCAGATTATCTACATGCCTGCTGGCATGCCTGCCGAGAAGTTCATGGTGACAGTGAACAGCAACGAGCACGGCACCGTGACGACCGACAAGGCCGAGGCTGCCGAAGGCGAAACCGTGACGCTGAGGGTGAACTGCGACGCTGGCTACAAGCTGAAGGAACTGCGCATCGTGAACTCTGTCTATTTCACCATGGCCAAGACTATTGCCGTGACCGATCCCAACAACATCACTTTTGTGATGCCCGACGACAACGTGACGTTGCAGCCCGTGTTCGAGGATGCCGCCGCCATCTACAAGCTGGACTTTGCCGATGTGCTGAGCGGCACCCTGCCTCCGGGCTGGCGCTGCCTGCAGGAAAACAACACGGTGCGTGAGTATCCTAATAAATATGGTGATGGTGCCCGTGTGTTCGAAGGCTTTGTGGGCCATCAGGGCAAGGCGCTCTATTGGCGCAACAACTGTGCCGAATACGGTCGCCAGACGGCCTATCCGCTCAGCCTGCAGCCAGGACAGTATCAACTCTCGTTTGCCATGGCTGCATGGAAAGGCACGCCCAAGTACAAGGTTTCTATCTTGAATGCCACTACCGGCAAGAGCGTGGCTGCCTCCGACGTGATGACGGCCACCCCCAATGCCAATGGCTTTACGACGGCTAATCTCACGTCGGCCAAGAACCAGGAGCTCGCATTCAGCATCAGCGAGGCTGGCAAGTACATCATCAGCTTCACCGATCAGACGGGCGCTGCCGGTTACACCGAGTTCCTGCTGCTTGAGTGCCGTCTGGCTCCTGTTGTGCCTGTCGATATTGCCGTGGTCACGGCCACGGGCAGCGGCATGCCTGCCGGCATCTACAGCCTCTCCGGCACGCGTCTTTCAAAGATGCAGCGCGGCATCAACATCGTGGTGGGTGCCGATGGCAAGGCTCGCCGTGTCATGGTGAAGTAACATTAAAATATAAGAATAGGTGTTTATGAAGAAAATTCTTTTAACAGCCATGCTGCTGGCCCCCGCGCTTTTTGCTGGGGCCCAGCAGCTGCCATATCAGAACCCGCAACTGTCGGCACGTGAGCGTGCCGTTGACCTTTGCTCGCGTCTCACACTGGAAGAGAAAGCCCAGCTGATGCTTGATGAGAGTCCGGCCATTCCGCGCCTTGGCATCAAGAAGTTCTTCTGGTGGAGCGAAGCCCTGCATGGTGCAGCCAACATGGGCAACGTCACCGTCTTTCCCGAACCCGTGGCCATGGCGTCGTCGTTCAATCCCGATTTGCTCTATAAGTGCTTCGACGTGGCTTCCACCGAATTCCGTGCCCAGTACAATCACCGCATGATTGACCAGAAGGGCGAAGACGAGAAGTTCCACAGCCTCTCGGTGTGGACGCCCAACGTGAACATCTTCCGCGACCCGCGATGGGGCAGGGGACAGGAAACTTATGGCGAAGACCCCTATCTGACCAGTGTCATGGGCACTCAGGTGGTGCGTGGCCTGCAAGGCCCCGAGGACGCCAAGTACCGTAAGCTGTGGGCTTGTGCCAAGCACTACGCCGTTCACAGCGGTCCTGAGTACACCCGCCACTCGGCCAACCTCACCGATGTGTCGCCACGCGACATGTGGGAGACCTACATGCCTGCCTTTAAGACACTGGTGCAGGATGCCAAGGTGCGCGAGGTGATGTGTGCCTACCAGCGGCTCGACGACGATCCCTGCTGTGGCTCACAGCGACTGTTGCAGCAGATTCTGCGCGACGACTGGGGCTTCAAGTACCTGGTGGTGAGCGACTGTGGTGCCGTGAGCGACTTCTACACCTCCCACAAGACTTCGTCCGACGCCGTTCATGGTTCGGCCAAGGCTGTGCTGGCTGGCACCGATGTGGAGTGTGGCTATGGCTACGCCTACAAGAGCATTCCCGAGGCCGTGCGCCGGGGCTTCATCAGCGAACAGGAGGTCGACAAGCATGTGGTGCGTCTGCTCGAAGGCCGCTTCGACCTGGGCGAGATGGACGACCCGTCGCTGGTAGAATGGTCGAAGATTCCCTATTCGGCCATGTCCACCAAGGAGTCGGCTCGTCTCTCGCTGGAGATGGCCCGTCAGACCATTGTGCTGTTGCAGAACAACAACGGCGTGTTGCCCCTGAAGAAAAATGCCGGGAAGATTGCCGTCATTGGACCCAATGCCGACAATGCTCCCATGATGTGGGGCAACTACAACGGCATGCCCAACCACACGGTGACCATTCTGGATGGCATCAAGGCCAAGCAGAAGAAGCTGTTCTTTGCCCCTGCCTGCGACCTGACCTATGACAAGGTGATGGAGTGTCTCATGGCCACGCAGTGCAGCTTTGGCGGAAAGAAGGGCCTGAAGGGCACTTTCTGGAACAACCGCGAGATGCAGGGAAAGCCCGTGACCACGCAGTACTACACCACGCCGCTGGCTGTGACCACGGCTGGCATGCACAACTTTGCCCCAGGCGTTCAGCTGGAGGATTTTTCGGCGAAGTATGAAACGGTGTTCACGCCCAAGGAGTCGGGCGAATATGTGGTCAACGTGGAGGGTTGCGGTCACTTCGAACTCTACATCGACGGCGAGCGCAAGTTCCGCCACCACACATGGCGCACCACGCCCAACCGCGTGGCCATTCAGGCCGAGGCAGGCAAGAGTTATCAGATTGAGGTCCGCTTTGCTCATATTCACACCTACAATGCTAACCTGAAGATAGACGTGGCCAGGGAGCATCCCATTGACTATCAGCAAACGATAGCCCAGCTTGCTGGCATCGACAAGGTGATCTTTGTGGGAGGCATTTCGCCCGCACTCGAAGGCGAGGAAATGCCTGTCAGCATCGAAGGCTTCAAGGGTGGCGACCGCACCAATATAGAACTGCCTGCCGTGCAGCGTAATTTCCTGAAGGCACTGAAGGAGGCTGGCAAGACCGTTATCTTCGTCTGTTGCTCTGGTTCGTGCATTGCCTTGGAGCCCGAGACCAATACCTGCGACGCCATTGTACAGGTCTGGTATCCTGGCCAGGAAGGTGGAACGGCTGTGGCCGATGTGCTCTTTGGCGATGTGTGTCCCAGTGGCAAGTTGCCCGTGACGTTCTACAAGAACAGCAGCCAGCTGCCCGATTATGAGGACTACTCCATGAAGGGACGCACCTACCGCTACTTCAGCGACGCCCTCTTCCCCTTTGGCTACGGTCTGAGCTACACCACGTTCGAAGTGAAGGATGAGCAGGTGGCCGTGAAGCCTGATGGCAGCGGAACCGTCAGCGCCCAGTTGACCAATACGGGTAAGCAGGACGGTACGGAGACCGTGCAGCTCTACATACGCAACCTGCAGGACTCCGACGGACCGTTGAAGTCACTCCGTGGCTTCCAGCGCGTCAGTGTAAAGGCTGGGCAAACTGCCACCGTCAAGCTCAACCTCGATAGAAAGTCGTTCGAGTTCTGGGATCCTGAGACCAACACCATGCGCGTGAAGCCAGGCCAGTACGAACTGCTCGTTGGCACCAGTTCCAGTGAAAAGGACCTGAAGAAACACACCATAACGATTCAATGAGCAAGATTCGAAACAAAGCATAACGATTCAATAAAACACCATAACGATTCAATAAAACACCATAACGATTCGATAAACAAGATTCAAGAATACAAAAGATGAAAAAGACATATCTTTTAGCATTGGCCCTTATTGAGCTGGCTTGTTCGGCCAATGCCGGCACGATAGCCACCAGCCCTGATGGGCGCATCGTGGTCGACCTGAGTGTGAAAGACGGTCGTCCCGTCTATCAGGTCTCTTACGACAACCAGGTGGTTGTTCAGGAGTCGGCCCTGGGCTTGGTTACTAACGTGGGCAACCTGAGCACCGACCTGCAGCTGCAGGAGGTGAAGAAACGCGACGTGAAGGACGAATACTCACTGCGCAACATCAAGCAGAGTCATGTAGTCTACGAAGCCCGTGAGGCCACGGCCCAACTGACCCAGAAGGGCCAGCACGTCATGGACATTACCTTTCGTGTGAGCAACCGTGATGTGGCTTTCCGCTACACGGTGCTGCCCCGCCGGGTGGGACGCGAAGAGGCACGCTGCTGCATCGTGCAGGAAGAGTGCACCTCGTATCAGCTGCCCTCCACCGCCACCAGTTTCCTGGCACCGCAGGCCAAGCCCATGACTGGTTTTGCACGCACGGCTCCCAGCTATGAGACCACCTACGGCATTGACCAGCCCGTGGGCAAGAACGGTTGGGGCAATGGCTACACCTTCCCCTGTCTGTTCAAGGAGGAAGGTGCTTGGCTCCTCATTTCTGAAACGGGCACCGATGGAAGCTATGTGGGGTGCCGCCTGCTGGGTCAGCCCGACGGACTCTACAAGGTGGGCTTCCCCCAGGAGACCGAAGGCAATGGCTGGGGTCCCACGACAGTGCAGATGGCCCTGCCAGGTGCAACACCATGGCGCACCATCACTGTTGGTTCGTCGCTGGCAAGTGTGGTCGAGACCACCGTGGCCTGGGACGTGGTGCAGCCCAAGTACAAGGCCAGTCGGCAGTATGAGTATGGCAAAGGCACCTGGTCGTGGATCATCGGCATGGACAGCAGCTGCAACTTCGACGAGCAGAAACGCTACATCGACTTTGCCGCCGCCATGGGCTATCGCTCTGTGCTCGTTGATGCCCTGTGGGACGTGCAGATTGGCTACGACCGCATAGCCGAACTGGCCCGCTACGGCCAGACAAAGGGCGTGGGCCTCTACCTGTGGTACAACTCGAACGGATCGTGGAACGACGCACCGCAGTCGCCCAAGGGCATCATGAACAACTCCACCAAGCGCAAGCAAGACATGAAATGGATGCACGACACGGGCATCTTGGGCATCAAGGTAGATTTCTTCGGGGGCGACAAGCAAAACATGATGCAGCTCTATGAAGACATCCTGAGCGACGCCAACGACTATGGTCTGCTGGTTATCTTTCATGGGTGCACCCTGCCGCGCGGTTGGGAGCGCATGTATCCCAACTATGCTGCCTCTGAGGCCATCCTGGCCAGCGAGAACCTGCATTTCTCGCAGGGCTTCTGCGACAACGAGGCACGCGACTGCGGCACGATGTATCCCTTCACCCGCAACGTGGTGGGCTCGATGGACTTTGGTGGTTCGGCCCTGAACAAATACTACAATGCCGACAACAGCAAAGGCTCGCAGCGCAAGACCAGCGACGTCTATGCCCTGGCCACGGCCGTTATCTTCCAAAGTGCCGTGCAGCACTTTGCCCTGGCTCCCAACAACCTGACCGACGCCCCCAGCTGGGCTATCGATTTCATGAAACAGGTGCCCACCACATGGGACGAGCTTCGCTTCATCGACGGCTACCCCGGCCGCTTCGTCATCATGGCCCGCCGCTCTGGCAATAAGTGGTATGTGGCCGGTGTCAATGCCACCAGCCAGCCCATCAGGCAGACGCTCGCGTTGCCCATGTTGGCCGATGGCACGGTGCAGCTCTATCAGAATAACCAGCTCGCCACGGCAAAGCTGTCGAAGAAAAAGACACTGAAAATAGAAATACCCACCAACGGCGGTGTGGTGATTACGCAATAAACAATCCACAACAACGAAAAACCAGAAAAAACAATGATACGACGCATTTCATCATTACTGCTGTTCCTCGTCGCATTTCTCACCATGCAGGCAGCCCAGTCCTTCGTCGTGTTTGCGCCCCAGGGCGATGCCCTTCCGCTGAAGGGTGCCAGCATCGGCCTTGCCGACGACGAGCATTCCTGCGTGAAGCTGGCGGTGCAGTCGCTGTCGGAAGATTTCAACAGAGTAACGGGATGCACCGCTGTGGTGGGGCGCAGCCATGCCTTTGGCGATGCTGGCCTGGGCTACGACAAGCCTACTGATGGCGATGTGCCCACCATCGTGGTGGGCACCGTGGGGTGTAACCCGCAGATTGACCAATGGGTGAAACAGGGACAGCTGAAAAACCTGAAGGGCAAACGCGAAAAGTATATCATCAAGACCATTGGCCAGCAGCTGGTCATTGCCGGTAGCGACAAGCGCGGCACGGTGTTTGGTGTCTACGAGCTGTCCAAGCAGATGGGCGTGTCGCCCTGGTACTGGTGGGCCGACGTGCCCGTGGAGCACCACGACCAGCTCTTCGCCCTGCGGGGCGAATATACCGACGGCGAGCCTGCCGTTGAGTTTCGTGGCCTGTTCCTCAACGATGAGGCTCCCTGCCTGACGGGGTGGGTGAAGAACACCTTCGGCACCAACCATGGCGACCACCGCTTCTATGAGAAGGTGTTCGAGCTCATTCTTCGCCTCAAGGGCAACTACCTCTGGCCTGCCATGTGGCAGTGGGCCTTCTATGCCGACGACCCCGAGAACGGCAAGCTGGCCGACCGCATGGGCGTGATGATGGGCACCAGCCACCACGAACCCATGGCCCGCAACCATCAGGAGTATGCTCGCAAGCGTCGCGAGTGGGGCCCGTGGAACTATCAGACCAACCAGGCCCGGCTGGACCGCTTCTTCCGTGAAGGCATTGAGCGCATGCGGGGCACCGACGACATCGTGACCATAGGCATGCGTGGCGATGGCGACGAGGCCATGAGCGCCGATGCCGACACAAAGCTGCTGCAGCGCATTGTGGAGAACCAGCGCAAGATCATCAGGGAGGTCACTGGCAAGCCCGCCGAGAAGACCACCCAGCTGTGGGCCTTGTATAAAGAGGTGCAGGACTACTACGACAAAGGCATGCGCGTGCCCGACGACGTCATCATCCTGCTTTGCGACGACAACTGGGGCAACGTGCGCCGCGTGCCCACCACCGACAAGGAACGCCGCCACCCCGGCGGCTGGGGACTGTACTACCACGTGGACTACGTGGGCGCACCGCGCAACACCAAGTGGATCAACGTCACCCAGACGCAGCAAATGTTTGAGCAGTTGTCGCTGGCCTACGACCACGGCATTCAGCGCCTCTGGATTCTGAACGTGGGCGATCTCAAGCCCATGGAGTACCCCATTCAGCTCTTCATGGACATGGCTTGGAACCCCAAGGAATACACTCAGCAGAGCGTTGTCGACCACACGCGCCGCTTCTTCAGCACCGTGCTGGACGATACCGTCGCCGAGGAAGCCGCCGCCATCTACAATCAGAACTGTCAGTACATGGCCCGTGTCACACCCGAAATGCTCGATGCCACCACCTACAATGTAGCAACGGGCGAGTGGAAACAGGTGTCCGACGACTACATGCGCTTGGAGACGCGCGCCCTGCGCCTCTTCGACGAGGTGCCTGCCCAGGCCCGCGATGCCTACCGCCAGCTCATCCTCTTCCCCGTGCAGGCCATGGCCAACCTCTACGACATGTACTACGCCCAGGCCATGAACCACCACCTGGCCAAGGCTGGCAGCCCCGATGCCAACGAGTGGGCACGCCAGGTGGAGCGTTGCTTCAGGCGTGACTCCATGCTGTGCCGCCACTACAACAAAGTGATGGCCGGAGGCAAGTGGGACGGCATGATGACGCAGAAGCACATTGGCTACAGATCGTGGAACGACAACTTCCCCCATGACATGCTGCCCAGGACCGTCAGCGTCAGCACACCAGCTACGCTCGGCGGCTACACCTTTGCACCCGACAATGGCTATGTGTCGATGGAGGCCGAGCACTTCTTCAGCGCCACGCCCGCCGATCAGACACAGTGGACCGTCTATCCCAGCTTTGGCCGCACGCGCAGCGGCGTGGCCCTCACACCCTACACCCAGCCCGTCGGCGATGCCCAACTGGTCTATCAGTTCCGGTTGCCCAGCGGGGTGCAGCAGGTCAAGGTGCATGTGGTGGTGAAGTCAACGCTCGATTTCCTCAACGTGGGAGGCTTCGAGTATGCCGTCAGCCTCGATGGCAGTCAGCCGCAGGTGGTCAACTTCAACAAGACGCTTGTCGATCGCCAGCCCTACATGTATTCCGATTTCTATCCCACCATTGCTCGTCGCGTGGTGGAAAAAGTGGTTGAGCTGCCCGTTGCCGACGGCGATTTGCACCAGCTGTCGCTCATGCCGCGCCATCCCGGCATCGTGTTCGAGAAGGTCGTGGTCGACTTCGGAGGCTATCAGCCCTCCTATCTCTTCATGAACGAATCGAGCTACAAGAAAGACTGATTCTTTCTGCCCCTACTTTCGACCGTACAGGTCGAAAAAGTGTCAAGCCTCATAGTGGGGCTTGACACTTGCGTTATATTACTGTTTTGTATTTCACTGCTATAGAATTCTCCCACAGTTCTGAAGGAGGGGCCTCAGTTGTTGTAGGCAGTGGGAATGATGAAAACAAGCATCCATGCCTCACACTGCAAGCATCGTCTAAGGGAATCTCAATTAGCCAAACATTAAGGCATACAACCCAACTAAAGCTACGGCTGTAAATTTTATGATCATAACATTTGGGGCAAAGCTACAAAATTAGCCCAATATATACAAGAATTCCTGTCAAAAAAACTGAAATAAGTAGATGAACAAATTTAGTTTGTATTCATTGTCCTTCAGCAAAGCTGCCGAAATACTTCAGGCACACGTCGCGCCACTCGCGGGCATCGGCCAGTTGCTTTTGCAGTTTCTTGTCTACCTCCTGCCAGCGCTGTTCGTCGATGCAGGGTCTGACTTGCTGCCAGATGGCACAGAAGTCTTCCACCTCGCTGACGCCTCGCTGATAGCGATATTGCATTTCCTCCCACAGTGTGCGCCCGCTCAGCGTGCGATAGGTCCAGGGCAGGTGGTGGAACCACAGCAGGTATTGCTCGGGACAGGTAGTGGGACGGTCGTAGATGGTGCTGTAGGGCTCGCGATACTGACGGGTGGCGCCTGTGCCACGTGTGGTGCGGTCGAAGCCAATGCCCTGGCGGTCGGCCTTGTGGTAGTAGACGGGGCACCACTCAAGGGGGTACTGGGCCTTGAAGCCGTCGGGCTCAGGACCCATGTGGTGGTCGAACTTGAAGATGTGGTGCAGTCCCAGCGGCATCATGTAGTCTACGCAGGCTTCGCGCGAGCGCAAGAGCATGCTGATAAGGGCTTCGGCCTGGGCATCTTTTGTGGGGGAGAGGCTGAAAGTTTGCCGGAGCCACTCTTCGGCAATCTGTTGCGACGACAGGGCAGGGTTCCATGCCAGCCGGCCGAAGGCATACCAGTTGGCCTGTGCAAAATGGTGGCCGCACCAGTTCTTGTCCTGTCCGATGTTGGCCACGCCGGCAATGCCTTGCAGTTTTGAGGGGCTGACGAAGGAGAAGAACTCTTTCCACATGGGGGCCAGAAACACCAGATGGTCGCCCTGGCCCAGATATTCCTGCGTGATCTGCAGTTCGGCCATCTGTGGCGTGTTCTTCATTTGGTCGAAGATGGGTGCGTAGGGTTCGCGTGGCTGGAAGTCGAGCGGACCGTTCTTTGACTGCAGGATGACGTTCTCTGCGAAGGCAGAGCGACCGGTTGTCGGATTTCTGTCGAGCTCGGCAAACTCTGACACGGCCTGCATCACGCGGTCTTCGCCCTTGTGCTTGGCGCCATAGACAAACGAGCGCCACATCACGATGCCGCCGTAGGGGCGCAGGGCATCGGCCAGCATGTTGGCACCATCGGCATGGGTGCGTCCGTAGTCGAAGGGACCTGGCTGTCCCTCGCTGTTGGCTTTCACCAGAAAGCCGCCAAAGTCGGGTATCAGCCGGTAGATTTCCTGTGCCTTCTTCTTCCACCACAGCCTCACGCTGGCATCGAGAGGGTCGGCTGTCTTTGTCTCGCCCAGGGCCTTGGGTGTGCCGAAATTCACCGACAGATAGACTTTGATGCCCCAGGGGCGCAGGATGTCGGCATATTCCTTCACCTTATTTATATACGGGCGCGTGAGCATCCGTGGCGAAGCGTTCACGTTGTTGAGCACAGTCCCGTTGATGCCAATGGAGGCGCAGGCTTCGGCGTAGTCTTTTATGCGTTGAGCAGTGTTGGCAGAAACGGTGTTGTCGTTCGATGCAGAACGTTCTAAGTCCTGCGTCCAGAAGATGCTCTTTCCCGCATAGCCACGCTCGATGGTGCCATCGAGATTGTCCCAGTGGTTCAGGATGCGCAGGCGGAAGTAGGGGTGGCTCTCGCCCTGTTCGCCTCTGAGCCAGGCATATTTTCCGTAGAGCAGGCCCATGGGTGTGCGGGCTTCTATCACATTGCCGCTGATGCGATAGCCGTCGTCGGCGGGCATGGTGGAGTTGATGCGCTGGGTGAGCTGACTGAAGATGGCCTCGGTGTTTTGTCGCAGCCAGAGTCGGCTGCCGTCTTCGGCCAGTGCCTGGCAGGGGCAGAGGTGACTGATGAGTAATGATAAAGCGAAGAGAAGTGTTTTCTTCATACTACGTGCTGTAAATTTTTTCTTACTTGTTTGCGAGCCAGGCCCAGGCGATATTCCACGGTCTTGTAGGGCTGACCGGAAAGCTGGCAGATGTTGCGCACGGGCATGCCGTCGTAGATGTGCATGCGGTAGAGGTCGCGACAATCGGCTGGCACGCGGGCCAGACTGTGCTCTATCTGCTCAGTGATTTCGCGCATGGAGAGCAGCGATTCTGCTGAGGCGCCGCTGCCCGAGGTGTGTGCCAACTCGTGTTCGGCATCTTGCCGCACGCTGTGGCGGCGATACCAGTCGGCAATCTGGTTGCGACAGAGTGTAATGGCCAGTCCGGGCAGGGTGGCCTGGCCGATGAGACAATCGGTGGAGAGCAGGCGCAGGAAAACATTCTGCACCACATCCTTTGCCTCTTCGGGGTTGTGAATTCGTGCGCTCACAAAAGCGAGCAGGTCGTCTTTGTGAGCGCAATAATAGTCTTCTATGAGCTGATAATTATTCATTTACGACCTTCTGAATGGTGCCGTCTTCGTTGTAGAACAGGCGCTGAACCTTGAGCGAGCGCAGATGGGTGATGTCGTTTGAAGGCACGCAGTCGTGGTAGAACAGATACCACTGGCCTTTGTACTCCACGATGCTGTGGTGGGTGGTCCAACCCACAACGGGGTCGAGCAGCACGCCCTTGAAGGTGAAGGGGCCGTAGGGGGTGTCGCCGATGGCATAGCACAGCAGATGGCTGTCGCCCGTGGAATAACTGAAGTAGTATTTGCCCTGATGCTTGTGCATCCATGATGCCTCGAAGAAACGGTGCGGGTCGCCGGCCTTCAGGGGCTGTCCATGGTCGTCGACAATCATCACAGAGCGTGGTGCCTCGGCAAACTGCAGCACGTCGTCGCTCATGCGCACCACAAAACTGGGCAGGGCTGGAACGTCGGCAGGGGCATAAAGCTGTGTCTTCTTGTCGGCTGCGGGGCCCAGGTCGATGCCCTGCTGTTGCTGCTTCTGGGGAGCTTGATACCATTGCAGCTGTCCACCCCACAAGCCACCGAAGTAGCAGTAGATCTGGCCATCGTCGTCCTTGAACACGCTGGGGTCGATGGAGAACGAGCCGCGAATGGGGTGCTCCTGCGGCACAAAGGGGCCCTCGGGGCGGTCGGCAATGGCTACGCCCAAATGGAACACGCCGTTGTAGTCCTTGGCCGAGAAGATGAGATAGTATTTGCCGTCTTTCTCGACCACGTCGTTGTCCCACATCTGTTTCTCGGCCCAGGCCACCTGCTCCACGTCGAGTATCTTTCCGTGGTCGGTCACTTCGCCATTTTCAACGTCGGTGAGCGACAGCACGTGGTAGTCTTTCATCTGAAAGTGGCCACCGTCATCGTCGAAAGCCACACCGCCCTCACGGTCGTGGGAGGGATAGATGTAGAGGCGGTCGCCGAACACATTGGCCGAAGGGTCGGCCATATAGTCGCTGGGGAAAAGGTATCTTGGCAGTTTCATAATGCTTTGTTTGTTTTATGTGGTCCTTGTTTGTTGATAGGTAAGAAATAGGTTCTTGTTTGTTGACAGAAAAATGGTGTTGTTTTGCCTCGAAGACTGGTTCAGGCATTGCGTGCCTCAATCTCCTTGTTGATGTTGTCAATCACTTCGTCGCTCAACTCATACTTTGAGATGATGAACATGGCCAGCAGCAGCAGGATGGCAGGGATGATGCACACCAGCCAGCGAATGCCTTCCTGGGCCAGTGGCGTTTGCAGTTCCAGGTCGTTCATGAAGTAGGCACCGGCAGCATTGCCCACCGAC
>CACXUV010000038.1:0-22414 GCA_902770845.1 uncultured Prevotellaceae bacterium
CTTAAATCCTCAAATCCTCAAATCCTTAAATCCTTAAATCCCATTATTCTTCGGAGTGCTTCGGCGAACTTGTCCTCCTTGGCACAAAGGCTGATGCGGATGTAGCGGTTGCCGTTGGAGCCGAAGATGAAGCCTGGCGTGATGAACACCCGTGCTTCGTGAAGGACACGTTCCGTCAGCTCCTCTACATTATTATATATGTCGGGTATGCGTCCCCAGAGGAACATGCCTGCCTGCTCCGGGTCGTACTGGCAGCCCAGCACCTGCATGATTTCCTCGGCATAGCGGCGGCGACGGGCGTAGGTCTCGACGTTAGCCTGCCTGTGCCAAAGGTCAGAGTTCTCGTAGGCCTTGGCTGCGGCAAGCTGCACGGCACGGAAGGTGCCACTGTCGATGTTGCTCTTCACCTTCAGTATCCATCCCACGAACTGCGCATTGGTGGCAAGCATACCGACGCGCCAGCCTGGCATGTTGTGGCTCTTCGACATCGAGTTGAACTCGATGCAGCAGTCCTTGGCGCCCGGCACTTGCAGGATGGAGAGATGCTTGCCCTCGTTCAGGATGAAGCTGTAGGGGTTGTCGTTCACCACCACGATGCCATGCTCTTGGGCAAAGCTCACCAGTCGTTCGTAGGTCTGGCGACGGGCGCGGCCCCCAGTAGGCATGTTGGGATAGTTGGTCCACATGAGTTTCACGCGCGACAGGTCCATTTTCTCCAGCTCGTCGAAGTCGGGTTGCCAGCCGTTGTCTTCGCGCAGGTTGTAGTTCACGATCTTTGCCCCCAGGATTTTCGACAGCGATGTGTAGGTGGGGTAGCCCGGGTTGGGCACCAGCACCTCGTCGCCGGGATTGACGAAGGCCAGCGTCACGTGCAGGATGCCTTCTTTCGAGCCAATGAGGGGCAACAGTTCGGTCTTGGCATCAAGGTCTACGCCATACCAGCGCTTGTAGAATCCGGCCATGGCCTGTCTCAGTTCGGGCGTGCCCATGGTGGGCTGATAGCCGTGGGCCGACGGGTCGTGGGCCACCTGGCAAAGTTTCTCGATGGTTTGTTCCGACGGTGGCATGTCGGGGCTGCCAATGGCCAGCGATATGATGTCCTTGCCTTCGGCATTCAGTTGTGCCACTTCCTTCAGTTTGCGGCTGAAGTAGTATTCGCTGACGAGCGAAAGTCGTTTTGCTGGTTCAATCATACTCCTTTATATTCTCCTAATATTTTCAAGTCCTTGGTCAGTGGGATGATGGCGTCGATGGCCTGTCGGTAGCGCACGAGCGAGTTGAACACCACGTCGACGTAGAACAGGTATTCCCACTCGCGGCCGATGATGGGCAGCGACTGTATTTTCGTGAGGTTGATTTTGTAGAACGACAGGATGGCCAGCACAGCCGACAGGCTGCCCTCTTCGTGGGGCAGCGAGAAGACGATGCTCGATTTGTTCACCTCGGTGATGGGACGCATCATGTCGGCCTTCTGTGGTGCCGAGCACACCAGGAAGCGGGTGTAGTTGTGCTTGTTGTCCTCGATGTGGTCTTCCAGCACCTTCAGTCCGTAGAGTCGGGCTGCCTCTGCGTGGCAGATGGCAGCCCATCCGTGGTGCTGCCCTTCGGCAATCATCTTGGCCGAACCGGCGGTGTCTTCGGCTTCTACGATGCGCAGCTCGGGGTGGTGCTCCAGATAGTGACGCGTCTGCATCAGTGCCACGGGGTGCGAGTGCACTTCGGTAATGGTAGTCCAGTCGTCGTCGGGCAGGCAGCAAATGCAGTGGGTGATGTGCAGTTTGTGCTCGCCCACCACGCTGGTGCCGCTGTCGCGCAGCAGCTCGTAGTTGTGCAGCAGCGAGCCTGCAATGGTGTTCTCGATGGCCGCCATGGCTATGACCGTGGGGTCTTGGCTCACGGCCTGGTAAACCTGTTCGAAGGTGGCGCAGCACATCAGCTGAATTTGCTCGCCCTCGAAAAACTCGTGGGCAGCAATGTCGTGGAACGATCCTGTTTGTCCTTGAATGGCTATTCGTCTCATTGTCTTCTATAAAAAAGCCCCGCTTTCACTTTGTTGTGAAGCGGGGTTCTTGTCTTTTGTTATCGTAAGGATGAATTATGTTTACATACGAACTACCGCTTCACAATTGCTTGCAAAGTAAAAGTAATAGCCGTAGAAGTATGCATGCTGATTCATCATTGTTTGCTATGTTTTGTTCTTGTTGGTTGCAAAAGTAATGCTTTTCTGCGAATCTTGCAAATATTTTGTAAGATTTTTTCGGTTTTTGCTTACAATCCGAAGGGATTGATGGCCGAGTAGGCCCGCTTCACCTGTTCCTCCACGCCTTCGGCCGAGAAGTCGCCGTTGATGTTTTCGGCCGTTTTGGGGTCCAGCTCCAGCACTTTCTGCAGGTCTTCCTGTGCGCCCTGTTTGTCGCCCTTGTCGAAGCGAATCTTTCCGCGTTCGCGGTAGGCATCGATCTGGAAGGGGTTCATTTCGGTGATGGCGTCGTAGAGTCGGCAGGCCACTTCGTCGTTGCCGCCGGCGTGCATCACGCGGGCCCCCAGGAGCAGCACGTCTTCCTGTGGCTGAACGTGGTCGAGCAGCCATTTCACGTCGTTCAGTGCGCCGCCCATGTCGCCCATGCCGTAGAGCGTCTGTCCGCGCAGCAGGTGGGCGTCGCCGCTTTTCTCGTCCAGGCTGATGGCCTGTGTCAGCTGGGCCACAGCGGCCACGGGGTCTTTCTTGCCGATGAGCGCCTGTGCATAAAAATAATGTACGCGCGAGTTTTTCTCGTCGATGGCCTGTGCCTGCTGGCAAATCTGAATCATGCGGTCGTAGTCCTCCTTCATGTAGGCCACGTGGGCCATCTGCAGGGGCAGGCTGATGTTTTCGGGCATCACCTGTGCCAGCAGGTTCAGTTCTTCGAGCGAGTCGTCCAGCCGGTCGAGCGCAATGTAGCATCTCGACAGGTATTCGTGTATCTCGATGTCTTCTTTCGTCTTCAGTGCTTCGTTGAAGAAGTTCACTGCTGCATCAAACTTGCCAAGCTTCATGGCCTTCACACCGTCGAATTTCAGCATGTCGAAGCGTTTGGCGTCGTTGTTTTTCTTTTCTTCCACGGGGTTCTCTTCCGAGCCGCCGAAGAGTGCTTTCAGGAAACTCATGTTTGTCTTGTTTTTTTAGATTTTGGGTGCAAAGATAGTTATTTTATTTGAGAAAAGCACCACTGGGGGCTTTTAAATTTGTTGTCTGTTATGTAAAATCTTTACAAACACCCTTCTGAGATTTGCTCGGAAGTCAGCAACACTGTGTCCGTGACCGAAATGACCCAGTTTTGGCAAAGTTTGCCTTGTTCTGGTAATGCGTTGATTGTCAGTTGCTTGCGCGTGGAAGCACCGTTTTTGTCCTGCTTGCGGCTCCCGGATGGGCTGCAACGGGGCCTCCGTTGATGTGTAACGGGGCCTCCGTTGATGCGTAACGGGGCCTCCGTTGATGTGCAACGGCACCACGATTGATGTGCAACGGCACCTCCGTTGCATGCATTCGGGCATTTCGTGCAAGGCAAACTCACCGTCGGTTCGGTTCAAAACGGCCTCGAAGGCTCCGCAGCCGTTCTGGTTTGGTTTTTCTGAGAGAGGCTTTTTTTATGAAAAATCATGACAAAATGGTGCTGCTGATGCGTTCGGCAACGGCTCTTCCGGAGCCGATTTCTTGCAGAGACGGCATTTTTCCTTGGCAGTTTTTTGTTCGTTTCAGGAATTTTATGTAAGTTTGCAGCCTAAAACAATAAATAAAAAAGAATGTTTGGATTGGGTATGCAAGAGGTGCTCCTGATTGCCCTCGTCGTGCTGCTGCTCTTTGGCGGCAAGAAAATTCCTGAGCTCATGCGTGGCCTGGGCAAGGGTGTGAAGAGTTTCAAGCAGGGCATGAACGAACCACTGGAGGAACCAAAGCAGGAGACGAAGAATGAGTGAGCAGCTCACGTTCTGGGAACATCTCGACGAGCTGCGTTCCTGCATCGTTCGCTCGCTGGTGGTGGTGCTGCTGGCAGCGGTGGTGGCCTTCTGTCTGAAAGACTGGCTCTTTGCCGTGGTGCTGGCTCCGCGCTCCAGCGATTTCGTGAGCTATCGCGTGCTGGGCGTTGGCGACGGTTTCTCTGTTCACCTGATGAACACGGGGCTCACCGAGCAGTTCATGACCCACATGCGCGTGGCGCTCTATGTCGGTCTGCTCGTGGCGTCGCCCTACGTGCTCTATCAGTTGTTCCGCTTCGTGTCGCCGGGGCTCTATCAGAATGAGCGTCGGGCAGCCATCTGGATTGTTGCGTCGGCCTATGCCATGTTTGTCCTGGGCACGCTGCTCAACTATTTTCTCATTTTCCCACTCACGGTGCGCTTCCTGGGCACCTATCAGGTGAGCCCCGACGTGGCCAATATGCTCACGCTGCAATCCTACATCGACACGCTCATCGGCATGAGCTTTGTCATGGGCGTGGTGTTCCAGCTGCCCGTGGTGTGTGCCGTTCTGGGGCGCATGGGGCTCATATCGGGGCAGCTCATGGCCCAGTACAGGCGCCATGCCATTGTGGCCATCCTCGTTGTGGCAGCCATCATCACCCCCACGGTCGATGTGTTCACGCTCGTTGTCGTGTCGCTGCCCATCTGGCTGCTCTACGAGGCGAGCATCCTGTTGGTGAGAAGTTGATGTTTTTTGGGGGTTATTCCGTTATACCGTAATTCCGTAATTCCGTAATTCCGTAATTCCGTAATACCGTTATAAAGATGAAGCTAAGAAAAATAAGAATCGTGCTGGCTGCGGTGTTCTTCGTGGGACTCGCGTTGCTGTTTCTCGACTTCACGGGCACTGCCCGCCACTGGCTGTCGTGGATGGCCAAGGTGCAAGCCCTGGAGGCCGTGCTGGCACTCAATGTGGCGGTCATTGTGCTGCTGGCGGCACTCACGCTGGTTTTTGGCCGCATCTATTGCTCGGTGGTGTGCCCCCTGGGCGTGTTGCAGGATGTGTTTGCCTGGCTGGGCAAGCGTCGCAAGCGCCTGCGCTATTCCTATTCCAGGGAGCTGCGCTGGCTGCGCTATGGCGTGCTGGCCTTGTTCGTGGTGGCGCTGGTGGCCGGTGTGGGCGCCGTGGTTCAGCTGCTGGCCCCCTATTCGGCCTTTGGGCGCATCATGACCATGATTTTCCAGCCCGTGTGGCAGGTGGGCAACAACATCCTGGCTTCGTTTGCCGAGTCGATGGACAGCTATGCCTTCTATTCGGTCGACGTGTGGCTCAAGTCCATGCCCGTGCTCGTCATTGCCGCCCTGACGCTGGTGCTGCTCTTTGTGCTGGCCTGGCGTGGCGGCCGCACCTACTGCAACACCATCTGCCCTGTGGGCACGGTGCTGTCGCTGCTGTCGCGCTGCTCCCTGCTGAAGGTGGGGTTCGATGCCGGCAAGTGCAGGAACTGCTCCATGTGTTCTAAAAGCTGCAAGGCCGCCTGCATCGATTATAAGACCCACAGCGTTGACTATTCGCGCTGCGTGGTGTGTGGCGACTGTCTTGAAAGCTGCAAGTTTGGCGCACTGGCCTATAAGGCCCATTGGCCCCGCAAGGGCCAGTCCACCCACGAGGCTTGCGAGTCGCAAAAGCCCCAAGGCTCACACACGCCTCACGACCCCTCCAAGCGCTCCTTCCTGCTGGCCACGGCCATGGCCACCACGGCTGCTTTGGCCCAGGAAAAGAAAAAGGTGGATGGTGGCCTGGCCGAGCTGCAGAACAAGGTGGCTCCCGAACGCCAGACACCGCTCACGCCGCCGGGTTCGCTCTCTTGGCGCCACTTTGCCCAGCACTGCACGGGCTGCCAGCTGTGCGTGAGCGAGTGTCCCAACCAGGTGCTGCGCCCTTCCACCGACCTGCTGCACCTGATGCTGCCCACCATGAGCTATGAGCGCGGCCATTGTCGGCCGGAATGCACGCGCTGCTCTGAGGTGTGCCCTGCTGGTGCCATTCGTCAGGTTGACAAGGACGAGAAGTCGTCGGTGCAGATAGGCCACGCCGTGTTCATTCAGAAAAACTGCGTGAGCGTCAACGATGGGGTGGAGTGTGGCAACTGTGCCCGCCACTGTCCTGCCGGTGCCATTGAGATGGTGCCGCTCGATCCCGACGACGACCTGTCGGCTTCGGTGCCTGCCGTCAACGAGAGCCGCTGCATTGGCTGTGGCGCCTGTGAGTATGTGTGTCCGGCACGCCCCTTCTCGGCCATCTACGTTGAAGGACATGAAGTGCATAAAACAATCTGAGCTTATGGAAAAGAAAAACATATCGCGACGCTCCTTTCTGAAAGCGTTCGGAGCCACGACAGCCGCCGCAGTCGCTGCCTGCACAGGCAACAAGCAGGAGCAGAAGGCTGCCCAGGAATATAAAAGTCAGGTGGAACCGCCTGTGGGCAAGATGACCTTCCGCAAGAACAAGAAGGGCGAGAAGGTGTCGCTCCTGGGCTACGGCATGATGCGACTGCCCAGCAAGGTTGACAACAGCGACGAGTTCGACCAGGAAATGATCAACCGCCAGGTGGACTACGCCATTGAGCATGGTGTGAACTACTTCGACACCAGTCCGGCCTATTGCCGTGGACTGTCGGAACGCTGCACGGGCATCGCACTGAGCCGCCACAAGCGCAGCGAATATTTCGTGGCCACGAAGCTGTCGAACTTTTCGCCCGAGACACAGACCCGCGAGGCCAGCATCGAGATGTATCGCAACTCGATGAAGGAGCTGCAGGTGGACTACATCGACTACTACCTGCTGCACGCCATTGGCGGGTCGGGCATGGACGACCTGCATCGCCGTTACCTCGACAACGGCATGCTCGACTTCCTGCTGAAGGAACGCCAGGCCGGACGCATCAGGAATCTGGGCTTTTCGTATCATGGCAACATCGAGGTGTTCGACTACCTGCTGGAGCACCACGATGAATATCAGTGGGACTTTGTGCAGATTGAGCTGAACTACCTGGACTGGGACTTTGCCAACGAGATCAACCAGAGCAACACCGATGCACGCTACCTGTATGCCGAACTGCTGAAGCGCGGCATCCCGGCCGTGATCATGGAACCGCTGCTGGGAGGCCGACTGGCCAACCTGCCCCAGTATCTCATGACCGAACTGAAACAGCGCAACCCGGAGCGAAGCGTGGCCTCTTGGGCTTTCCGCTATGCCGGCACGCCCGAAGGGGTGCTCACCGTGCTCAGCGGCATGACCTATATGGAGCATCTGAAGGACAACCTGCTGAGCTACTGCCCCTTGCAGCCGCTCACTGAAGAAGAAATGGAATTTTTGCATACCGATATTGCCAACAAGATTGTGGGCCTTGAAAACATTCCCTGCAACGACTGCAAGTACTGCATGCCTTGTCCTTACGGCATTGACATTCCTGCCATCTTTGTGCATTATAATAAATGCAAGAACGAGGGCAGTCTGCCACGCACGGTGGGCGATCCCGACTATCGCCGCCATCGGCGGCAGTATCTCATCAGCCTGGATCGCTCCGTGCCACGCGAGCGTCAGGCCGACCACTGCATTCAGTGCGGCCAGTGCGAGCCCCACTGTCCGCAGAACATACGCATACCACGGGAACTGAGAAAGATTGATGAATTAGTAGAACAGCTCAAGCGCGATGCTTGAGCTGTTCTGCTTTGTTGGAATAAAAAAGAAATGGAGGGGGGGCTTATTGCAGCGTCACTGTTGTCTTCTGTGAACTCTTCTGGCCCATGCCGTTTCTTTCTGACTCGGTCGTGATGCTCTTCAACCATCCGTCGGCATTGAGGGTGTAGACGGACTTTTCGGTTATTTCGAACTTGGCAGCACCACTTTGAATCAGCATGTCGATGTTCTGCTTCACCATCTCTGCCTGTTCTGGAGCAAGCCTTTCCACTTGCTGAATAATCATTTGCTTGATGTCGTCCTTGCTCGTGTTCATGGTCGAAGTAGCTGTGATGGTGCCGTCGGCAGCAGGGAAGAACATGCGCTTCATTTTCAGTCCCAGTTCGTTGACGTATTCTTCCTGTGCCCCCATGCTGATGGTCTTGCCGTTCAGCACCAAAGGATTGGTGCCGGCATTGAAGCCGCTGAGAAGTGTCTTTTCGCTGATGGCAGTTTTTAGTTGCTCCACAATCTTGTCTTTCGACACCATGGCGGCTGCGGGATACTGGTCTATCAGTTCGTCGACTATCTTGCTAATGGCGGCTTGCGTCTTCTGCTGCACTTCGCTGAAGTTCAGCATCTTCAGCACGTGACCGTCTTTGTCGGTCTGCACGCGCATGGGCACATTGACCGTCAGCTCTTCCGACACTGCCATGAGACGTCCCACCAGGTCGGCTTCTGTGTTGCTCTCAACTTTCTTTGTCACCAGTTCCAGCACGTAGCCGTCGGCCAGCTGGTCTATCACGGAAATCTCGCCGACGCTGGACATCTTCAGTTCCTTCTGGCCTGCCACGTTGATGATGCTTTCGGTGGTGTAGGTCTTCTTGTCGCCCTTCACCAGTTTGGGGGCCACTTTTGTCTGGGCGCCTGCCAGCAATGCACAGAGCAACAGGACGCCCAGTAAGAGTGTTTTTTTCATAGATGGAATGTTTTTGATTATACCAAATGGCTGATGAGTTCTTCGCGGTCGCCCGGCAGCATGTCGATCACGGGTATCTCGATCATGGTGTAGCAGCCAGGCTGCTGCAGCATGGAGGCACGGGCCACGTTGACCAGCACCTGACCAGTGAGCGCAGGGTTATTGATGCTCATGTTGAACTCAAGACGCTGGTTCTGCGTCTTGCCGCTCACACCCTTGCGCACCAAGTTCACGCCATGTCCCATGTCGCGCACGTCGTCGACGCTCTCCACCTGGAACACATGGGTCTCGTCTGAGGCAAAGTAGGGGTCGGCCTTGATGGCGGCTGTCACGTCTTCCAGCTTGGCTCCGTCTTCCAGCTCCACATAGACCATGCGGCGGTGAATGCCTTCGCCCAGGGGAATGGTCATGGAGAGTGCGTTTCTCACACCGGCCTTTGAGCGCACGCACACGCTGTGGCCCATCGACATGCCCGGGCCAAAGTTGGTGTAGCTCAGACCTTTGGGGGCAAGGCTTTGCATCAGGGTGCGAACGATGGAGTCGCTGCCCGGATCCCAGCCGGCGGCAATGACGCTCACGGTGCCCGTCTGCTTGTTCAGCTCCATGAGGCTGCGGCGATAGTCGCGAATAGAGGTGTGAATGTCGAACGAGTCAACGGTGTTGATGCCAAGGGGAAGAATCTGCTTGGCATATTCTTCGCAGGAACGGGTGGGCGTGGCCAGGATGGCAACGTCTACGTTCTTCAGCTCGCGAATGTCTTTCACCACTTCATACTGTGCCAGTTCCTGAGGCTTGTTCTCAGCGCCCTGACGGCGCACGATGCCTGCCACTTCAAAGTCGGGAGCTGCTTCGAGTGCTTCGAGTGCATACTTTCCGATGTTGCCGTAGCCCACTACGGCTGCTCTGATCTTTTTCATTGTCTTCTTTTGTTATGTGTTGTTAAACTTTTACTGCTTTCGGGTTGCAAAAGTACACTTTTTTTGTTAGAAAGCTAACAAAATGACGGAAAAAATTCAAATTTAACTAATTTTCGGTAGCTGCAAGCACAATTTCAGAGAGCGTGGGGTGTATGTGTATCATTTGGCGCAGCTGGTCTATGGTGGTGTTGCGGCACATGAGCACGCTCACCTCCTGTGCCATGTCGGCGGCGTGGGCTCCGAACACGTGGCAGCCCATGATGCGCCCCTCGTCGTTGCATAGCAGTTTCAGCATGCCTTCGGTTTCGTTCATGGCCAGTGCCTTGCCGTTGGCACGATGGAATGCCTTGTGGCACTGGTAGGTCAGCCCTTGTTGCTTGCACTGGTCTTCGCTCAGTCCCACGCAGGCAGCTTCGGGATTGGTGAAGATGGCAGCCGGAACGGGCACGGCTTCTGTCGTACTGGGCTTTCCTGTGATGTGGTTCACCACCTGCAGGGCCTGCCATTCGGCGGCATGGGCCAGCATTTGCTTGCCATTCACGTCGCCAATGGCGTAGATGCCGGGCACTGTCGTCTGGAAGTGGGCGTCGGTCTTGATGCCCGTGCGCTCGTCGTAGTCGAATCCTGCCTGCTGGAAGTCGTTGCCCACGCGTGGCTTTCGGCCCACTGCCATGAGCACTTCTTCGGCTTTCACACTTTCGGTGGCACCTTTCTTGTTCTCGAATACCACTTCTTTCGTGCCGTCGGCTTCGCATGCCTTGATGTCTTTCACGGCGCATTGCATCTGGAAAGTCACGCTGCGCTTCTCGAGCACCTTGCGGAGCCGTTTGGCAATGTCGCTGTCAAGAGCTGGCAGGCACTCCTTCAGAAACTCTATCACGGTGACGCTGACGCCAAACGACGAGAAAATACTGGCAAACTCCATGCCGATGACGCCTGCACCGATGATGCAGAGCGACTGCGGCAGACGGGTGGATGACAGCAGTTGCTCATGGGTGACGAAGTGGCTCATGCCAGGGAGCACTTTGTTCACTGAGCCAGTGGCAATGATGATGTTGGGTGCTGTGTAGCGTTCGCCTTTCGAGTCTTCTACTACATGGCTGTCAACAAACCGGGCATGGTCATTCACGAGCGTCACGGAAGGGTGGGAGAGCAGCGTCGTGATGCCGGCTCTCAGGGCTTCGACCACCTGTTGTTTTCGGTTCACCACCTGTGCGAAGTCCATGTTGTAGCTCAGGTCTTTCAGGCCGAAGATGTCGGCCTCCTTCAGCGTTTGCACCAGTTCGGCATTGCGGGCAAACGATTTGGTGGGTATGCAGCCCACGTTGAGGCAGGTGCCTCCCACCTGCTGGGCTTCAAAGATGATTACCTTCAGTCCGCTTTCGGCTGCATACTGAGCGGCGCGGTAGCCACCAGGCCCCGCGCCGATAATGATCAGGTCAGTTTGCGTCATTGCACAATTGCTTATAAGTAACGATGGGATGCTTGGCCGCCAGCACGTCGTCTACACGTCCGATGGGGGTGCAGTGCGGTGCCGACTTCACGGTGTCGGGGGCGGTTGCTGCCTCTTCGGCTATGCGGCGCATCACGGCAATGAAGGCGTCGATAGTGTCTTTCGACTCGTTCTCGGTGGGCTCAATCATCAGGCTCTCATGGAAAAGCAATGGGAAGTAGATGGTGGGAGCGTGGTAGCCATAGTCGAGCAGGCGTTTGGCCACATCCATGGTGGTCACGCCAGTAGACTTGTCCTTGAGTCCGTCGAACACGAACTCATGCTTGCAAAGCGCGTCGATGGGCAGATTGTAAACGTCCTTCAGCTGTTCCTTGATGTAGTTGGCGTTGAGAGTGGCCAGTGGTCCCACCTCTTCTATATAGGTGCGACCCAGCGACAGAATGTAGGCGTAGGCTCGCATGGCCACGGCAAAGTTTCCATGATAAGGCGAAATGTTTGGGAAAAACTCTTCCAGTCCCTTGCGCACGCCAACAGGTCCGGCGCCTGGGCCACCGCCACCGTGGGGCGTTGAGAAAGTCTTGTGCAGATTGATGTGCATCACGTCGAATCCCATGTCGCCAGGGCGTGCAGCTCCCAGCATGGGGTTCAGGTTGGCACCGTCGTAATACATCAGGCCGCCAGCCTTGTGTATAATCTTTTCAATTTCAGGAATTTGGCGCTCAAAAAGACCCAGCGTGTTGGGATTGGTCATCATCATGGCGGCAACAGCATTGTCGCCCACGCTGGCCAGCAACTCTTTGAGGGCGTCGACATCGACAGTTCCGTCGGCCAGCGACTTCACTTCCACAATGTCCATTCCGCAGACAGCGGCAGAGGCAGGATTGGTGCCATGGGCTGAGTCGGGCACAATGACCATGTGGCGTTGCAGGTCGTTGCGGCTTTCATGATATTTCTTAATGACCATGAGACCAGTGAGTTCGCCGTGGGCTCCGGCAAAGGGCTTCAGCGTGAAGGCATGCATGCCAGTGAGCTCGCAGAGCGAGCGGCACATCAGTGAGCACACGGCTTCGGCTCCCTTCGTGGTCTTGGCAGGCTGCAACGGATGCAGGTTCTGGAACTGCGGCAGGGCAGCTATTTCCTCATTGATTTTGGGGTTGTATTTCATGGTGCACGAACCCAGCGGATAGAATCCGTTGTCGACACCAAAGTTGTTGGCCGACAGGTTGGTATAGTGGCGCACCACAGTCATTTCGTCGCATTCGGGCAGTTCGGCGTCTTGCTTCCTGCGCATCGACTCGGGAATGTCATATTGCCCGAAACGGTTTTGGGGAAGCGTGTAGCCGCGACGTCCCTCTTGCGAAAGTTCGAAAATCAGGTTTCCGTAGAGTTTGTTGTTCATAGTTTTTGAGGGATGGGGTCAATGGTGCTCATAAGGCCAATGGTGCTCATAGGGCCAAAGGATCTTATATGCCCAATGGTGCTATAGGGACCAAAGGGTCTTATGGGCCACCCCCTTATTGAATAAGTGAAACGAAGCGGTCTATTTCTTCCTTGGTTCTTTTTTCGGTCACGGCCAGCATCAGTTGGTCATTGCCCAGCTTCACACCGCCAAAGATTCCTGCCTCGACGAAGCGTTGCTGCAAGGCATCGACGTCGCCGTCGTAGCGCACCACGAACTCGTTGAAGAAGGGTTGCTCATAGGTCAGTGTGAAATGGCCCGTTGCCAGCAGTTGGTCGCACAGGTAGTGAGCACCGGCATACGACAGTTGGGCTGCCTCTTTCAGCCCCTGTTTGCCCATGAGTGAGCAATAGATGGTGACGAAGAGCGCCATGAGACTTTGGTTGGAGCAAATGTTCGATGTGGCTTTCTGACGGCGAATGTGCTGTTCGCGGGCTTGCAGCGTGAGCACGAAGGCCCGTTGTCCTCGGTTGTCGAGTGTCTTTCCAACGATGCGGCCTGGCATCTTGCGAATGAGTTTCTCGGTGCAGCACATGTAGCCCACGTAGGGACCGCCCCACTGCATGGGTATGCCCAGACTCTGAGCATCGCCCACGGCGATGTCGGCACCCCATTCACCGGGCGTCTTCAACACGGCCAGATCGGCAATCACGCTGTTCATGATGAAGAGAGCCTTCTTTTCGTGAATGCTGTCGGCAACACCTGTAAAGTCTTCCACAATGCCGTAGAAGTTGGGCTGCTGCACCAGTACGCCGGCCACATCGTTAAGCTCAGCGAGTCGGGCGTTGAGTGCGGCCAGATTGGTGATGCCGTCTTTGGCGGGAATCATTTCAATCTCGATGCCCTGAAAGTGGGCATAGGTCTTCACTACAGCCAGCGTCTTGGGGTCGAGCGTTTCCGATACGAGCACCCTGCGCTGTTTCTTTCCGGCAGCCACGGCCATCATCACAGCTTCGGCTGTGGCGGTCGTGCCGTCATACATCGAAGCATTCGAAATGTCCATGCCCGTCAGTTCGGTCATCATCGACTGATATTCAAAGATGTAGTGCAGCGTTCCTTGCGATATTTCGGCCTGATAGGGCGTGTAGCTGGTAAGAAATTCGGAGCGTTCCAGCAAGTAGGGCACCACCGATGGCGTGTAATGATCGTAGACGCCGGCACCGCCAAAGCATGTGAGTTGCTGGTTCTGGGCTCCCAGTTGTTCGAACAATTGGCGCACTTCCAGTTCGCTCATGGCCTCGGGCAGTTGGTATTCGCCACGGAAACGAATGGCTTCAGGAATGTCGGCATAGAGGGCGTCGACGGAATCGACGCCCACTGTTGCCAGCATTTCCTGAAGGTCGGATGGGGTGTGAGGGAAATACTTGAACATGTCTTTTCTATGATTTATGGAAAGCTTCGTAGGCTTGAGTATCATTTACAGAAAGCTTCGTAGGCTTGAGTATCATTTACAGAAAGCTTCGTAGGCCTGAGCATCCATCAGGTTGTCCAGCTCGGTCTTGTCGCTCAGTTCCACTTTGATAATCCAGTTCTCCCATGGCTCCTGGTTGATGAGTTCGGGCTGGTCTTCCAGTGCCTCGTTCACCTCAACCACCACACCAGATACGGGGGCTATCAAGTCGCTGGCGGCCTTGACACTCTCCACGGCGCCAAACTCTTCGCCGGCTTCCACCTCGTCGTCAACGTCGGGCATGTCCACATACACCACATTGCCCAGTGCGTGCTGGGCATAGTCGGTAATGCCAATATAGCCATACTCGCCTTCGATTTTCACATACTCATGCGACTCGCTGTAATAGAGTCCTTCTTTTACTGTTGCCATAGTTATTTTAGATTATTATTGTTTGTAATGTTTTTCGTAGAAACTCTTCTTTACCACCTGTCCTGCAAACACTTTCTTGCGAATTTGCACTTGCAGCGGTGTGCCCAGTTTGGCGAAGCGACTGTCAACAAGTGCCATGCACACGCTCTTGTCGGTGGAAATGGTATGGTAGCCCGTCGTTACCTCTCCCACGGCCTCGCCGTCGCTGTTGAGCACGGTGTAGCCATGTCGGGGAATGGCCTTGTCGTTCAGCTCGATGCCCACCAGCTTGCGGGCAACGCCTTCGGTCTTCTGTTTCAGCAGAGCCTCGCGGCCCACAAACTCGGGCTTGTCGAACTTCACGAACATTGACAGACCGGCCATGACAGGCGATATTTCCTCGCTCAGTTCGTCGCCATAGAGTGGCAGTCCCACCTCGAAACGCAGCGTGTCTCGGCAGCCCAGTCCGCAGGCCTGCACGCCAGCAGCTATCAGTTTGTCCCAACACTGGTTGATATAGTCGTGTGGGGCGTAGATTTCGAAGCCGTCTTCGCCGGTGTAGCCAGTACGGGAAATGATGATGTTGCCCTCCAGCGTCTTGCAGGTATAGAACTTCAGTTCGCTGCATGCCAGTCCCAGCACCTGTTCCACAGTGTCTTCTGCCTGTGGTCCTTGCACGGCAATCTGTCCGTAGAAGTCGCTGCGGTTCTGCAAGTCAATGTCGAAGCCCTTGGCCTGCTGTTGCATCCATGCCCAGTCCTTGTCAATGTTGGCAGCGTTGATTACCAGGAAGAAGTCCTGCTCGCCCATTTTGTAGACCAACAGGTCGTCTACGGTGCCACCGTTGTCGTAGCACATCATGCCGTAGAATATCTTGCCCGCAGGGGCACCAGCCACGTCGTTAGTGAAGATGTGCTGCACATATTTTTCGGCCTCGGGGCCTTTCACGGTCACTTCGCCCATGTGGCTCACGTCAAACAGTCCCACACGCTGTCGCACAGCCATGTGCTCAGGTGCTATTCCCACATATTGCAGTGGCATTTCGAAGCCACCAAACGACACCATCATGGCTTCCATGGCCACATGCTTGTCGTAGAGGCAAGTGCGCTTGTCGCGTTTCTCCAGTTCTGTTTTAATTCCCATTTCTCTTGTTTCGATTTAAGGTATGATGTTTATGAATTCTTCTTTCAGATAGCCTTGTTCTATTTCTTCGATGGCTTGCAGTTCGCTGGCGCCCAGTTGCCGCTGTCCGCTGCACAGTGTTTGTCGTATGAAGTCTTTCAGTTCGTCTATCGACATTTGCGGAATGTAGTCGCGCAGCAGCGTGATGCGTTGCCTCACGCTCTTGATGCCCTTGGCCTGCAGTTTTTCGTGGCTGGGCGTTATGGCGTTCAGCATGTGCTGCATGTTGGTATCGTATAGCAGGGTGGCATGCACAATGCAGTGGCCTTGTACGCAGTAGCAAGCCGTTCCGCTCACCTTGCGGCCCTCAATCAGCACATCGTTGTGGCTGGTCGTAGTGGCCTCAATGCCCAGTCGGCGCAGCACCAGTACCACCATATTTATAAAATTATTGAATGCCAACGCCACGTTTTCCTCGCTCGTCACGTATGACAGCATCAGGTTCTGTTCGTCGGCATACACACAACCGCCACCGCTTTTCCGGCGATACATCTCTATGCCGTTACTTCGGCAGTAGCTGGCATTCACCTCGTTTTCCAATGACTGGTTGCGCCCGAAAATCACGCTGGGTCTCACCTGCCACAGAAAGAAAGCATCGCTTTCATCGAGCTGTCGCGCCACAAACTCTTCCATGGCGAGATAGAACGACAAATGCTTCTGGCCAACGTGGGCAGGCAGGTCGATGTATTTCATCTGTTAAATTTCAGGTTAGCCGTTAATTTTTTGCAAATATATAAAGAATTTATGTAACAACCAAAATAATTTCATTGTTTTTTATCGAAATGAACTGCGTTGCTGCAATGCATACTGTTTTGACGCTGCAACGGAGGCCCTGTTGAGCCATTGTTGTGGTATTATTTTGCAAATAAATGGCTTTTCTTTTTGCCATCTGCCCATTTTGTCGTAACTTTGCACCCAAATGACGACCTTAAAAAAGTGGAACAACAGAAAAAGTTTGAGCTTTTAAACCAAATAGAGTTTCCTGCCGATTTGCGGAAACTTGATGTTGAACGGCTGCCACAGGTGTGCGACGAACTGCGCGAAGACATTGTGCAGGAGTTGTCCGTGAATCCCGGACATTTGGCTTCGAGCCTGGGTGTGGTGGAGCTGACAGTGGCCTTGCACTATGTGTTCAATACTCCCGACGATCGCATTGTGTGGGATGTGGGCCATCAGGCTTACGGCCACAAGATTCTGACAGGGCGTCGCGAGCAGTTCAAGACCAATCGCAAGTTGCACGGCATCAGACCTTTCCCCTCGCCCGACGAAAGCGAGTACGATTCCTTTGTATGTGGGCATGCCAGCAACAGCATCTCGGCTGCACTGGGCATGGCCGTGGCAAATAACGTTCAGCGTTCAGTGTCCAATGTACAACGTCATGTGGTGGCCGTGATAGGCGACGGCTCGATGAGTGGCGGACTGGCCTTTGAGGGTCTGAACAACGTTTCGTCGACTCCTAACGACATGCTCATCATCCTGAACGACAACAACATGTCCATCGACTTGTCGGTGGGTGGCATGAAGCAGTACCTGCTTGGGTTGAGCACCAATGAGACCTATAACTCTGTACGCTTCAAGGTGTCGCAGTGGCTGCGCTCACGCGGCATGCTGCACGAAGACCGCAGAAAGGGCATCATTCGTCTGACCAATGCCATCAAGAGTGCCATTGCCCAGCAGCAAAATGTGTTCGAGGGCATGAACATTCGCTACTTTGGTCCCTTCGATGGCCACAATGTGGTGGAGCTGGTGCGCATACTGCGGCAGCTGAAGGACATGAAAGGTCCCAAACTGTTGCATCTACACACCAAGAAAGGCCATGGCTATGCCCCAGCCGAAGACTATAAGCCCGTATGGCACGCACCAGGAAAGTTCGACCCTGAGACGGGCCAACTGATTAAAGGCGATACGGAGAACAAGCCCCCGAAGTTTCAGGATGTGTTTGGCGAAACGTTGTTAGAGTTGGCCAAGGCCAATCCCAAGATTGTGGGTGTTACTCCAGCCATGCCCACAGGCTGTTCCATGAACATCATGATGCACGAAATGCCCGACCGCACATTCGATGTGGGCATTGCCGAAGGCCATGCCGTGACTTTCTCGGCAGGCATGGCCAAGGACGGACTGGTGCCTTTCTGCAACATTTACAGTGCTTTTGCGCAGCGAGCCTACGACAATATCATACACGACGTGGCCATTCTGCGGCTGCCAGTAGTGCTTTGTCTGGACCGTGCCGGACTGGTGGGCGAAGACGGGCCCACACATCACGGCGCTTTCGACCTGGCCTTCCTGCGCCCCATTCCCAATCTGACCGTTTGCTCGCCCATGGACGAACATGAGTTGCGCCGACTGATGTACACCGCCCAGTTGCCCGGCAAGGGCCCCTTTGTCATTCGCTATCCGCGTGGCAATGGTGTGAAGGTGGACTGGCGCTGCCCGTTGGAAGAAATCAAGGTGGGCACTGGTCGCCTGTTGAAAGACGGTCAAGACGTGGCCGTGCTCAGCATTGGCCCATACGGAAACGACGTGGCCCGTGCCGTAGAAGGCACGCGTGCCGCCCACTACGACATGCGCTTCCTGAAACCGCTTGATGAGCAACTGCTGCACGACGTGGGGCAGCGTTTCAAGAAGGTGATAACTGTGGAGAACGGAGTGCGTAATGGCGGACTGGGTACTGCTGTGCTGGAGTGGATGAGCGAGCATGGCTACTGTCCCCAGGTGGTGCGCATGGGATTGCCCGACGCGTTTGTGGAGCATGGCTCTGTGGCCCAGCTCCAGAAGATTGTGGGCATGGATGTAGATAGTATTCGAAAAGAGATTGAAGCCCCATTGGGGGCATAAGGAGAGAGGGGGACTGCTGAAATGAAGATAGTCATAGCCGGTGCAGGTGCTGTTGGAACCCATTTGTCAAGCCTGCTGTCAACAGAGAATCACGACTGTGTGCTCATCGACGACGATGAAGAGCGTTTGGGAGGCATTGATGCCAAATATGACATTATGGCCATCAACGCTGCGCCCACCAGTATCAAGGCGCTGAAAGACGCCGGTGTGGGTGCCGCCGACCTGTTTGTGGGCGTCACCACCGAGGAAAGCCGCAACATCACGGCCTGCATTCTAGCCCATGCGCTGGGTGCCAAGAAAACGGTGGCGCGCATCGACAATTATGAATATCTTTCGGCTGCCAATCAAGCTTTTTTCAAGAATCTGGGCATCGATTCGCTCATCTATCCTGAGGTGTTGGCCGCTGCCGACATTATCAACGGTCTGAAACTGTCATGGGTGCGCCAGCGTTGGGATGTTCACGACAGTTCGCTGGTGCTGCTGGGTGTGAAGCTGCGTGACACGGCTGAGATTCTGAACCAACCCCTGAAGGACCTTTGCGGCCCGGATGATCCTTATCATATTGTAGCCATCAAGCGAGGTGACGAGACCATCATCCCCGGTGGACTCGACGAGCTGCACGTGCTCGACCTGGCTTACTTCATGACCACGCGCGAATATATTCCCTATATCCGTAAAATCGTGGGCAAGGAGCACTACGCCGACGTGCAGAACGTGATATTCATGGGCGGTGGAAAGACAGCTGTGAGGGCCGCGCTCACCATGCCCGACTATATGAATTTGAAGATTATAGAGCGTTCGGCTGAGCGTTGCGAGCGTTTGAACCAACTTCTTTCTGAGACCGACACCATGGTGATTCATGGCGACGGCCGCGATTTGGCACTTTTGCAGGAAGAGAATATCAAGAACACTCAGGCTTTTGTGGCGCTGACCGAGAATGCCGAGACCAACATCCTGGCTTGTCTCACGGCCAAGAAACTGGGTGTGCGCAAGACGGTTGCCATGGTTGAGAACCTGGACTACGTGTCGATGGCCGAAAGTCTTGACATAGGAACGATTATCAACAAGAAGACCATTGCCGCCAGCCACATTTTCCAGATGATGCTGAAGGCCGACGTGCGCAACATGCGCTCGCTGATGATGGTAGACAGCGATGTGGCCGAGTTTGTGGCAGCCGAAGGTTCGCGCGTGACGAAGAAGCCCGTGAAGGCGTTGGGACTGCCCTTTGGCGTGACCATTGGCGGACTGGTGCGCAACGGCGAAGGCCAGCTCGTGAACGGCAACACGCAGATAGAGGCTGGCGATTCGGTCATGGTGTTCTGCCATGAGCACCAGTTGGGCAAGGTCGAAAAATACTTCAAGAAGCAGGGCCTATGGTGAATTTCCGCATCATATCGAAGATCATAGGATCGCTTCTTTTCATCGAAGCGTTCTTCATGTCGTGGTGTTTGGCCATGGCACTCTCTTTTCATGAGGACGATGTGATTGCGTTTGCCATGACCGCCATGGTCACGTTTGGCTGTGCTTTTGTGTTTCTTTACTTTGGTCGCAACGCCGAGAATGTGCTCAGTCGTCGCGACGCTTACGTCGTGGTCACGGCCACGTGGGTGGTGTTCAGTTTCTTTGGCATGTTGCCCTTCCTGGTGCATGGTTCGCTCACCAATCCTGCCGATGCTTATTTCGAGACCATGTCGGGCTTTACCACCACGGGCGTCACCGTCATTGAAGATGTGGAACGCCTGCCGCATGCCATGCTGTTCTGGCGTTCCATCATGCAGTGGATAGGCGGACTGGGCATTGTGTTCTTCACCATTGCCGTGCTGCCGTCGCTGGTGGGCGGAAGCGTGAAGGTGTTTGCTGCCGAAGCCACAGGCCCCATGCGCTCCAAGATGCATCCGCGCCTTTCTACGTCGGCCAAATGGATTTGGAGCATCTACATGCTGCTCACCATTGCCTGTGGTCTGTCGTTCTGGGCAGCCGGCATGGGGTGGTTCGATGCCACCAACTATGCCATGACCACAACGGCCACGGGCGGTTTTTCCACCCATAACGGCTCTACCGTGTTCTTCCATTCCAAGACCATTGAGTATCTGGCCATTCTGTTTCAGTTCCTGGCCGGTATCAACTTCACCTTATTATATATAAGCATCTTCAAGTTCAGGCTGGGTGCCATTGTGCGCAACTCCGAGTTCCGTCTTTATTTCTTCACGGTGTGCGGAGCCACGCTTTGGATCATGTATCTGCTCATCACCCGCCTGGGCTACGGCTACGAATCGGCTTTTCGTTCGGCCCTGTTCCAGGTGGTGTCGTTCATGACCACCACAGGTCTGAGCAACGACAATGCCGGCATGTGGCCGCATGTGACGTGGATGATCCTGGGACTGCTCATGTTCATGGGTGCCTGTGCCGGTTCCACCACGGGTGGTTTCAAGTGCGTGCGTGTCTCGATGATCATCAAGGTGCTGCGCAACGAGTTCATGCGCATTCTGCACCCCAGTGCCGTGTTGCCAGTGAAAATCAACGGGCAGAGCATTCCGCAGGTCAAGCTCATTTCGCTCCTGTCGTTCTTGACGCTCTATGTGCTGCTGTTGCTTGCCACCACAGGCATCATGATTCTTTCGGGAATCGACATCACCAATGCCCTGACCATTGCGCTGAGTCTGCTCAGCAATGTGGGCGCAGGGCTCGACACCAATATAGGCCCCGTCATGGCCTGGGCCGATTTGTCCGACTCGCTGAAGTGGCTTTGTTCGTTTCTCATGCTTGTTGGGCGTCTTGAAATCATGGCCGTGCTGGTATTGTTTACCAAAAGTTTCTGGAAAGAGAATTAATGAAAACACATAAAGAATAGAAATGATTAAGTTTAAGCCTTTACTGAAGCAAACACTATGGGGCGGCAACAGGATTGCTCCCTTCAAGCACATCGAAGCACCATTCGACAATGTGGGAGAGAGCTGGGAAATTTCAGGCGTGAAAGGCAACGAAACCGTAGCCGTGACCGAACCCTACGCAGGCAAGAGCCTGAACGAGCTGGTGGCCGAAATGAAGGAGTGTTTGGTGGGAAAAGATAATTATAGACGATTTGGAAATGAGTTTCCCTTGTTGGTGAAGTTCATCGATGCTCAAAAAGACCTTTCCATTCAGGTGCATCCCAACGACGAGTTGGCCCGCAAGAAAGGCTTGCCCCATGGCAAGACAGAGATGTGGTATCTGATGGAGTCGGCTCCCAAGGCGCGGCTGCTGTCGGGCTTGAAGAAGAAAATCACCCCCGAGCAGTATGCCCGGATGGTGGCCGACGACACCATTTGCGATGCCATTGCCAGCTACGAGGTGAGCGAGGGCGACGTGTTCTTCCTGCCAGGTGGCCGCATTCACAGCATTGGTGCGGGCTGTTTCCTGGCCGAAATACAGCAAACGAGCGACACCACCTACCGTATCTATGACTTCAAGCGGCGCGACAAGGACGGCCATTTCCGTCAGCTTCACACCCAGGAGGCCGCCGAAGCCATTGACTACACCGTGCACGACAATCATAAGACCAACTACGAACTGCATAAGAACGAGCCTGCCGAGCTGGTGTCGTGTCCTTATTTCACAACAGCACTCTACGATCTTGACGAGCCCATGACGCTGGACTACAGCGAACTCGACTCTTTCGTGATTCTTGTGGGTGTGAAAGGGCAGGGCGTGCTGAAGGCCGACGGGCAGGAACTGAGCCTGAATGCCGGCGAATGCGTGCTCATACCAGCCTCGACAACCCAAGTGGTTGTCGAGGGCAAGGTACGATTCTTGGAAACTTATGTTTAAGGATTAGTGATTGCGGAAATTCCATTTTGAATTGTCGCTGCTGAAGTCATATTCAGCCAGTGTGGGCGTGCTGTCGCCGATGGAGTAGAGGCACAGGTGCTTGTTGAGGCCCTGCTGTCCGGGAATCTTCTTCGGCATGATGCGGAAGGTGCCGTCGGTCAGCTGTTCAATGCGCCACAACTGCTCGTCGGCCCCGGTGAAGGCGGGCACGGTCGTCACCTCGTTGTTGGCAGTGGCCGCCAGTGCCCGTTGCGTGCCTTCAATCATAATCTTGAAGTAGGGGCCTCCTAAGTAGCCGCCAGCCTGTTCTGCCGGCACCACGTTCCAGCGCTGGTGCGGACGGAACATGTAGTCGCCTGC
>CACXUV010000038.1:22497-26225 GCA_902770845.1 uncultured Prevotellaceae bacterium
CCCACCACTTCTAGCAGCGTCTGGTTGGGAACCGGCTTCACCGGCTTCTGCATTTGTTCGCGGTTGAACCAGCCCTGCCTTTCCTGCTGCATGCGCACAAAGTCTACGGCCAGCTCCAGCGCATAGCCACGGCGTTCCGATTCAATCTCGAACACGCCCCCCTTGAATCTTTCTCCGGCCACGGGCCAGTCGTTCTTCCACAGCAGGGGCCTGATGCCCAGCACACTGCGGCCACCTTGTTCAAAGTCGGCTTCATAGTGGCACGACATGATTTCCACGCCATCATCGATGATGGTGCGCCCGAAGTGGCCCGGTCCCACCACGCGGTCACCGGCGGCAATCACCATTTTTCCGCCGCCATGAAACATGTCGCGATTCACGTTGTCAAGATAGGGGCCTTCGACCGAGCGTGAGCGGCCCACCACAATGTTGTAAGTAGAGTTCACCCCGTCGCAGCAGGTGCCATGTGTTCCCAGCAGGTAGTACCATCCGTTTCTGAAAATCAGGTCGGTGGCCTCGCAGTCAATGGCAATGTCTTTCTCTATATTGCCTTTCACCCTTGCGCCCGTTTGGGGGTCGAGCTCAATGAGGCGTATGGTTCCGAAGTAGGTGCCGTAGCTCACCCACAGCCGACCCGTGGTGGGATCGAGCAGCATGCCGGGGTCTATGGCATCCTGGTCTTCCATGCCGTCGGAGGCACACACCTCGATGGCTTTGGTGAATTTGAAGTCGGGCGACTTTGGGTCGAGCGTCTTGTTCCACATCGTCAGAATCCTTCCGTTGTGGCCACCGCCCAGTCCTCCGCCGGTGGCTCCATATATAATAAGGTATTGGTTGCCAATTTTCAGCACGTCGGGGGCTGCTCCGCCGCCCGGGCGTTCGGCTCCGTCGTGCCAGCTCCAGCCGTCTTCAGAAATCAGTCCGCCGCCACCCGTGCCAAAGGTGTAGTATTTTCCGTCGCATTCGGCGATGGTCGACGGGTCGTGAATATAGGGCGTTCCCACTTGTGCCTTTACCGAAGGCACACAAAGAAAGAGCGACGCAAGGGTCAACAGGAATGTATTTCGTTTCATAATGCTTTTATTTCTCAGATTTGATTTCAAGGTTGGTAACAGGTTTTCCGTTCTCGTCGATGAAGCGAACGCAGAAGTCGCTCAGTCCAGGGCCGTTGATCACGGCGCAGCGCAGCACGTTGCGTCCCTTCCTGAGTGTCAGTCGTGGCGACACGCCATCGTCTTCAACCATGCGTCGGTCGCCAGAGAGCAGCAGTGCTTCCTCGCCGTTCAGCCACCACATCGAGGCACCGTTGGAACCGGCAGCCAGTCTCACGTTGGTCATGTCGCAGGGGCTGTCGATGGTGGTCACGGCCCAGAACAGCACGCCGTAGGTCTGCTTCTTCAGCAGGTCGGCAAAGCGGAACAGCTTCACGTTGTAGTTTTCGCTGTCCAGTGCGTGCCAGGTCAGCGTCTGCTTGCCAGCCTTCACCTTCTGTCCGTTCTTGGGCAGTATGGTCTGCTGGTTGCTGAAATAGTTCCTGGCAAAGGCATCACGCAGGTAGGTGTCGGTGAACACCACGTTGGAGCGAATGTCGCAGTGAATGGGTTCCAGCAGCATCCAGCGGCGAATGAATCCCTGTTCGTCGGGCTTGGCAGCATCCTGCCCTGGTGTGGTGCTGGAGAAGTATTTCGGACGGTTCTTGAACTGAATCCAGTCCACGTCCACCCCTTCGCCTTTGCAGCTCACCACCACGTTGCTCACGCCTTTGGGCACATATTCCAGCGGTGCCGTCAGGGTGATCCACTGGTTGCTCATGTCGCGGCGGAAGCGTCCGTTGTCGCTCTTCACCGTCAGCGTGCAGCGCGCAATGACCTTTCCCTTGGCCGAGTTTTCGCGTATGCAGAACGCTGTGTTCTCCATGGCCCTGGCCCGAACCACCAGGTAGGCATTGGCCACAGGGCCGAAGTCCACGTCGCTGAAGCCCACCCAGCTGTCCTTGGCAGGCAGACAGGCATACCAGCCCTCAAAGCAGTTGGTGGTGTCGAGATATTCGGCATGGGCATTCTGGCTTGCGGTGCTGTAGCGGTCTATCTCAATCTTTTCGGTAGCCGGACGTATGCCCACGCCGCGCAGCGTTTGTTTCACCTCCTTGATGGTGCCGTCGGCGTTGAAGCTCACGCGCTCAATGCAGGCCGAACGGCGCTTGTCCATGTTGGGCGAATAGTAGTTGCGGTGGTAGAACAGATACCACTGTCCCTTGTATTCCATGAAGCTGTGGTGGTTGGTCCAGCAGCCATTGTCGTGTTCGGCCATGAAGATGCCCTTGAAGTTCCATGGTCCCAGCGGGCTTTTCGACATGGCGTAGGCCAGTGTCTCGGTGCCTTTGTCCTTGCGCACCCAGGGAAACGTGAGGTAGTACCAGCCGCCGCGCTTGAAGGCAAACGGGCCTTCCTTGAAGCCATCGGGCAGTCCTTCCATCTGCCTGCCCTCGCCGTCCAGCTCCTTCATGTTGGCGTTCAGCCTGGCCCCGCGTATGCCCATGCCACTCCAGTACAGGTAGGCTGTGCCGTCGTCGTCGATGAGGGCGCAGGGGTCAATGCCCATCACGCCCTTGATGGGCTGCGGTTCGCAGTCGAAGGGACCTTCGGGCCGGTCGGCTGTGGCCACGCCCACGGCAAAGCCGCGACCGTTTTTCGGCGCATTGGGAAAGTAGAAGTAATACTTTCCGTCCTTGCACACGCAGTCGGGAGCCCACATCGAGTAGCCGTCGGGCTTGCCCCAGGGCACGTTTTCCTGACTGAGAATGACGCCGTGGTCGGTCCAGTCGCAAAGATTCTCCGATGAAAAGACGTGATAGTCGGCCATGCAGAACCAGTCCTGCCGCTGTCCTTCGGGTGCCACGATGTCGTGAGAAGGGTAGAGGTAGACCTTGTTTCCGAAGACACGGGCAGTGGGGTCGGCCGTGAACAGATGGCCCACGATGGGGTTCTGCCCCATGGCCGTCATGCTTGCGGCCATGCCAAGCAGTGCAGCCATTGTCCTGAGTGTTGGGATTCGTTTTCTCATAATGTGTTGAATTACTACTGTTTTGACCACAAAAATACGAAGAAAAGGCCATTTCGGCACTTCAGTTTGTTTCACAATTCTTTTGCAGCGTAGCGTTTTCGGAAAAGTGTAACATGTACAAAACAATTAGCAACGTGTGCAAAAGCGGCCTCATTACAATTTAATTACCTTTGCACTGCTGAAACTATTAATTCATAAACGATATGACCTTAACAAAAACAATCAGTAAGTTTTCTGTCGCTCTGATGCTGGTAGCATTCAATGGCCCGACAGCAAGTGCCCAGGGATTGAAGGACGCCTACAAGGACTACTTCATGATAGGTGTGGCCGTGAATCAGCGCAACGTGTCGAATGCCAGTCAGCAGGCGCTCATCAAGAGAGAGTTCAACAGCATCACCTGCGAGAACGACATGAAGCCCGAACCCACCGAGCCCCGCGAGGGCCAGTTCAACTGGGAGAATGCCGACCGCATTGCCAACTTCTGCCGTGCCAACGGCATCAAACTGCGTGGCCACTGCCTGATGTGGCACAGCCAGATTGGCCGTTGGATGACGCAGGACAACCCCACCAAGGAGGTGTTCTATGCCCGCATGAAGAACCACATCCAGGCCATCGTGAGCCGCTACAAGGATGTTATTTACTGCTGGGACGTGGTGAACGAGGCC
>CACXUV010000039.1 GCA_902770845.1 uncultured Prevotellaceae bacterium
AAGAACAACAAATAAACTTATGAAGCATTTACTAACTACTACAACACTTCTGCTCCTGCTGACACTCCCGGTGGCAGCCCAGACGCAAGAGAAGCAGATCACCGTGACAGAGAACGTGGCTTACCGCACGGATGTAGGTCCCAGCACCGTGCTCGACCTGGCTCAGCCGCTCTTCGGCCCGCAGACGAACCGGCCCGCCATCCTGATCATCCATGGCGGCGGGTGGAGCGCAGGTTCGAAGAACGACATGGTGTACCGCACACTGATGGTAGACTATGCCATGAAGGGCTATGTGGTCTGCAACATGAACTACCGGCTGGTGCAGGAGGCTCCGCTGCCCGCCTGCATCGAAGACGTGCAGGCCGCCGTGCGCTGGATGAAGAGCAATGCTCAGAAGTTGGGCATCGACCCGCAGCGCATTGGCACCTATGGCCATTCGGCAGGCGGCCACCTGTCGCTCATGGCTGGTTTGACGGCCGACGTGGCCTGTGCTGCTGGCGGTGCGCCCCCCACGGAGATTGGCCGTGCCGGCGAGTGGGCCGACCACAAGGAGTGGTGGCCCATCGGCTACATTGGCAAGAGCGAGACCCCGTTCCTCGTGTTGCAGGGTGGCGAAGACCCTACTGTGCGCCCCAACCTGACGGAGGACTGGGTGGTGAAGATGCAGCGGGCAGGCACGCAGGTAGATTATGTCAAGGTGCATGGCAATCATGGCGTGGCCTTCGACCAGCAGCTGGAGTTCACCCGTCCGGCCATGGATGCCTTCTATGCCCGCTACCTGAAGCACGACGACCCCACCGTCAGCTTCGAGCAGCTGAAAGTGCCCGACTATGGCGGCAGTGGGCGTCACAAGGCAGTGGCCGTGCGCGAGAAGTCGTTGCCCGACTTCGTGGTCTATCGTCCCATGAACATCGACGCAGCCATGACCGTGGGCCGACCCGGCATGTTTGCCACTGGCCAGCCAAAGAAGGAAAAGCTGCCCGTGCTCATCTTCTGCAACGGTGGCTGCATGGACACCAGCATCGGCTATGAAAACATGCTCACCGACATAGCCTCCCACGGCTATGTGGTTGTGGCCATTGGCGAGCTGCAGATGCTGGCTCAGCACGAAAAAGACCAGCACACGCCGTCGTCGATGGTCAGGAAGGCACTCGACTGGATTTGCAGTTCTGCTTCACCTTATTATAATTATATAGACACCGGGAAGATTGCAGCGGCAGGACACTCCTGTGGCGGAGCACAGGTGCTGGCCAACGCGGCTGACCCCCGACTGAAGACCTACCTCATCCTGAATGCCGGCATGGGCAAGATGACCATGGCCGACGCCAGTGCCAAGTCGCTGAAGAATCTGCATGGCCCCATTCTCTATCTCGTTGGTGGCACGCAGGATGTGGCCTGGCAGAACGCCCAGATGGACTACAAGGCCATCAAGCGTGTGCCCGTGGTGCTGGCCGACAACACGCAGAGCGGCCATGGTGGCACCTACGAGCAGCCCAACGGCGGTGCCAACGCCCGCATGGTATGCGCCTGGCTCGACTGGCAGCTGAAGGGCAGACAGGAGAACGAGCGTCTCTTCATTGGCGGCGATCTGACCGGCTACGACGGCTTTACCATTCAACACAAAAACTATAAATGAAAATCCCCTTTACCAGCATGAAACAATTGTTTATCTCAGTACTGTTGCTGACAGGTTCCCTCATTGCAGCAGCCCAGCCTGCCGCCCCGCAGGAGCGTCGGCGAGGTTTCCAGCGCGAGGCTTTCACCACCGACACGCCCATGGTTCACGACCCCGTGATGGCCAAGGACGGCGACACTTACTATCTTTATGCCACAGGCATGGGCATACAGCAAATGACCTCGAAAGACCGCAAGACGTGGACGGTGTCGCGCCAGCCCGTGATGACCGTCATGCCCGGTTGGACCACCGACTCGGTGCCCGGCTTTGGCAGCCATGTCTGGGCGCCCGACGTCGTTCAGTGGCATGGCCGCTGGTGGCTGGCCTACAGCTGTTCCACCTTTGGCAAGAACGGGTCGGCCATTGGTTTGCTCAGCAGTCGCTCGCTGCACATGAACATGTGGAAGGACGAAGGCTGCATTGTGACCTCGCATGAGCGCAAGCGCGGTGCCGACGGACAGATGCAGGGCGACAACTGGAACGCCATCGACCCCAACTTCGTCATCGACGACAGCGACACGCCGTGGCTCGTCTGGGGTTCTTTCTGGGATGGCATCCAGCTGGCACGCCTCGACTCCACCATGCACATTGCCCAGGGCGAACAGCCCCGCACCATTGCGCGTCGCTTCGACCCGGGCTTCAAGCCCACCGAGCCCAACCCCACCTCGAAGTATGCCGGCACGAACGCCATCGAGGCACCCTTCATTTTCAAGCACGCCGGCTACTACTATCTCTTTGTGTCGTGGGACTATTGCTGCCGTGGTGCCAAGAGCAACTACCGCGTGGCCGTGGGGCGCAGCAAGAACGTGGCGGGTCCCTATCTTGATCGCAGTGGCAAGGACATGGCCAATGGTGGCGGCACGCTCTTCCTTGAGGGCGACAAGAAGGAATGGGAGGCGGCCGGTCACTGTGCTGCCTACAGCTTCGACGGCGACGACATCTTTATCTGCCATGGCTACAGTGCCACGCGCAACGGAGCTGCCATGCTCATTCAGCGTCCCATCAGCTGGACGGCCGACGGATGGCCCGAACTGCAGCCATAGGCGCCAGGGGAAGGCACAAAAAAATCCCCGCCTGGCGAGGTGGGGAAGGGATGGAAGGAAGAAAATACCTGCCAGGCGGGGTGCATGGACTTCAGGGGAAAAATAAAGGGAAATATTAGAAGTCCATGTGGTCGAGCGAGTCGTTGAAGTCGCGCGGCACGCGGTTCTCCTGCGGGTCGTGGTACTCGTCGCCCAGTCGGGCGGCCAGCTTGTCGGCAAGCTCGCTGTTTTCATTGTGCTGATGGCGCTCGGGACGGGGGCGACGCTCGCCGCGCTCAGGACGGGGACGACGCTCGCCGCGCTCGGGGCGGTCGCCGCGCTCGCGACGTGCCGGACGCTCCACATAGCCTTCGGGTTTGGGAATGAGCACGCGGTGCGAGAGCTTATACTTGCCCGTCTTGGGATCAATCTCGAGCAGCTTCACCGTGATCTTGTCGCCTTCCTTGATGCCTGCCTCTTCAACAGTCTCCAGACGTTTCCAGTCTATTTCAGAAATGTGGAGCAGACCATCCTTGCCGGGCATGATTTCAACGAAGCAGCCGTAGGGCATGATGCTGCGCACGGTGCCTTCGTAGACCTCGCCCACTTCGGGAATGGCCACGATGGCCTTGATCTTGGCCAGGGCAGCGTCGATGGCCTCCTTGTCGGGACCAGCCACCTGCACCTTGCCCACGCCGTCTTCTTCGTCGATGGTGATGGTGGTGCGGGTGTCTTCCTGCATCTGCTGAATAATCTTGCCACCAGGGCCAATGACGGCACCGATGAAATCCTTGGGTATCTCGATCTGAACGATGCGGGGCACCTGCGGCTTGAAGTCGGCACGGGGCTCGGCAATGGTGTCGGTCAGGCATTTCAGGATGTGCTCACGACCAGCCTTGGCCTGCATGAGAGCCTTTTCGAGAATCTCGAACGACAGGCCGTCGCACTTGATGTCCATCTGTGTGGCTGTTAGGCCGTCGCGCGTGCCAGTGGTCTTGAAGTCCATGTCGCCCAAGTGGTCCTCGTCGCCCAGGATGTCGCTCAGCACGGCATACTTCTCTTCGCCGGGGTTCTTGATGAGGCCCATGGCAATGCCGCTCACGGGCTTCTTCATGGGCACGCCTGCATCCATCAGTGCCAGTGTGCCGGCACAGACGGTGGCCATGGAGCTGGAGCCGTTTGACTCGAGAATCTGGCTGACGAGGCGCACCGTGTAGGGGAAGTCGGCCGGAATCTGTCCTTTCAGTCCGCGCCATGCCAGGTGGCCGTGGCCAATCTCACGACGGCCCACGCCGCGCTGAGCCTTGGCCTCGCCGGTGCAGAACGGTGGGAAGTTGTAGTGCAGCAGGAACTTCATGTAGCTCTTGTCGAGCACGTCGTCCACCAGTTTCTCGTCGAGCTTGGTGCCCAGGGTGCAGGTAGAGAGCGACTGCGTTTCGCCACGGGTGAAGATGGCGCTGCCGTGAGGCATGGGCAGGGGCGACACCTCGCACCAGATGGGGCGAATGTCGGTGGTCTTGCGGCCGTCCAGGCGTATGCCTTCGTCCAGGATGCAGCGGCGCATGGCGTCGCGCTCCACGTCGTGATAGTAGCGGTCCATCATGGCACTGTATTCGTCGTCGCTGATCTCGGCGGCTGAACCGTCGGGCACACTGTTTTCTGCGGTTTGGGCCTCAAGGGCAGCCTTGCGCTCGGCAAAGAACTTCTCTTTGAAGTCTTCGAGCAACTTTTCGAAGGCATCGGCACGCTCCTGCTTGGGCAGGGCCTGCTTGGTGATGTCGTAGGCGGGCTGGTAGAGCTCCTTGTTCATGCGCTCGCGCAGTGCCTCGTCGTTCACTTCGTGGTTGTACTCGCGCTTCACGTCCTTGCCCAGCTCCTTGCTCAGTTCGGCCTGCAGCAGGCACATGGGCTTGATGGCATCCATGGCAGCCTTCAGGGCGCCCAGCAGGTCTTGCTCGCTCACTTCCTTCATTTCGCCTTCCACCATCATGATGTTCTCGGCCGAAGCACCCACCATGATGTCCATGTCGGCCTGCTTCATCTGTTCGAAGGTGGGGTCGATGACATACTGGCCGTTGATGCGGGCCACGCGCACCTCGCTGATGGGGCACTCGAAGGGAATATCTGAACATGCCAGTGCGGCCGATGCTGCAAAGCCTGCCAATGCATCGGGCTGGTCAACGCCGTCGGCGCTGATGAGCATGACATTCACAAAAACTTCTGCGTGATAGTTGGAGGGGAAGAGTGGACGAAGAACGCGGTCCACGAGTCGCGATGTAAGGATTTCATTGTCAGAGGCTTTGCCTTCGCGCTTGGTAAATCCGCCGGGGAAGCGGCCTGCGGCGCTGTACTGTTCACGATAGTCCACCTGCAAAGGCATGAAATCGGTTCCGGGAACTGCGTCTTTTGCGGCACAAACGGTGGCCAGGAGCACGGTGTTGTTCATGCGGAGCACAACGCTGCCGTCGGTCTGTTTGGCCAGTTTCCCGGTTTCAATGGTGATGGTCCTTCCATCAGCCAGTTGAAGGGTCTTTGTAATTACGTTCATCTTTTCTGTTAAAACATCTAAATAATAAAAAAGTCGTGCAAAGTTACGATTAATTGGGCAATAAAAAGAATAAAAGTCCAATAATTTCATATTTTTATGAATTATTGATTCCTTCTTGTGGGGTTTCGACCGTGCGGCACCGAAAAATGCTGCTTTCCGCCCATGCATATCTATGCAGAAAACAAGAGCACTTCGGTTCGTTTGCAATTGGGCCCCCGTTAGCACACAACGGGGCCTCAATTGTCTCTCAACGGGGCCCCCGTTAGCACACAACGGGGGCCCGATTGCAAGCCGTTGAAAATCAGATTGTTGTGGAGAAAATACCTGTGAATATTTATTCAGTTATGCAATTTCCTTTCATTTTGCGTCTTGAACTTCGTGTCGTTCCAGTCCTATGAAAATATGCAAAGAAAAAGTAAAAAAGTTATGGTTTCAATTTTTTTCTTCGTATCTTTGCACGCAGAAGACAAAACAACTGCAATTATAACTAAAATCCAAAACGCGAATATGAAGAAAATCTACACACTGTTGCTGTTGGGCTTCACGCTGGCCCTTGCACCTCAGAATGCTGCGGCAGCCAACACCAACTACCAGCGGTCCACGACGGTCAACGACACCATCACCGTGACCGCCGATCAAAACGTGATCCTGCGCCATGCCACACCCTTTGGCGAAAAGGGCATGGTGGACCTGGTGAACACCGACCACGCTGTGCTCATCCTCTCCAAGGTGCGGCCCACCGACGCCATACGCCTGCTGAGCGCCCATGTGCGCATCAACGGAAAAATGGCCAACCCCGACCGCAACTGCCAGGTGAAGATGTACAACCATGGCAGCATCATCATGCCCTATGCCCCCGACTTCAGTCCGCTCACCGTCTATAGCGAGCAGAACTTCGAGGGCGAGGCCGTCACAGGCTTCAAGCCCGGCCACACCGGGGGCTATATGAACACGCTCACCACCAAGCAGCTGAACAACCGCATTCGCTCCTTCAAGCTGAAGCGTGGCTACATGGTCACCTTCTCCACTCGTCCGGCTGGCCGTGGCTACAGCCGTTGCTTCATTGCCGCCAATGCCGACCTGGAGATGAAGGTGCTGCCCGACATTCTTGACCAGAAAATCAGCTCCTATCGCGTGTTCCAGTGGCTTGATGCAGGCAAGCCTCAGCTGGCCAACGACCTGACGGAGTCCACCATCACCGCCCTGAACGCCCAGAGCAGCTACACCTGGAGCCAGGGCCACGACATGCTGCCCAACATTGAGTGTGTGGCCAATCACATCTATGAAGACTACCCCACCTCGTCGGCTTGCGGCAGTGCCACCTGGACGTGCCACATGAAGAACAACAACGAGCCGCGCAATTCGGCCGACGACAATCCGCAGGACCTGAAGACCATTCTGAACAACTGGGAGAACATCATGGCCACGGGCATGCGCCTCTGTTCGCCGGCCTCATGGGACGGCAGCGACTACTGGAACGCCACGGGCTTCCTGGCCGACTTCCTCGACAGCATCGATGCCCGTGGCTGGCGCTGCGACATCATCGACCTGCACTGCTACTGGCCAGAGGGCAACTTTGGTAACATCAACAACTGGGCCTCGAAATACAAGCGGCCTGTATGGATTTCGGAGTGGTGCTGGGGCGCATCGTGGAACAACAACGGAGCCTTTGCCAGCGGAGTGACCGAGAACCAGGTGAGAGACGCCCTGCAGCGCATCTGCACCAAGCTGAACGGCTGGGACTACGTGGAGCGCTACTATTACTGGAATGGCGAGCGCGACCCTTCACGGCTCTACAAGAACGGAAAACTCACGCCTGCAGGCACCATGTATGCCGCGCTCGACGCCGGACTGGGCTATAACGGCAAGTACGACAAAGTTCCCACCACGCCACGACAGCTGGCTCCCGGACGCATCGAGGTGACGGTAGACCCGCAAACGGGCCATGCCCTGGTGCAGTGGCAGGACAACAACGGCGAATACAGCCGGTCGGTGCAGGTGGAGCGCAGCACCGACGGCGGCATCAGCTGGCAGGTGGCAGGCGACGCCAAGGTGGCCGACGGCCCCTCGATGTGCAGCTTTGTCGACACGCTCTCGCAGATTGGCTGCAAGTATCGCGTTCATCAGATCGACATCAACAAGAAGAGCACCTACACCAAGACGGCCACCTACTCTCCCCAGGTCTACACACGCCCCGTGGAGGCTGCTGGCAGCTGGGGCACCATTTGCCTGAAGACGTCGGCCCTGCCCATGCAAGGCACGCAGCTCTACGAAGTGGTTGGCGTCACGCCCGACCTCTCGGCCCTGTGCGTGCAGCCCATGGATCATGTTGAGGGTGGCTACCCTGCCGTGTTCCGCACAGACAGCCTGCAAGCCAGCTTCCTGCAGTATGGCCAGGAGGTAAAGGCCGAGAAGCTGGGCAGCTGCGGACTGGTGGGACAGTTCGAAGCCTATCCGCTCGACGGCGGCTGCATCTATCTGAAGGATGGCCAGTGGTGGGTGGTGCCCGAAGGGCAGGAGCTGCCGCTGGGAGCCTTCGAAGCCTGCTTCAGCGATGCCACCGACCTGGTGGTGCTCACCAACTGGACGGGGCTCACCATGCCCGTGCACGGCTTGCCACAGGGCACCGGCATCAGCACCCTCACTGTCGGCACCACGGCGGCCGGATGGTACACCCTCGACGGGCGTCGCGTCCTCGCGCCCGCGCGCGAGATATATATAAAGGTGGAAGACGGCCATGTGAGGAAAGTGGTGAATCGTTAAATCGTAAATAAATAGTAAATCGTTAAATCGTAAATAAATAGTAAATAGTAAATCGTTAAATCGTAAATACAGTTGGCTTATAGAACAAAAAAAGGGTGTGAAATGCACCCTTTTTTGTCTCTTACAACATTTCTTGCAAAAAAAAACATAAAAAATGATACGTTTATGAAAGATTTTGTCTATATTTGCACTCGATATCACCTTTATTGGGGCCATACCCCGAATACGTATTGAAGAAAACCTGTTAAATTTATTTACTAACTTTACTAATTTTTTAGCTTATGAAGTTCAAAAAACTACTCGTTTTGAGTGCATTGTGGCTTGTGGGCCTCAATGCCAGCGCAGTTTTGACGCTTGAGCGCGAAAAGCCAGTGGAGCCGTCGGCCGTGATCGACCTGAGCACCATTGAGCAAACGCCAGCCGACTTCGTTGTGGGCGACTACTATGTGATTTACAACGTAGGCGCTCAGAAGTTCCTCTATGAGGGCAATGCCTGGGGCACACAGGCATCGGTTTCTGCCGAAAATGCCCAGCTTGTTTACTTTGCTTTGCCCAATGGCAAGACATTGGCCGACAAGCAGCTCTACATGCGCGACTTTTCTCCGGTGAAGAACAAGTGGCACACTGCATTTATCGCCGATGACGCTAAAGTAGTAGGCGCTGGCTACGAAGCTGGCCTGTTCATAGACAATGTAGACGGTGAGGCTGCCCTGCTGTGGGTTGAAGCCTGTGGCGACAAGACCTACCACATCTCCATTGCAGAAGAAAACTCGAAACTCAAGCCCGAAGGCAAGATTTTTGCTGTAGAGCCAGAGGCTCCTGGTATTGAGAATGGTGAGGCAGGAAGCGTGATCAATGTGAAGAAAACCGTTGAAGACGCTGGCGCTTATGGCGAGTGGCAGTTCTTCTCCGTTGCCGAATGGAACGACTATGCAAAGCTCGCTGCTGTTTACAACGCTTCTGAGGAGCTCCGCAAAACCATTGAGGGTGCTCCCGATTACATTGATGTGGCTCCATACGAGGCAGTCTACAACAATGCCGATGCCACTGCAGAACAGTTGCTGCAGGCAAAGGCCGATCTTGAGGAGGCTATGAAGAACTCTGTCGTTGCTCAGTTGGCCAATGCCACGGGCACGAACCCTGTCGACGTGACTGAGCTGATCAACAACCCAGACTTCAAGAACGCTTCGATTGCCGGTTGGACCACAGCTGTTGGCAGCGTGGGCTGGGGCTATCCTGCTGATCAGCAGAAACTGGCAGAGGTGCCTGAGTTCTTCAACACGAACTATAACTTCTATCAGGAACTCGACATCGCCGGTGGTGTGTACGAGCTGCAGATGTATGGTTTCTATCGTGCCGGCAATACGCAGGCTTCGCTCGAAAACTATCTCGCAGGAACCAACAAGAATGCATTCCTTTATGCAGGAACCGACATTGACACCATGCAGGTGGCTTTGGCCAACCCCTTCAAGAATGCTCCAAAGACCAACCTTTCTCAGGGTGTGACCAATTCTGGCGAGGCAACTGCAGGTGGCTTCTATATTCCCAACAACCTTGTCTCGGCTGGCTATCATTTCCAGCAGGGCCGCTACAACAACGTGCTCTTCTTCGATGCTAACGACAGCAAGATGCGCATTGGTATCAAGAAGGAAACAACCGTGGCCGACGACTGGACAACCTTCGACGCTTTCCGTCTGAAGTACTATGGCAAGGGTGCCGATGCTTATGCTGCATGGGCCAAGGGTGGATTCCAGCCCATCGACACCGAGGCTGAAAGCTTCTTGGGAACGAAGGCTGTGGCTCAGAACTTCAACAACATGATTGCCAATGCCACTGCCACCAACCGTGAAGAGGCTATGGCATGCATGGCTCAGTTGGAAGCAGAACTGGCTGTCGTTGAAGAGAACATCAGCGCATGGAACGACCTGAACAAGCTCTATCTGGAAGTGAAAGACTTCCTGGAGAAGAATGCTGATAACTCTGCCGAAGAGGTTGCTGCACTGAAAAAGTATATCGGTACTACCCGCAGCGGACTGGCAAGAGACATGACCAGATTCGAGATGAGCACTGCCGAGGTGAAGGCTGCACAGGCCAAGCTGCAGGAGCTCTATGATGCAGCCAAGAAGGCTAAGCCCCTGACCGGTGCTGACGTAACCTATAAGCTGACCAACCCCGACTTCTCTACAGGAACCTGGGAGGGCTGGACCAAGGAGAATGCCGCTGGTGGCAACGTGCAAGTGAACAACTCTTGTGGTGAGGCATGGAACAATGCTTCGTTCGACATTCGTCAGGAGGTAGCCGACATGCCCGTGGGTGTTTATGAAATCTCGGCTCAGGGCTTCTATCGCTACGGACGTGGTGATGCATGGACGGCATGGAATGAAAAGCAGGTGGAATATGTGATTGAATCGCCCTGCTACATCTACATGAACGACAACATGACACCGTTTGTGAATGTGTTCTCTGAACTGGTGAACCATGACGAAACCATCTATTCTTCGGGTTACACCACCTACACCGATCCTGAGGACGAGAGCATCAAGTGGGATGCCCCCAACGATATGGCTTCTGCTGCACAGGCATTTGCAAAGGGCATGTACACCCAGTCGGCTTTTGGCGCTGTGGTGAATGCAGGCGAAATCATGAAGCTGGGTGTGAAGGGTAGCTCGAACCAGGCTGGTGACTCTTGGGTGATCTTCGACAACTTCAAGCTGACCTACTGGGGAACTGAGGCTGCCAAGGTGAACCAGGCTCTGAAGGCCGCTATCGAGGAGTGCACGGCAAGACTGGAGAAAGTGGAAAGCCCTGCTGCCCAGAAGAAGCTGGAGGATGCTCTGGCTGCTGCCAATGCTGCTGTCGACGGCACCGATGGCGCCGCCATGTTCCAGGTGCTGGCCGATCTCTACAAGGCCAAGAACTATGAGTATGAGCTGAACCAGAAGATTCAGTCTCTGAAGGACGCCATTGCCGGTCTGTCGGCAAAGCTCAGCGGCCTGGCCAGCGACGAGCTGCTTGCTACGGTTGTTGAGGAATATAACTCGGCTCTCGACGTTTACAACGACAATGTGACAAATGGCGACGAAATCGACTTTGAGGCTGCTGAGGCCGACATCAAGAAGATGGGCGACGAGGTGAGCAAGTATCAGGAGCTGGAGGATGCCTACAACCGCCTGACAACGGCTGTGGAAGAGGCCGATGCCAGCCAGGAGGACTGGGCAAGAGAGGCCAGCGTGCTGCTCGACGGCATTTCAACGAAGCTGAGCGTGGGCACAGCCGCAATGCCTGTGAGCGCTATCGATGCTGCCATCGAAGATATTGAGGCCAAGCTGACCGAACAGCGCAAGCCTGCAGAAGACATGAGCAAGGCCACCGACGCTGCTCCTGTTGATGCTACCAGCTACATCCAGAGCGCCAAGTTCGAGAAGGCTGCCATGGACGACGAGGGCAACATTGTGCAGACCAACGCCATCGAAGGCTGGAAGAACACGGAGGGCTATAACTTCGGTAACGACAACAACCAGAAGGCTGCCCTCGAGGTTGAGTTCTTCAACAAGACCTTCGACATGTATCAGGATCTGACGGGTATTCCCAACGGAACCTATGAAATTCAGGTGAACGCTTTCTATCGCTTCGGTTCTACCGATCAGGACAACGAGTCGTTCGTGAACAGCCCCGACACCGTGACCAACGTGTTCCTCTATGGCATCTCTGCTCAGGACACCAGTGCCGTTTCTGTTGCCATGCTCCGTTCGGGCATGTCTGCTGAGAAGCTTGTCACCGACAGCATTGCCAACCTGGTTAAGGATGGCGAGATGTGGCTGCCTTCTGAAGCTCCCGTAACGGTTGCAAATGCTGAGGACAACACCAAGAAGGACACCATTGGATGGGTGCCCAACGACATGGCCTCTACCAAGTATTACTTCGATGCCGGCAAGTATCTGAACAAGGTGGTTGTGAAGGTGACCAACGGCAAGCTGCGCCTGGGCATCAAGCAGACCGCCATCCGCACGTCCAATGCCGACTGGGTGATCATGGACAACTTCAAACTGCTCTACTACGGCGAGAACAGTGCCAAGCAGGCCGATCCCAACTACCTGGGCATTGACCTGGTGGCCGACGAGGCTGCACCCGTGGTGCGCACCGAGTTCTTCACGCTGAACGGTGTGCGCACGCTGGCTCCGCAGAAGGGTGTGAGCATCATGCGCCAGACGCTGAGCAACGGCAACGTGATTGTCAAGAAAATCCGCAACTGATCGAAGAAATGCACAGACGATATAAACGCCTGATTCTCTGAACAAAAGGGACTGGGGGCGGGTCGGAGAAAGACCCGTCTCCGGTTCCTTCGTTTTTTATTGAACAATTGAAATGTCTGCTGTGTGTGATCAGACGGATTGAGTTTTTTTGAGGTGAGGGCAGTTGTTAGGCAACGCAACATGACAGCTACTGTGGCTCGAGAGGCATGATAGCCATCATTGCGAAAAGAGAGAAACAAACTGCATCGCAACATGACAGCAATCTGGGGCTGATTTCAACAGGAAACATGAATATCTAACTACAAAAAACAATAACAAAATCAAAGCTATGAAACGTAAACTAATCGTAAGACACGGACGCAAGATGGCCATGGCCATTTGCGGCCTGCTGATGGGTGCCGCCATGCTGCAGTCGTGTGAAGACGACCTGCTCACCGGACAGCCGGGCTGGCTGGGCAACTCTATCTACGAGCGGTTGCAGAACGACCCCGACGGGCAGAGCTACACCACGCTGCTGAAGCTGGTGGACGACCTTGGACAGACCGAGGTGCTGAACCACACGGGATCGAAGACCGTCTTTGCTGCCGACGATGCAGCATTCGACCGCTGGTTCCGCAACAACTCGTGGGGCGTGCGCAGCTATGCTGACCTGACACTGGCTCAGAAAAAACTGCTGCTCAACACGTCGATGCTGAACAACGCCTATCTCATCGAACTGCTCTCAAACGCCAGTGGAAACCCTGTGCGCAAGGGCATGAACATGCGCCGACTCACGGCCACAAGCATCTACGACACCGTGGCGGTGATGCGCCCTGAGGAAATGCCCGCCACGGCCGACTGGGAACCCTTCCGCAAGGCTGGCAAGAGCATCTATGTGTTCAAGGACGCCACCGCTGCTCCCATCATCCACTTCCTGCCGGAGTTCATGCGCAGCAACGGATTTACCGAGGAAGACATCGACATCCTGACCAACCACCGGGCTCATTCGGTAGACTCGTCGTGGATCAACGGGGTGCGCGTGATCGACGAGAACATCACCTGCAAGAACGGCTACATTCACAAGGTGCAAGATGTGGTGGAGCCCGCACAGAACATTGCCGAGATTCTGCGCTCGCATCCCAGCACATCGCACTGGGCACAGCTCATCGACCGCTTCTCGGCACCTTATTATAATAATACGTTGCTGTCGGAATACAACCGCCTGTATCAGACCAGCTATCTGCGCGAAGACTCGATGGTCTTCAACATGCGCTACTTCAGCAACCTGTCGCAGGGTCGTGTGCCCAACTCCTATCATCCCAACGGCATTACGCAGGCCGAGGGAACTCTGATCTACGACCCGGGATGGAACCAGTACATGTATGTGGACAACGACCGCGACATGCACTATGATGCTGCCGCCATGCTGGCTCCCACCAACGACGTGCTCGATGCCTGGTGGAACAACAGTCCGCTGAAAACCCGATATGAGGTGTGGGACAGCGTGCCACAGAGCGTGCTGGCCGAACTGCTGAACAACAACATGATCGAAGCCTTCGTGAGCACCATTCCGTCGAAGTTCGACATGATTGTAGACGATGCACAGGTGCGCATGGGCATCACTCCGGCCGACGTCGACTCCTGCTTCATTGGCTGCAACGGCGTGGTCTATATGCTCAACAAGATGTTTGCTCCCAGCAGCTTTGCATCGGTCATATTCCCTGCCATGGTGAACGAGAACCTGAGCATCATGAACTGGGCTCTCGACGATTCGGGCAACTCGGCCAACGCCATTGGTAACCGAAGCTTTGAAACCTCGCCGTCTGATGTGCTGAACTTCAAGCCGCTGCTGAACTCCATGGAGGCCACCTACAGTCTGCTCATGCCCACCAACAAGGCCATGGAGGCTTATCGCGACCCCACCAACTATGGAACCAACAACGAGATTTTCTATCGTTTCTTCTTCGACGAAAAGGCACAGAAAGCCTACCGCGTGAAGGCCGAACGCTTCCAGCTGGAACGCGACCGCGCTACCGGACAGCTCACACGTAAGAAGTCGCCGATGGCCGACCCGGAGCAGGACGTGATCAACAACCGACTGAAAGACCTGATCAACTCGCTCATCATCGTGGGCAAGCTGTCGCCTGAACAGGAATACTACAAGACGCGCGGAGGCAGCGTGGTGCGCATCAAGAATGCTGGCACTGCTGCCATGACCGTGGAGGGTGGCTACCAGATTGAGAAAAACCAGCCCATACTGGTGAAGGACACCGACATCGTGATTCAGAACAACCTGGCCATTCCCGTTGACTACATCTACGACCAGACCAAGGAAACCAACGGCACGGGCAACGGTAACACCTACCGGCTGAATGCCGGCATCCCCATGGCTACAACCAAGTCGGCCTACAACGTGCTGAGCGAGAACCCACAGTTCGAAGAGTTCTTCAAACTGCTCAATACGAACGACTCGGCCACGCTGCTGAACACCACCATGGGTGCCAGCAACAATCTGAAGTATTGCAATAATGACAAGGGTGGCAACAAGAATATTACGCTGTTCGAAGGCTATAACTACACGCTCTACGTGCCGTCGAACGAGGTGATCAAGGACCTGATTGCCCGTGAGTATCTGCCCACATGGAGCGATGTGGCTGCCATCAAGGATGCCGACTTTGCACTGCCCTATCCTGAGGGATATAAAGATCTGGACAAGACAAAGAAGGACTCTGTGGACAAGGCATTGAAGGCAAAGCAGAAGGGGCTGGCCTACAGGGCTCGCGTCATCTTGCGCAATCGCATCAACGACTTCGTGCGCTATCACATCCAGGACAACTCGGTGTTTATCAAGGGTGAGCGACACACCAACGCACGCTTTGAGACGTCGAAGCTGAATCCTGAGAACAGCCGCTTCTTCACGCTGACCGTCACGGCCAACAATTCGGGCATGAGCGTCGCTCCGCAGTATGTCATGGATGCCAACGGCAACCCGCAGCCCTGCATCGATGCCAACGACAAAGTGGTGCGCTCGGTGGATGTTGACCAGAGCAACGGCCTCTACAACCTGATGTTCCGTGAGTACTGGAACGAAGGAACCAAGGGGCTCGCCGGCATTACCAGGGGCAGTGACACCGACCCCAACAAGAGAATCTTCACCGCCTCCGACGGTGTGGTGCATCAGCTCAAGGGCGGTGCCCTGTTCTTCTCGAAGGACCAAATGACCTCTTGGAAGAAAGAGATCAAAAAGTTAAAGGAAGCTAACGGAATTGCAACCAATTAAGTGCTATGAAACAACTGAGATTCATCATCATAACCATGCTGTGCCTGCTGAGCCTTGGTGCCCAGGCACAACAGATAACGTCGGTTCACGGTACGGTGAGCGACGACATGGGCCCGCTCATGGGTGCCACCGTGTGCGAGATTGATGCCACGGGGCGTATCATCGAGAGTGCTGTGACCGACCTGAACGGTAACTTCACGATGAAGGTGAAGAACCCGAAGGACAAAATTCGATTCAGCTATGTGGGTCTGAAGACCCAGACGCTGGCCATCAACAAGACCAGCTTCAACATCATGATGGTCTCGGCCACCATGCTGAAGGAAGTGACCGTGAAATCGAAAAAGCGCATGCAAGGCAATGCGCTCCCCATTCCCGAACGAGAGATTTCGTTTGCCACACAGACCATTTCGATGAAAGAGTTCGAGGGTCTGGGCATGACCACCGTGGATGAAGCCCTGCAGGGACGCATCGCCGGTCTTGACATTGTGACGGGCGGCGACCTGGGTGCAGGATCAACCATGCGTCTGCGTGGTACGTCGAGTATCTCGGGCCTGACCGATGGCAACCCCCTGATTGTGGTCGACGGCAACACGTGGAATGTTGACACGGAGAACTTCGACTTCAATGCTGCCAACAACGAGAAGTTTGCCGAGTTGCTCAACGTGAACCCTGAGGACATTGCCAGCATCACCGTGCTGAAGGACGCTGCTGCCACGGCCATCTACGGTTCGCAAGGCGGTTCGGGTGTTATCGAGATTACCACCAAGCGCGGTGCTCGTGGCAAACCACGTCTCACTTACACGCTGAAGCTCACCGGACGCTACCAGCCCAAGGGCTATGACCTGCTGAACGGTGACGACTACACCATGCTGCTGAAGGAGAGCTACTTCAACCCTGAGCAGAGCGATGCTGCCTCGAACATCAAGGAGCTGAACTATGATCCCACCTTCTCGGAGTATGAGCAGTACAACAACAACACCGACTGGTATGATGCCGTGACCCAGTGGGGTCTGATGCAGAACCACTACATCACCGTTTCGGGTGGTGGCGAGAAAGCCACTTTCCGCATTTCGGGTGGCTACGACCATGAGACCAACTCGGTGATTGGACAGAAGCTGCAGCGATTCTCGACCCGTGTGAACCTGGACTACAATGTGAGCCAGCGCATTCGCGTGTCGACCAACTTCAACATGACCTACACCAAGAAGAAGATGAACAGCGACAACCTTCTGGCACTGGCACTGAAGAAGATGCCCAACATGAGCATCTACGAACAGTATCCTGTGGGCAGTGCCCTGCAAGGTGAGGACACCGATGCTTATTACACCATGCTGCAGTCGGGTTCTGAGGTGTTCAAGGACGACCAGCGCGTCTACATCAATCCTGTGGCCAGTGCAAACCTGGCTCAGAACAAGAGCGATGCCTACAACATGTCGCCCGAGCTGGTGATTAACTACCACCTGCTGGGCATGGACGAAGACCACTGGCAGCTGAATTGGCGCGGTGCCGTCTATATGAACATCTTCAATGAATATGTGGATCGCTTCTACCCCGCCGCACTGAAGACGGTGAACTGGAACGAAGGCATCAATACGTCTTATTCGGGTTCATCGAAGAGCGTGTCGTTTACCACCAAGCACACGCTGACGCTGATTCCTCACTTCGTGAACAAAGACCATTCGGCCATGGCCATGGGACGACTGGAGCTGAACACGGGTTCGTCGACCGGACAGTCGGCTGATGGCAAGGGCCTGCCTTCGGGTGGCATTGTCAGCCCCGATGCCGGTGGCATCATCACGGGCTTGGGCAGCAGCTACAACCAGTGGCGTTCGCTCTACATGACGTTCTCGGCCCACTATGCTTACAAGAGCCGTTACGTGCTCGACTTCACGCTGCGTGCCGACGGTACGACCAAGTTCGGTCCCGGCAACCGCTGGGGCTACTTCCCCTCGGTGTCGTTGCGCTGGAACATCATCGACGAGCCTTGGATGAAGTGGAGCCACAAGTGGCTGTCCATGTTCTCCATCCGTCCCAGCTGGGCACGTGTGGGTAAGGATCCTTCAAGAGACTTCCTGTACACCGTGACCTATTCGCCCACCAGTTCCTATCTGGACATGAGTGGCTTGATGAAGCCCGACGGCCTGCGCCTCTCGAACATGAAGTGGCAAACCACCACGGGTTATAACCTGGGTATCGACCTGGGCTTCTTCGACGACCGCTTGCGCCTGACGCTCGAAGGCTATCACTCTACGGTGACCGACCTGCTGCTGCAGAACTTCCGCGTTCCTTCAAGCTCTGGCTTCACCACGCTGGGTGTGATGAACAATGGTAAGATGCGCAATGTGGGTTGGGAGTTCCATATCGAAACCAACCGCATGATCAAGGCTGGCAAGTTCTCGATGGACATGAACGTGAACTTCGGTAACAACCGCAACGAGATTCTGGAGCTCGACGAGAACCAGCTGAAGTCGTATAACACCACGGTGAACTATGAGAACCGCCAGGTGCTCACCCGCATTCAGCTGAACAACCCGTTCGGTGCCATCTACGGCTATCGCTCGCAGGGCGTCTACAACTGTTCGTATGACTTCCTGGAGACTCAGTGGGAGTCGAACCAGCTCGTCAAGAACAACTACACCACCTACAAGCAGTTTGTCGATGCCTTCCTGACGGGTAATCTGCCCCAGGAGTTCTACGACGTGCGCGGCTGGACCAAGCGCCCCATGACGGCTCCTGTGGCCCGCAATGCCGATGGCGGCGTGATTGTCGACGACGAAGGCAAGCCCAAGAAGATGATGTTTGCCTATGTGAATGCTGGCTCTGGCCAGACTGGCCGCAACTATGAGTTCAAGGGTGGTGATGCCATTTATGAAGACGTGAACCACGATGGCAATATCAATGCGCTTGATATTGTCTACCTGGGTTCTTCGCTGCCTAAACTCACCGGTGGTTTCGGCTTCAGCTTCACTTATGGAGACTGGCGTCTTTCCACACAGTTCACCTATCGCCTTGGCAACAAGATTGTGAACCTGGCCCGACTTGACACAGAGGCCATGTCGACCAACAACAACCAGGCACAGGCTGTGAACTATCGCTGGCGCAAGGAAGGCGACGAAACGTCAATTCCGCGTGCGCTCTATGGCAACGGCCAGTACAACACGCTTATCAGCGACCGTTTTGTGGAGAAAGGCGACTTCCTGCGCATGAGCTACATTCAGCTGTCGTATGCACTGAAGAAGAAACAGCTCACATGGATTGGTCTGAACAGACTGAGCTTCTACGTGAGTGCCAACAAGCCTTTCGTGCTCACCAAGTACTCCGGTGTTGACCCCGAGGTGAACTATGGCGGCTATGGTCCTGCCACTGACGGTGGCCAGACGCCTCCTTCACGTTCCTACACGCTGGGCATGACGGTGGAGTTCTAAGTAGAATGAAGATTGAAAATTGAAGAAAGAAGATTATGAAACAGAATCATATATATAATAAGGTGAAAGGACTGGTGGGCCTGATGTTGCTCGCTCCTCTCTCGGCTCTTCTCTTCTCTGGCTGCGACGACTTCTTCGACGTGGAACCACAGGACAAGATTACGCTGGAGAAGTTCTGGAACGAAAAGTCCGACGTTGACAATGTGCTCATGGGCTGCTATTCGGCCATGCAAAGCTATGGCATGATCAGCCGCATGATGATTTGGGGCGAGTTTCGCTCAGACAATGTGAACAAGGGCGTGGGTACGCACAACGACGTCAGCCTGGAGCGTGTGCTCGAAGAGAACATCGACCCCTCCAATGCCTATACAGCATGGAATGAGTTCTATGGGGTCATCAACCGTTGCAACACCGTGATGCTCTATGCTCCGCAGGTGGCTGCCAAGGATCCTGCCTACTCGCCAAGCGAATTGTCTGCCACGATTGCTGAGGCCACGGCCATCCGCTCGTTGTGCTATTTCTATCTGATTCGTACATTCTGTAATGTGCCTTACATCACCACAGCCTACATCGACGACACGCAGGAGCGCGATGTGCCTGTGTCGAGTTTCGATGATGTGCTCGACAGCCTGATTGTCAGTCTGGAGCGTGTGAAGGGCGATGCCCTGACCCGCTATCCTTCGGGCACGTCTGAGAAGGCCATTTACAACACGGCCCGCATCACTCGCGATGCCATTCATGCCATGCTGTGCGAAATGTATTTGTGGAAGAAAGACTATGACAACTGCGTGAAGTATGCCGACCTGGTCATCGACGCCAAGAAGGAACGCTACAAGGAAGAGCATGCCGGCTACAACATGGATACTGACAACCGCCTGAACGGTTATCCGCTTGCACTCGACTGGGCTGGCCGCAGCTCCTACTTTTTCGGCAGCGCCTATAGCAACATTTTCGGCAGTGGCAATGCCGAGGAGAGCATCTTCGAACTGACTTTCTCGAGCAACTCTGGTATGCTGCGCAATGGTCCGGTGAACACCTTCTATGGATTTGGTGCAGGCAACGATCTGCAAGGCTTTGTGGCTCCTTCCAGTTTCCTGGGCACCGATGTGGAAGACAAGACGTATGCTGTCTTCAACAACGAATATGACAGCCGTTATTACGAGAACATCAGATCCGTGGGCAACAGCGTCTACAGCATTGCCAAGTATGTGTTCACGTCTCGACTGGTCAGCGTGTCGACACCCACAAAGCCACAGGTGGCATCAGTAGGTAGCACTTACAGCAAGGACAACAACCAGTCCAACTGGATTATCTATCGCCTGTCAGACATCATGCTCCTGAAGGCTGAGGCCCTGGTGGAGAAGATGGATAATGCCAACGAGGCCGAAGTGAACACCCGTCTGCGCCAGCAGGCTTTTGCGCTGGTCAACGCCGTGAACAAGCGTTCGGTGTGCCAGACCACGCTGACCGACACTTTGGTGTATCGCGACTACAACACCAAGGCCAAGCTGCAGACACTTGTCATGCAGGAACGTCAGCGCGAGCTGATGTTCGAAGGCAAGCGTTGGTACGACTTGGTGCGCCGCTCGCTGCGCGACGGCAATGCCGATTATCTCGTGAGCTGCATTTCGCAGAAAGGCTTGGAGAATGTGTCGTTGGTGAGCAACCGCATGAAGTCCATGAAGACCTGGCCCGGACAGCTTTTCCTTCCCTACAATCTTGATGAGACCAAGGTGAGCGAGAATCTGGCCAAGAATCAGAATCCTGCTTATCCCAGTGGCGAAGACAGCAGTATCAAGACGTCGGCCAACTAATTCTTAGGTAAAGTAGAAATTGTAATGACGAAAAGAAATAGAACTATGAAACTGAAAACCAAGATATTCGCTTTGCTTGCCATGGGGTTCATGGCTTCGCCTGTGCTGATGTCGTGTTCCGATGAGCCCGACAGCGAGCATTATGCCACCTTCACGGGCGAAATGATGAGCGACTACCTGACGAGTCGCCCGCAATTCAGCCAGTTCACCACCATTGTGCGTCGTGCAGGTATGATGGAGCTGCTTTCCTCCTATGGAGCCTACACCTGCTTCCTGCCAACCGACTCTGCAGTGGCCGTTTACCTGGACAGCCATGGCTACAGTTCGCTTGACGAATTGTCAGATGGCCAGTGCGACACCATTGCCCGCACCCATCTGACGCGCAGCATCTACACCACCTTCAATCTGAAGGGAAATGTGCAGAACATGAACCGTCGCATCATTGAGGTGAAGGACAGCCTGATGGACGGCGAGACCGTGATCTTCCTGAACAAGAAAGCCAGGATATACCGTGAGTTGCAAGACGACTCCGTGGAGAATGGCGTGGTGCATCCCATCGACATGGTGCTCGAAAGTTCAAGCAGCACCTCAGCCAATCTGGTGCAGTCGAACCCCCGTCTCAGCATCTATGCCAAGGCATTGCAGCTGACAGGTCTTGACGAGAAGATACAGGCATACAAGGACAACAGCTATGAGCAGCCCAAGTACCAGTACCATTACTGGTCGGGTGCTGAGCCCGAAGAGGTAGCCATTGCTCCCGAAGAAAAGCTCTACGGATTCACGCTCTTCATGGTGCCCGACGATGTGCTGATGAACATGTATAACATTCCCGATCCTGCCGTAGACATGGATGCCAGCATCCGCGCCCTTTGGCAGTTGGCCAAGAGCATCTACGATGTGACCTTCCCGGCCGACAAGGACAAGGAATATACCGACTTTAATCATTTGGACGACGAGCGCAACCCGCTCTATCGCTTCATGGCCTACCACATTGTCACCCGCAAGTTTGCCCAGTATGGCTACGATGAGATGACGGTGCGCGACGACCTGGGCATTTTCACCAACGAGATGAACCCCACGGAGTGGTATGGCACCATGCTGCCCTACACCCTGTTGAAGGTTGAGAAGTACACCGCCACCAAGTATGCCCAGGGCAGTCATGCCACGGAGAAAGACATCTATCTGAACCGTCGCTACGACAAGTTCTTCCAGATTGAGGGCAGCCATGTGCGTCGCTCGGTGGAAGCCCAGTACGACAATAACGGCGTGAACGGTCAGTATTTCTACATCGACGACATTGTGGCTTTCGACCAGCAGACACGCGACGTGGTTGACAACTGCCGCATGCGTTTCGACATGTCGTCGCTCTTCCCCGAAATGACTTCCAATGGCCACCGCATGCAGGGCGACTACACGCGCAGCCATGTGGATGCCATCATCGACAACGACCCCGACATTGGCTACAACTATTATTA
>CACXUV010000040.1 GCA_902770845.1 uncultured Prevotellaceae bacterium
ATGTTCTTTCCGGTTCATAACTGTGTGGTTTGCGCTGTGTTACTATATGGTTTGCAGTGTCTAACCATCATGTTTACGACCCGCAAGTGATATTCCTGCGGATGCTTTCCCTGAGTGATGTGACAGATGAATATATAACTTTTGTATAAGGGGAAACATTTAGTCTGGGGGTAAAAAAATTCTATAGGGGAAAGTTGCGCTTTCACCTGTCACATCTATCACAAATGGGCATCAGAATTGTAGGTTGGCTTGCTTCACCTGTCACATCTATCACAAATGGGCATCAGAATTGTAGGTTGGCTTGCTCAAGCCGAAAATTGATGCCGAGACATCTTTTAGGAAAACTTCTGTTGATTTGCGCTATTGAAGTTTTTGCATGTCTTGGTAGGTCTTTATGACGCTGAATCCATAGTCGAGCAAGGCAGCCGACTCCGTGAATCGTGTGGTTTGATTCTTGCTGCCAAGAAGAATGAGATAGAGTGTGGTGTTGCCACGGGTGGCTGCCGAAGCCAGGCAGGCACCTGCCAGTCGTGTGAATCCAGTCTTGATGCCAATGATTCCTTCATAGCTTTGAAGCATGAGATTGGTGTTGTCGCAGGGCATGTGTCGGCCATCCAGCAAAGGAATGTCGACGAACTGTGTGCCCACAATCTGTGCAAACGAAGAGTCGTTCATGCAGTAGCGAGCCAGAACCAGCAGGTCGCGAGCAGAAGAGTAGTTGCTATCTGATGGCATTCCGTTTGGATTGGAAAAGTGTGTGCTGTCCATCCCGAGGTAGGCTGCTTTCTGGTTCATCATGTTTGCAAACGAAAGTGTGTCGCCGCCGATGTGTTTTGCCAGTGCTACTGCTGCCACGTTGTCGCTGACCATCATCATCTCCTTCATCAAGTTGCTCAGCAGATAGCTGTCGCCAGGTCGAACGCGACTGTCGCGCGTCACAAAGACATCTGGAGTGATTTCTACAGAGTCGCCCATGTTTCCATGCTCCAGCGTGAGTAGGCAAGTCATCATTTTAGTCAGGCTTGCAGGGAACATTCTGTCTGTGGCATTGTTCTGACTGATGATCATTCCCGTTGAATCGTCGACAAGAATCCATGCCTTGGCAGAAATACCACTGTAGAGTTGTTCCACCATTATGCTGTCGATGGGTAGCGGTGTTCGCAACAGCGTGCTGTCAATCAAGGCAGCATGCTCCAGTCGCATTTCTTCAGCTGTGAGTTGTCGTGGTTCTTCTGTATTGTTGCAACGCCAGTACAGCCCTCCTGCAATGGCAGTAGCCATGATGGTCAGAACTGCAAAAAGCGTGTTCCGCTTGCTTGTTTGTTTCATTTTTACAGTTTTGTTGTGATATGTTTGTGCAAAGCTACATATTTTTCTGCTTATTTCAGTATTTATTGTCAAAAAAGTGTTCCAATGAAAATAGAAGAGAAAAGGTTTGGTGAAAAAGCAAATTTATTGTAATTTTGCAACGCAAGAAACGAAATGGCTGAACAATCAGCAGGAAACAAAACAGAAGACTAAAGCATCAAGGACCCCGATGTGTCACCTGCGGCCTCCAGTTACGAGCCTGGTCTGCCTGGATACGATTACCGCGTACCCGCGAGCTACGATACATGTTCCACGCCTATCGTCCAATGACTGGCGATAACGACGAGTTCATGGAAAAGCTGATGGTGCAAATGGACGAAGTGGACGCCCGGCAGCAGCAACCGCGTGTCATCCCCATGTACCGCAAGGTGCTTCCCTGGGTTGCTGCCATAGCGGTGGTCGCGGCCTCGTGAAAGATAAGCCTTGACCGTACCCTCTGCAACATTCATGATAGCGGCAATTTCTTTAATCGGGCGATCCTCCATATAAAAGAGGAGCACAGCCGTACGTTCACTTACATTCAGCCCGTCGATGGCTTCATACAGCTCCTGATAGGCAAAACTGTCATTGGAACGCGAAGCGTCCGCCACCTCATGCACCTTGTCGATGTCTATGGCAATGCCGCGCGAAGCTTGTTTCCGCTGATGGTCTATCAGGCTGTTACAAGCTATCCGGTAGAGCCAGGCCGAGAATCCTGCTTCGCCCTCAAAGTTGCGTGAAGCCACGTATGCCTTCATCAGTGCCTCCTGCGCCACATCGTCAGCCTCATCGCTGTTTCCTCTGCAAGCCGCCAACAGGAAGCGGCGCAAGCCAGGGAGTTCTTTGCGGACAAGACAGGTAAAAGTTTCTCGGTTCATCTGGTGCCTTTTGTTTCTGCTTTCTGTTATTATAAACGTATCAGCACATCAAAAGGTTGTACGAAAAAATAATTTTCTTCATTGGTTGATGTTTTGACTTTATATTAATTGTTTGAGCCATAGGTCAAAGAATCGATCGTACACCCAATAGCCCGTTGAATCGGAATATACCAAGTCTCTGTCGAGTAATACTGCTAAGGCTGTCTTAACACTGCTGGCACTGGGCAGGCCGAACTGTCTGATAAATTCATTGGCCTGTGGGCTTATTACCCGGTTTCTCTTTGCAATTGCCTTCATGAGTGACAACTGGTTGTCTGTCAAGAATCTCACTAATGTCTCATACTGTATACTGTTTCTGTTGACAATATGCTGGATGGCCTCGTTGACTTGGTATTCAGCATCCACATTTTTCTCAACCTCATATAACCTATTCAGTATTTGCTGCATGTTCTGAGTAATACCACCGAATCGTTGATAAATGATACCGAACATCTCACGGGAAAGGCTACCGTGTTTGTTCTCAAAGAAGCGAGAGGCGAAGTCATAGTATATCTCTTCGTGAAGCGGTGATAATCCCATCGATGCCGTACTTTGATAGAAAGGTCTGTCTGGCGACTGGAACATTTGGGCCATTAGATGTTGCTTGCTACCTGAGAAAATAAAACCGACGTTAGAAGCAAACTGGATATAGGAACGGAGTTGTGCTTCCAACCCCTGTTCAGGATAATAGGTTATTTGCTGAAATTCGTCAATAGCGATATAGACCCTGTGCTGGCTTTGATTAAGGAACTCAAAAATATTCTTGAGGGTAATTACCGATTGTGACGGTTCGATGCTGACAGATACGGTGGGCATACCCGTCAAAGGGTCTGCGCTAAACACAGGACGCCAGGAACCGAAAAATGCCAACAAACGTTTAAAGGCTTTCTGTTGGTGTGATAGCACATGCTGGGCAACGGCAGTGCCAAGAAGTTGAACAAAATCATGCTGATTTTTTGTCGCGAAAATGTCAATATAGATACAAATTGCATTCTTATCTGCTTCTCTTATCCGATAAAAAGCATTTAAAATAAGCCCTGTTTTGCCTATTCTACGCGGAGAAATAAGTGTTGTATTACGCCCATTTTCTAAGTTTGCAATTAATTCCCCAGTTTCTTCCGTGCGATCACAAAAGTAGTCAGGACTTGTGTATCCTTGGTATACAAAGGGGTTTGAGACCTTTGAGTTGCTTTTCTTGGCCATAAATTGACATCTTTAATCGTGGTATTTATTATAACGTAAATCCCGTGACGGGTTTTCCGCGATGCAAATATATGCATTATCTTCCAAACCGCCAAACATTTCGCCATTTATTTGTCGCTATGTATCTTCTCTGACAATCCTTATTTTATTATTCGTTGAGCAGACGCTCCACCGTTATGTTATCTCGCTGCCTGCCGTTCTTGTCGAAGAGGATGACGAAGGGGATGCCAGTGAACTGGAACTTCTCTTGCAGATAGCCCCATTGCGAGCGGGTGACGTGGATGTGCTCGCCCTTGATGTCGTTGCCAACGAGAAAAGCGCGGCAATGCTCAGGCGTGTCGTCGGTGATGTAGAGGTACTTCACGGGCTTGTCCTTGTTGGCCTCCACCTCGTCACGCATCTGGAGCATCTTTGCACGGCATGGGCCACACGACATTTCCCAGAAATCGACATAGAGTACATTGCCCTTGTACGGCTCGATGATGCTTTGGAAGATGCTGTCGCCCTTGGTCATCGGCTCAATCTGTCTCAAGGCGGTGTCGTCCTTTCCGGCAGCCTTCAGTTCATACTTCTTGACATACTCGCGGTAGGTCAGCACCGCGCGGCGCATCAAGTCGGCATTCGTGATGTAAGGTAGTGTGCTGGCCACACCCTCGGCCTCAAAATCATAATGGCTATCAATGTCTTGACCATAGTATGGCCATTCCAGTTTCGTGAAGAGGTCGCGGAGCATGCATATCTGCGCGGCAAAGTTCGTGGGACTGAGTTGGAGTTTGTCGTGCAGTTTGGCCATCGCCTCCCTCCTTGCCTCGCGGAGTGTCGGTTGGACGTAAATCTCTATATCATTGGAAGTCGTGTAGTCTATTGGGAGTGTGCGGCTCTTGATGCTGGACTGCTCCACAGGCTCCATGATGCTGTACTCCAGGCGGTTGAAGAAAAACTCGTCTCCTGCAATCAAAAGCAAGGGGTTGTCAAGCAGATACTTCTCGCGAGGAGCCACGAAATTGAAATACTCCTGCCAATACTGCTCTTGGTCGATGTCCTCCTTGTCCATGAATTGGAATTTCTCGCAGATGTTGATCATGTGCATAGTGAGGATAGAGGTTTTCAGCACATCAGCCGCCAAGGGTGAACAGCCGGCAAGTTCGGGCAATCCCTCATTCATCTGCCGAACGATGCTGTCGAGCCTTTCCACCGCCTGGTCTTTCCACTTCATCACCTCTTCAGGACTCTCCTCATCCCTCCTTTCCCTGCTGAACTGACAGTAGCGGTTCATGGTTTGCAGCCACACCCTGCTCACCTCGCTGCTGACCCCTGTTCCGCTTACGCTGACACCCTCCTCGCGGCTGGGCTTCGTCGTGTCCATCGTGACATCGATTGTGTCGCCAGGCATGGCATATACCGGTGTCAGGGGATAGACCAGCACGAACATTGGGTAAGGCACATGCAGGTTCTTCGAGAACGTGCCGTCGGCCTTGATGTCGAACAGCTTCATCTCCTCCTTTCGGACGATATAGTCGCGCACGATGACGGAGATGCGTCCCTCCATGCCTTTGATGACTTGAGGGTCATTCGCCACGATGCGCCCCCTGATGACAACCTCGCCGCCGTGCAGTCGGTATTCGTCCAGTTCGGCACTTGGATAGCTGATGAGTTGTGGTACCTCATCCTTCTTTCCTTTCTTCTTCGCCTCCACACCCATAGGAATAATCATTAGGGCCAGCAGAATGGTAATAATGGTTTTACGGTTCATCATTGTTTTTGTTTTCAGTTTTTAATCGGGTACAAAAGTAACAAGAACACTGCAATTACACAAATTCTTGTAACACATTTTCTTTGAGGTCCTATGAAAAATCTTTACAACGACCCATCTGAGACTGCGTTCTTTTTATTCAAGCCACAGGTCGGGCTGAAATGAGCGAGTTTTGACGATACTTGCATCCGCCTGGTTATCAACGGTTTGCATTTTTAAGAGTTGTTTTCAGCTTGTCTGACAGATGTTTCTGGCCTGCTACTGAGGCTCAGTTGAGACACAAAAGAGTCTCACGTTAAGCGCGTTTAAGGCTCCGTTAAACGCGCTTAAAGCCTCAGTAAGCGCGCTTAAGTGTCAGACAGTCCTGTTTCCGATGCTGGGAAGCGGCAGAAGAGGGCCTTTCCCGTTCCAGAACGCCCCATCACCACGATACTTTTTTCTATGAATTATTTTGACAAAACAAGATTGGGCAAGGCTGTCGGCATCCTACTCGTTTCGCAACCTTTTTCTGAAAATAGACGGGAAAAGGCTTGCAGGAGAAGCAAAAATGTAGTAATTTTGCAACGCAAGAAACGAAATGGCTGAACAATCAGCAGGAAACAAAACAGAAGACTAAAGCAACATGAGTACTAAAAAGTTATTGCTACTGGGCGACGAGGCCATTGCTTTGGGAGCCATTCACGCCGGTCTTTCGGGCGTGTACGCCTATCCCGGGACCCCGTCGACAGAAATCACCGAGTTTATTCAAGGCAACGCACTGGCCCGCGAGCGTGGGTTGCACAGTCGTTGGAGCACCAATGAGAAAACGGCCATGGAGGCAGCACTGGGCATGTCGTTCATGGGCAAGCGTGCCTTGGTGTGCATGAAGCATGTAGGCATGAATGTATGTGCCGACCCGTTTGTGAACAGCGGCATGACGGGAGTCAACGGTGGCGTGGTGGTGCTTGTGGCCGATGACCCTTCGATGCACTCCAGTCAGGACGAACAAGACTCGCGTTTTTATGGCAAGTTTGCCATGGTGCCCACGTTCGAGCCCTCTAACCAGCAGGAAGCCTACGACATGATGGCCGCTGCCTTCGACTTCAGCGAGCAGCAGAAGTTGCCCGTGCTGATGCGCGTTACCACCCGTATGGCCCACAGCCGTGCCGTGGTGAACGTGAAGACTGAGGCCCGTGCAGAAAACAAGATGAACTATGACGCTGTGGCAGCCAACTGGGTGCTGCTTCCTGCCAATGCCCGCAAGCGCAATGATGTGGTCACGGCACAGCAGGCACAGCTGGAAGAAGCCGCTGTAGAATCGGCTTATAATATTTATGTGGAAGGCCACGATTGCTCCCTGGGCATTATTGCCAGCGGCATAGGCTTCAACTACGTGAACGAATGCTTTGCTGAGGGCAGTCCTTATCCCATTCTGAAGATTTCTCAATATCCGCTTCCGCGCAAGCTGGTGCGCCGCATGCTTGCTGAGTGCCAGCAGGTGCTCATTGTTGAAGAAGGACAGCCCTTCATTGAAGACATGGTGCGTGGTGTGGCCGAGATGGAGAACGTGCATGGAAAACTCGACGGCACGCTGCCCCGCACAGGCGAGCTGACACCCGATGTGGTGAAGCAGGCCCTGGATGCCTGCACTGGCAAGAAGAGCGCAGCGCCTGCCGATGCACAGGTGTCGCAGCACGTTGTGGCTCGTCCGCCTGCACTCTGTCAGGGTTGCGGCCACCGCGACGTCTATGCAGCGCTGAACGAGGTGCTGAAGGAGTACGACAATGCGCGTGTCTTTGGCGATATTGGTTGCTACACGCTGGGCTTCCTGCCCCCGTTCCGTGCCATTCATTCTTGTGTCGACATGGGCGCTTCGATCACCATGGCCAAAGGCGCTGCCGATGCAGGTCAGTGGCCAGCCGTGGCAGTCATTGGCGACAGCACCTTCACCCACAGCGGCATGACGGGACTGCTCGACGCCATCAATGAGAATGCCAACATCACCGTGATCATCAGCGACAACCTCACAACCGGTATGACAGGCGGACAAGACTCTGCCGGCACCAATAAGTTCGAGGCCATTTGTCGTGGCCTGGGTCTTTCAGACGAGCACCTGAAGGTGGTGGTGCCACTGCCCAAGAACATGCCCGAGATAACCCAGATCATTCGCGACGAGATCAACTACAAGGGCACCAGTGTCATTATTCCCCGTCGTGAGTGCATGCAGACATTACAGAGACATCTAAAGCAAAAGAAAGCAAAATGAAGACAGACATCATACTTTGCGGCGTGGGCGGACAAGGCATCCTCTCCATTGCCACCATCATAGGCGAAGCCGCCATGAACGAAGACCTTTACATCAAGCAGGCCGAAGTGCACGGCATGAGTCAGCGTGGCGGCGACGTGCAGAGCAATCTGCGCATTTCGTCGGCTCCCATCCACAGCGACTTGATTCCCCGTGGTGGTGCCGATGTAATCATCTCCATGGAGCCCATGGAGGCCCTGCGCTATCTGCCCTACCTGTCGAAAGAAGGTTGGATTATCACCAGCAGCACTCCTTTCAAGAACATTCCCAACTATCCCGACATGGCCGACATTGATGCCGATCTGGAAAAGTGGCCCCACGTCATCAAGCTCGACATTGAGCAGTTGGCCAAGGACAACGGCATTACCCGTTCGGCCAACGTCATTCTGCTGGGTGCTGCCCAGAAAGCCCTTGGCATTGAATATGAGAAACTGGAAGACGCCATCCGTCGTGTCTTCGGTCGCAAGGGCGATGCCGTGGTAGAGGCCAACATCAAGGCCCTGGCACTGGGACGAGCAGCGCAGAAATAGACTCCCATCAGGAGGATTTCCATCAGAAGAGGAAGCGCAAGTCTTTAATAAAAGAATCACGGATTAAACGGATTCACCGTATGACGGGTGAGCGTGCCGTTTAATCCGCGATTCTTTTTTTCGTGTTCTTAATCAAGATTCATTGCCTTGAGGAATTGCTGCTGGGCACGTGTCGGGTGCTCCACGCGGCGAATTGACCAGTCGGTGGTGTCGATGTAGAGGCCAGCAGGCTGCAGGTAGTTGTCGTAATCAGGAACCGTGGTGGTGTCAACCAAACGACGAATTGTCGTCATGTCTTGTCCGGCCACTTCGGCAGCAGTCTCCCAGAACTCTTCTTCGGTGAAGCCCCGTTGCAATTGCTTGTAGTAGCGGTTGTAGAGCAGGCGCATCACGTCGTCGAGCGAGCGTTGCTGATTGGTTTTCATGCGAATGTCAATGTCGAAGAGCAGTCCAATGACAGGCCCCTTGAAGTAGTAGTTCACCCGCACGTCGCGTTCGTTGGCATCGTCGTTCATGAAGTTCAGCCAGATGTCGTAGCTGCTCTCGCGCAGGCTCATGTGGTGCTGTCCGTCATAGGGAGCGTAACGACTGAAGTAGTTGGAAAGCATTTGCAAAGACTCGTCGGGGGTGGCAATGCCAGCATAGCGCAGCAGCCGGAACTCATAATAACACGTGAGTCCCTCGCTCACCCACAGCATGGGCGTGATGGCTTCGCGGTTGTAGTCTATGGGCCACAGTTCGGCAGGTCGAATGCACTTGACGTTGTAGAGGTGAAAGTATTCATGGGCCACAAAGGCCAGGAACTTAACGTGGTTGCGGCGTGACGCGAAGCGGAAGCAACCGTCGGTATAGCAAGCCTGCGAGTTGAAATGCTCCAAGCCGCCTTCGCCTTTGCCCATGTGTATCAGGCAATAGTTGTCGTAGGGCACGTCGCCCATCATTTTTGTGGCAGCACTGACGATGCGTTGGAAGTCCTGCATGAAGTTGATGTCTTCAGTACCGTCGGGTGTCTCCAGTGCAAACTCATAGGAGTGTCCTTCGTGTTCAAACAGTTTCTGATAGTGGTTGCCCAGCAGGAAGGGCGAGTCGTAGAGCGTGTCGAAGTTGTTTGCCGTAAATACCAGTCGGTTGTCGTCATGTGGTTTCAGGCCGGTGCTGATGTGTTGCCATGTGGCGGGCATCTGAAAGGCAACAGTCACGGGATGGTCTATTTGCCCGTCCACATGCATGAAGACACCGGCTGGGGCAATGAAGGCCACATCACGCTCCACACGGCTTAAGGCCACGTCGCGCTGGTTGGCATAGACGCGGTAGCTGATAGTGGCCCGACGATTGGCCGGCAGGCTGATGCGCCAGCGGTTCATGCCTTCCTTGCGCCATGTCAAAGGTTGTCCTTGAACGTCGCTGACGGCAAAGTCGCACAGGTGTTTGGGAAAGTTCAAAATCTCATAGTAGCCGGGAGCCCACACGGGCATGTTCAGCACCAGCTCAGGACTGTCGGCGGTGCTGGCTGCATAGTCAAGCTTCACGTTCAGATAGTGGCCTGCAGTATCGAGACCAATCGTGTAGTTCAGTTCATAGTTGCTTTGGGCTCCGGCCTTTGCCAGTATCGCTTGCAGAAACAGCAAGACGAAAAGCATGGCAGCAGAGCGATTTCTTTTAATCATAGTTGTCGTTGTTTGTTTCTAAGTGGCTGCAAAAGTATCAATTTTTGGCCACAGCACCAAATTACTTGGTCAAAAACTTGCTTTTGTTCTCATTTTTTGCCAATCTCAGGCAGGGCTTTCTGCAAAAAACAATTCACACGTTTGTGAATATCGATGTTTTGTTATACCTTTGCACGCAAATGGTGGAATGGAGTGCCAATTGCCTTCATAATATCTGATTATAACAAGCAACAAAACGACAGACCAATGAGACCAACACCTATTAAGAAAGAAATCGTTGATGGTTTGATTGCCCAGCTGGGCATAGACGACTTTGCCAAAGCCACTATTCGCGAGGTGAAGCAAGTGGCCGCCATGGCCGAGAAAGAAAGCGGAGTGGAGTATATCAAGATGGAAATGGGCATTCCCGGACTGCCTGCGGCCAAGGTGGGCGTCGATGCCCAGGTAAAGGCATTGCAAGGCGGCATTGCCCATTCCTATCCCGACATTCAGGGACTGCCCGAGCTGAAGCAGCAGGCATCGCGCTTTGTCAAGGCTTTCATTGGTGTGGATGTGAAGGCCGAGGGCTGTGTGCCCGTGAGCGGTTCCATGCAGGGCACGTTTGCCTCGTTCCTCACCTGTTCGCAGGCCGATAAGCAGAAGGACACGGTGCTGTTCATCGACCCCGGTTTCCCAGTTCAGAAGATGCAGCTGCAGGTGCAAGGCGTGAAGTATGAGACGTTCGACGTCTACGACTATCGCGGCGCCAAGCTGGGCCCCAAGCTGGAAAGCTATCTGCAGAAAGGCAATATTTGCGCCATCGTCTACTCCAACCCCAACAACCCCGCGTGGATTTGCCTGTCGGAAGACGAGCTGCAGGCCATTGGCCAGCTGGCCACCCAGTACGATGTGGTGGTGATGGAAGACCTGGCCTACTTTGCCATGGACTTCCGCCAAGACCTGAGCGTGCCCTTCCAGCCACCCTATCAGCCCACGGTGGCCCGCTACACGGCCAACTACATGCTGCTCATCAGTGGTTCCAAAGCCTTCAGCTATGCAGGCGAGCGCATCGGTGTGGTGTGCATCAGCGACCAGTTGTTCCACCGCCATTATGCCGACCTGGCCGCCCGCTACGAAGGACTGCCCTTCGGCTTGGTGTTCAGCACGCGCATGCTTTACGCCCTGAGCAGTGGCACCAGCCATTCGGCCCAGTATGCCTTGGCTGCCATGATGCGTGCCGCCTGCGACGGCGAGTATCGCTTCCGCGACGAAGTGAAGGTGTATGGCGACCGCGCCCACAAACTGAAAGAGATATTCCTGCGCCACGGCTTCACCATTGTCTACGACCGCGACCTCGACCAGCCCATTGCCGACGGCTTCTACTTCACCATTGGCTATCCCGGCATGACCAGCGGTCAGCTGGCCCGCGAACTCATGTACTACGGTGTGTCGGCCATCTGTCTCATCACCACCGGCTCGCATCAGGAGGGCTTGCGCGTGTGCACCTCGTTCATCGAAGACCATCAGTACCAGCAGCTCGACGAGCGCATGCAGGTGTTTGCCGAGAACAATCCGCGATAGTCCTGCGGCTTTTCTTCTGTCAATCTGAAATTTTCTGTGTCTGTCATGCACTTTGCCGACATCATATTGCCGTTGCCACTCGACGGCTATTTCACCTATTCTCTTCCACCGTCGCTGCAGAAGCTGGCGAAGGTGGGCATGCGTGTGCAGGTGCCTTTTGGCCGTTCCAAGAGCTATGTGGGCATCATTGCCCGGCTGCACGACGAGAAGCCTGAAGGCTACGAGGTGAAGGATGTGGCACTGCTGATGGACACAGAGCCCGTCTTGCTCGACACCCAGCTGCGCCTGTGGCAATGGTTAGCCGACTATTACATGTCGCCCATTGGCGAAGTCTACAAGGCGGCACTGCCTGCCGGACTGAAGGCCGAAGAGGGCTACAAGCCCCGCACCGAGACTTACATACGCTTGACGGCTGCCTATCAGAACGAGACCACGCTGCACGTGGCCCTGAACATGCTGGCCCGTGCGCCCAAGCAGCAGGAGGCTTTCATTGCCTATTTGCAGTTGTCGGGTTGGGACATGCTGAACGGCGAGGTGAGCGAGGTGGCTCGCGACGAACTGATGAACACCTCCGGGTGCACCCTGCCCACAATCAGTCTGCTGGTGAAGCGCGGCATGCTCGAAACATACGAGGTGGAGGTGGGCCGACTGAATCATGGCGGCGAGCCCCACTTCGAGAACATCAAGCCGCTCAACACGGTGCAGCTGCAAGCCTACAACGACATTCTTTTCTCTTTCCTGCGCCGCAATGTGACGCTGCTGCACGGCGTCACGTCGAGTGGAAAGACCGAAATCTATATTCACCTGATGAAGCGCGAGCTCGACGAGCACCGCCAGGTGCTCTATCTGCTGCCCGAAATTGCGCTCACCGTGCAGATGATGCAGCGCTTGCAGCGCGTGTTTGGCAACCGGCTGGGCATCTATCACTCCAAGTACAGCGATGCCGAACGCGTGGAAATCTGGCAGAAGCAGCTCTCGGCCTGTCCTTACGACATCATCCTGGGTGCCCGATCGGCCGTGTTTCTGCCCTTTCAGCGGCTGGGCCTGATCATTGTCGACGAAGAGCACGAAACCAGTTTCAAGCAGCAAGACCCCATGCCCCGCTATCACGCCCGTTCGGCAGCCATCATGCTTGCCTCGCTTGCAGGCAAGACTTCTGCTGAGGCGCCACGCGTTCTGCTGGGCACGGCCACCCCTTCGCTGGAGTCCTATCACAACGCCAAGACGGGAAAATACGGACTGGTGGAACTCACCACCCGCTATCAGGACATCGAGCTGCCCGAGATTCAGGTGGTCGACACGAAGGATCTGCAGCGCCGCAAGATGATGCACGGCGTGTTCTCACCACTTCTTCTGGCACGCGTGCGCGAGGCATTGGAGCAAGGGCAGCAGGCCATTCTGTTTCAGAACCGGCGTGGTTGGGCGCCCATGGTGGAGTGTCGTCAGTGCGGCTGGGTGCCCCATTGCGAGCATTGCGACGTGAGTCTCACGCTGCACCGCAACCTCAACCAGCTCACCTGCCACTACTGCGGCTTCACCTACCAGATTCCCACGGAGTGTCCGGCCTGTGGCAGCAAGCAACTGAAGGGGCGCGGCTATGGCACGGAGAAGATTGAAGACCAAATTCGCGAGATTCTTCCCGATGCCCGTGTGGCCCGGATGGACCTTGACACCACGCGCACACGCCATGCCTACGAGCGACTCATCAACGATTTCTCGGCGGGCCACACCAATCTGCTCATTGGCACGCAGATGATTTCAAAGGGACTCGACTTCGACCGTGTGTCGGTGGTGGGCATTCTCGATGCCGACTCCATGCTGAACTATCCCGACTTCAGGGCCTATGAGCATGCCTTCATGATGATGTCGCAGGTCAGCGGCCGTGCCGGTCGGAAGGGAAAGCGCGGCCTGGTGGTGCTGCAAACCAAGAACCCCACGCTGCCCATCATTCAGCAAATCGTGCGCAACGACTATCAGGCACTCTATCACGACCAGACCCAGGAGCGACTGGCTTTCCACTATCCCCCTTACTACCGCCTCATCTACGTCTTCCTGAAGCACAAAAGCGATGCCGTTGTCGATACCGCTGGCCTGGAACTGGGCTCACGGCTGCGCCAGTGGTTCGGTGCCCGTGTGCTGGGTCCCGACAAGCCCGCCGTGGCAAAAATAAAGACCCTGTGCATCCGCAAGCTGGTGCTGAAACTCGAAAACGGCATCGACATGCCCCGCGTGCGCCAATACCTGCGCCTTGCCCAGCAGCAAATGATGCAGGACAAGCGCTACAGCTCGCTGCAAATCTATTACGACGTAGACCCGCTGTAAGTGCATGCCAGCCGGGTCTGCTCTCAAAAAAAGTTCAGTTTTCTTATTCCATGTAGCCCTGCTGGCGCAGTTCGTTGGCCACGGTGCACAGTTCGTCGTACCATGCCTGGCCGAAACGGCGAACGAGGGGCCCTTCCAGGAAACGGTAGACGGGCAGGTGCAGCCGACGGCCTTTCTCTACGGCAGGCTTGCACACCACCCAGCGGTGGTAGTTCAGCGCCACAGTGCCGTCGGAGAAGCGTTTTTCGCGAATGGGGTAGAGCGCACAGCTAATGGGCTTGCAGAAACGGCTGCGGCCTGCGCGGAAAGCCTTTTCCAGCGCGCACAGACAGCAACCGCTGATGTTTTGGCCGCTGTCCTGGTCGGTGATGTCGTCATAATAGGTGAACACACAGTCCTTTCCCCCCACGATGCTGGTCACAAGATCGCCTTCCTCGTCGGTGTAGGCCACGCCCTGACGGTCTATCACGGCCTGAGCCGTGGCCGAGAGGTCGCCCCACGCCACGTCTACGGCATCTTCAATCTGCATCACTTCGTCGAGTGTCACGGGTGCTCCGGCATCGCCTTCAATGCAGCACTGGCCCTTGCAGGCGGCCAGGTCGCAGCAGAACTGTTCGGTGAGAATGTCGGACGATATGAGTATTTCGCCTATTTGCAGGATGGGTGGAAGTGATGGCATTGTGTTTGGAATGGCTGGAAGATGAAAAACGGAAATGGATGGATGGTGAAACGCCTTGTTTTTTTACCAGACAATAGGTGCCTGGCCATTTTGCTGCAGGTATTGGTTGCAGCGCGAGAACTGGTGCTGTCCGAACCAGCCGCCCCTGTTGGCCGACAGCGGCGAGGGGTGAACCGACTGCAGCACCAGGTTGTTTTGCGGGTCGATCATGCTGGCCTTGGAGCGAGCAAAGCCGCCCCACAGCATGTAGACGATGTGCTGCCTGTGGGTGGCCAGTGCCCTGATGGCTGCATCGGTAAACGTCTGCCACCCCAGCGAGGCGTGGCTGTTGGCCTGATGGGCCCTCACGGTGAGCGTGGCGTTGAGCAGCAGCACCCCCTGACGGGCCCAGCGGCTCAGGTCGCCCGAGGCAGGAATGGGCACGCCCAGGTCGTCGCTGATTTCCCTGAAGATGTTTTGCAGCGATGGCGGGAAGGCCACGCCCTCCTGCACGGAGAAGCTCAGTCCGTGGGCCTGGCCCGGTTCGTGGTAAGGGTCCTGGCCGATGATGACCACCTTGACCTGGTCGAAGGGGCACAGGTTGAAGGCATTGAACACCAGTTTGCCCGGCGGGTAGCAGGCCCCGGCCATGTATTCTTGTCTGACGTGCTGGGCCAGCTGCAGGAAGTAGGGTTTTGAAAACTCTTCCTGCAGCTGGCTGTGCCACGATGGTTCTATCTGTACGTTCATGTGCGTTTCGTTTGTTCTTGGCGTTATCTCACCACCACCTTGCGCACGGTGCCGTCGGCCTGCTTCACGATTTGCAGTCCCCTGTGGCTGGCAGCAGCCTTGCGTCCGTCGAGGGTGAAGATGGTCTCGGCGCCCATGACCTTGCCGGTCGTCACCTCCTTCACGCCCAGCGTGGCAGGATCGGCAGCGCCGTAGAACATCAGTCGGAAGTTGTTGAAGATGACCCAGTAGTCGGTTGGCATGTCGCTGCAGCGAATGCCCACCTTCAGTGTGCCGCCGTTGGTGGTCACCTGACTGTTCACGCTGTTCTCATACAGCCCCTTGGCAAAGTAGTAGCTGGCCGCCTGCATGCTGTTGGGCATGTAGAGGCCCGTGCCCACGGTCTTCTCGCCTCCTCCCAGGCTCTTGGTCTGAGCGTCGGCGGCAATGCTTTGCAGCTTTTCCTTTTGCGAGCCTGCATAGATGTAGGCGTTCACCATGTTGTTGCCCTTTGCATAGCTGTTGTAGGCAGCGTCCGACGAGCCCGTGCGCTGGAAAGCGTTGGCGCGCAGCTGATAGTTGCCCGCCGGCATGTTGCGCAGCGTCTGGTTGAAGTCGAAGGTGGTCTGGAAGAACTCGATGCAGCCATAGCTGGCACTCTTCGACTCCGACCATCCGTCGGAGTTGGTGGCGAGCGTGGGGTTCTGCATCATGTAGGTCAGGTTGAAGGGGTTCTCGGCGTCGGTGGCCGTGACGTTCTGCAGGAACTGCAGGGTGGCCGTGCCGGCCTCGCTGGCAATGGCCAGCAGCGTGGCTGGCTGCGAGGCAGCGGCAGCGCGTGTCTCCATGTCGGCAATGGCCGTGCTCAGTGTCTGGTCGGTTCCTGCCACTTCCTCCGTGTGGGGCACGTCGAGCAGGGCCTTCATCTGTGCGAAGTCGGCATTCACGTCGGCCAGGATGTCGGTCAGGATGCTCTCTTCAAAGCCCTTGGCCTGCTGTGCCGGCATGATGAGCCAGCGCTGTCGTTCGGCCGAGGTGGCCAGGTCGAAGGTGGCGGCAGCCGTAGAGCCGTTGGTGTTGGCCTGCAGGCAGTGGGGCTCCCAGCCGCTTTCGGGGTGAATGATCCAGTAGCCACGCTGTGAGCCCACGTCGTTGCGGCCCATCATGAGCTGCCAGTTGTCGTTGCTCAGTGGTGCCGTGCGGCTCACGGTCTTGATGGTCGAGCCGTTGTAGGTCATGTATTGTCCCGTGGCGGCATTGCGCAGCTGGTAGTACTGGTTCTGCGGCGTGAAGGTGATGTACCATGCAGCGCTGTCGTTCTGTGCGGCCGCATCGGCCGACAGCTCCTGCCAGCGCAGCGTGCCGGTGGCTGTGGGCATGAGATAGCCGTTGTAGAGGCCGCAGCTGGTGGCCTCGTTCTTGATGTAATACTTGATGGAGTCTTCCTGGTCCAGGGCGTAGTAGGGTTCGGCAAACGACGACCACGTGTGCTGCAGGCCGTCTTCGCCCAGTGCCTGGCACACGGCACCGTTGGCCATGTAGAGAATGGCTTCGCCGTTGTCTGTGTTGGCACCGTTGATGCCGAAGGGCCACAGGTGCTGATAGTCGCCATGCAGCACCTCGCTCTCGTTGTTGGTGAAGAACTTCACCACGTTGTTGGTGCGTTCGCCCAGCCAGTCGCCCGAGCCCGAAGCACTGCCGTAGTAGTCCTGGCTGCCTGTGCGCAGGCGTCCCAGACGCGACCATTCGGTGTTGTTGCCTGGAATCACGCCGCATCCGTGCAGCATTTCGTGCATCATCGTTCCCGTCTTCTGATTGCCCTGGTTGCTTCCCACGCGAATGTATCCGCCATAGCTGCAGTCGGCTGTTGGGACGCCGTTCACGAAGCCCACGTTGGGGCTGAAGCCCTTCATCTCGGTCAGGTTGTTCCAGTAGTCCAGCGCGTTGTCCATGGCCGCCTTGATGCGTGCCCGTGCGCCCGTGCCGTCGTCGTCGCTGCGCAGGGTGTAGGTGATGCTGCCTTTGGGAATGGTGCAGAACTTCACCTCTTCGCCGTAGGCCACCTGATAGCCGTTGGTAATGGCATAGGGGCGCATGTAGTAGCGTGTGGCCGGCTTCAGGTTGGTAATCACATAGATGTCGCCGCTGACACCCGTGAGGCTGGTGTTGGTCGATGCGGTGGTCTTTGTCACATGCTCGTCGCGGAAGGTGGGGTGGGGCTGTTCGCTCCAGCAGAATCCGCGTTCGCGAATGGTGGCACCGTTGTTCTTCACCGTCATTCGGCCAAAGGCCATGGTGGCACCGCGCACGAATCGCTTGCCCGCCGTGACGGTGGGAACGTTGCCCGTGGGGTTCGAGTAGTGATAGTCGTCGAGTGCTGCCTGCAGGGCGTCTTGTGCAGCCTGCAGGTCGCTGGCCGTGGCGGCGTCGCTGGCCAGTGTGGCCTTGGCAGCCGTGACGGCCTGTTGCAAGGCCGTGTCGTCGCCGGTGCCGCTCTGTGCGGCATTCTCGGCATTTTCAATGAGCAGGGTGAGCGCCACGGTCAGCGTTTTCAGACTCTTATACTCGTTCACGGCGTTGTCGAGCAGCTCATAGGCAGCGTCAATGTCGAGAACCGTCGATGCGCTGTCGTCGTAGGCCGCCTTGGCCTTGTCGAGCGCCTCCTTCAGCTGGGCGGCTCCCCGGCCCGTTCCGTCGTCGTAGAGCTTTTCGGCTGCGTCGATCAGCACCGACAGCTTGGTCTTGTAGAGCGTCAGGTCCACCTCGCCGTAGGGCGTGTCGCGCAGCAGTTTCACGTAGTCTACGACAATCTTGGCTGAGTTGGTCGAGGCGCCCGATGCAGCCTGGAAGCCAATCTGCACGGTGCCCTTCTTGGTGAGCGACAGCTTGAAGGTGATGGTGTCGGCCACCCACTTGCCCACGGGAAACGTCTTCAGTGTCGAGGCCACCGTGGTGGTGCCCTGCGTCCATGCCAGCAGGCTGGTGCCAGCCGTCATGGCGGCATCGCCGTTGTAGTAGACGGCCACCAGCTTATACGTGCCCCTGGGCAGCTGCACGCTCTGCTTGAAGCGCAGCGACTGGTCCCAGCCGGTGCTCAGGGCCAGCACGCCGCCGGTGGTCTGGCCGTCGGCGCCCTTGGCCGGAATCTTGGCGTTGTTGAAGGTCTTCTTCGTTCCCAGTTCGTAGACGCCCGTCACGGTGTATTCGGCGGTGTGGTCGGCTGTCCAGAAATCCACGGGCAGCAGTTCCTTCTCCACGTTTCCGGCATCGCTCTTGCCGTAGTCAAAGCGGTCGTCGAAGCCGTAGTTCTGCAGATAATACTTCGTAATGTCGTAATACTCCTGTGCGGTGGCGCTGAGCGTCAGCACCGACAGCAGCAACAAAATGAGTTGACAGTGTTTTGATTTCATTCGTTTGATAAGTGTTTTTAGTTAGTAATTGTGTTGCAAAGATAGTCAAAGATTTCCTATTGGCCAAACATTAGGGCCGAAAACCTCGCGGTCTGTAAAAATAATTCATAGAAAAAAGCTTTCTGGAAAATGCAGAAATAGAAAACGGAAAGCCGCTTTTCTGCCTGTTTTGCACCCCCAACAGCCTGCTTTGGGGCTGGCTGAAGGCACTTGTCGGGCCCATCCATGCTCCGTGCCGGGGACTGTATGCACACAACGGGGCCTCGGTTTGTGTGCAACGGCATCCCCGTTCAGGCACAACGGGGCCCTCGTTGATATGCAACGGAGGCCCCGTTGCATTGTAACGGGACCTCCGTTGCGACTCCGTCGGGCTGCGGGTGCAACGCGTCTTGCATCCAATGTTTTGCTAACACTTGATTATCAGTAGGTTATACAGAACGGCCGGAAGTCGCTCAAAACTCGCAAATTCTGATGCCAGTTGGGATGTTGCTGACTTTTGAGCGAATCTCAGAAGGGCAGTTGTAAAGATTTTTCATAAGCAATATGCAAAAAATAAATGTCGGTGCGAAATAAGCAATACGCAGAGCGTCGTTCAAAAAAACAGGCAAAACCAAGAAAAACAAAAAAAACAAATGTTTTTGGCACAAAAACGATAGGGGTGAAATGGTTTCTTTTCGTAACTTTGCCGCACAAAAAAGAATCATCACGCAAAATGAAGAAACTATCACTAATGCTCTTTCTTTCCTGCTGCGCCATCATGGCGGTGGCACAGCAGTCGCCCAACGGAAAACTGACGGTGCAGCCCGGAACGAACACGCTGACGGTGCGCTATGGACAGCAAACGGTGATCGAGGTGGAAACATCGGACGATGCCATGGCCCTGGGCCACTGCGAGCCCAGGAGAATCGTGGCCGACTATGAAATGCTGTCGGGCAAGAAACGACACTGCACCAACGAGGCCAACGAGTATCGCAGCGGGGCACTGGTGCTGCGCGTCTACAACGACGGCATTGCCCTGCGCTACGAGGGCGAGGGGCTGCCGATGCAGGAGCCCACAGCCTATCGCATTGCGGAAGGCACACCGCGCTGGATGCAGCAGTGGGCCGAATCGTATGAGGGGTTCTTCCCACTCTCCACCACGGCCAGGGTGAAACCCGTGCCCAGCTTCAGCGGCACCTTTGCGTCGGCCGATGGCTTCAACATCCGTTGGGGCTACCCCGCCCTGCTGCAGCCAGCCGAGGGGGTGTTTGCACTGATTACCGAGTCGAACATCGAAAGACAGCAGAGCGCCTCGTGTCTCTTCAACGACGGCGAGCGCTTCCGCGTGGTGCCCGACAGGAACGAAGCGCGCAGTCAGGGCCCCTGGCACACGCCCTGGCGCGTGGTCATCGTGGGAACGCTGGCCGACGTGGTGGCCTCGACGCTCGTTACCGACGTGGCCGAGCCTTGCCAGCTGGCCGACACCAGCTGGATCAGGCCCGGCGTGGTGTCCTGGGTCTACTGGGCCTACAACCACGGGTCCAGCGACTTCGGCATCATCCGGAAATATGTCGACATGGCTGCCACGCTGCACCTGCCCTACGTGCTCATCGATGCCGAATGGGACGTGATGCGCGACGGCAAGACCGTGGAAGATGCCGTGGCCTATGCCGTGCAGCGGGGCGTGAAGCCCATGATCTGGTATAACTCCAGCGTGGGCTGGACCGACGGCGCCCCCACACCCAAGTTCCGCCTGAACAAGGCGGAAGACCGCGAGCGCGAGTTTGCCTGGTGCGAAAGAATAGGCGTGGCGGGTGTGAAGATCGACTTCTTCTCGGGCGACAACCAAATGAACATGGACTACTGCCTGGACCTGCTCGAGAGCGCTGCCCGGCACCACCTGCTGGTGAACTTCCATGGCGCCACCATTCCGCGCGGCTGGCAGCGCACCTATCCCAACCTGCTCTCGACCGAAGGCGTCTACGGGGCTGAGTGGTACAACAACGTGGCTTCGTTTACGGCTCAGGCCGCCTGCCACAACGCCACGCTGCCTTTCACGCGCAATGTGGTGGGCCCGATGGACTACACACCCTGCGCCTTCAGCAACTCGCAGCACCCCCACATCACCACCCATGCCCACGAACTGGCGCTCACCGTGCTCTTCGAGAGCGGACTGCAGCACCTGGCCGACCGCCCGGAGAGCTTTCTGGCTCAGCCCCAGGCCGTGCAGCGTTTTCTGGGCCAGTTGCCTGCTGCCTGGGATGAGACGCGCCTTGTGAGTGGCTATCCCGGCAAGAGCGCGGTGCTGGCACGGCGCAGCGGCGACGTGTGGTTTGTGGCGGGCATCAACGGCACCGACGAGCCTTGCACGCTGCAGTGCAACCTCGGCTTCGTGGGCCGTCACGCCCAGGCCACGCTGTTTGCCGACAGTGGCGATGAGGCTTCGCCGTGGCAGATAACCGCCCCGGAGCAGTTGCCCGGCAGCGTGGCATGCCAGCCCCGTGGCGGCTTCGTGCTTGTGGTTCGCCCATGAGGACATGGCTGTGCTGTGGCTTGCCCTGAAGCGCAAAAGATGAATGCTGAAAGAGAATGCAAGGTTTGATGCAGAATATGAAAAGAGGCAATAATCTTGCTTTTTACGGACAAAATGGAACGGAGCAGATTTTTTTTCGTACCTTTGCACCTCGTGAATTATGTATGAGTGATAAAAAGTTCAAAAGCGTATGAGAAAAATTTTTACTTTGCTTCTTGTCGTCATGACGGCCCTGGCCGTTCGTGCTACCGACTACAACGTGCCCATCACCGTCGTCGTGAACGGTGAGTCGTCTGAGCAGACGGGCATCATCACCATCGTTGAAAACAATGGTCTCTACGACCTCACACTGAAAAACTTCGTGCTGCAGAGCAGCGACGCTCCCATGGGTGTGGGCAATGTGGAACTGCGCGGCATCAAGGCTTGGCAGGATGGCAACGCCACGCTGCTCATGGCCAACGACCAGGTGACCATTACCAACGGCGACGACCCCAGCGTGGGCTTCTGGATGGCAAGCATGCTGCCACCCGTGCCCGTGGAACTGCGCGGAAAGATTGAGGGCGAACGTCTGCGCTGCTTCATCGACATTGACCTGATGGAAAGCCTGGGACAGATTATTCAAGTGGTCATCGGCAATGGCTACCAGCTGCCCAACCAGAGTTTCGAGGCATGGCACACATCGACGGAAAGCTATGTCGAGCCCAACGCCTGGCACTCGTTTGAGACCGCCACTGGCCTGCTGGCACCGTTGGCCGGCCATCACATCGACAAGTCGGACGACGCCCATTCTGGCAAGACCAGCGCGCGCATCTTTGCCACGTCTATCTTTGGCATCGTGGCCAACGGCACCATGACCACTGGCCGCATGAACGCCGGCTCGATGACTGCTGCCAACACCAGCAACAATGCCTATCTCGACATGAGCAAGGAAGACGTCGACGGCAATGGCGATCCCTTCTACGTTTCCCTGTGTTCGCGTCCCGACTCTGTGGCCGTTTGGGTGAAGTTCAAGCAGGGCGTGGCCAACGCGCAGCATCCTTATGCCACCATCAGCGCTGTCATCACCGACGGCACCTACTATCAGGACCCTGAAGACAAAGCCTACACCAACGTGGTGGCAAAGGCCAAGAACAACACGATTGCAACCACCAACGGGCAGTGGGTTCGCG
>CACXUV010000041.1 GCA_902770845.1 uncultured Prevotellaceae bacterium
ACGGCGAGAATCCTGAACTGCCGTATTGGTAGCCGAAGATTACCTTGAGCGTGCGCGATTCCCCCGGCTTAAGGTAGGCGATCTCGGTGTTGCTCTGGAAGGGTTCGGTCTGATCGACGCGCATGTTGACGGCGATCGGCATTTCGGAGGTGTTCTTCACCTGTGTCTCGATGTGTCCCCACGGCGAGAGATCCCACACGCCATTCGCCGGCAGAAAATCGACGCACGGATATTCCGCGGCCGAGCCCGCGACCGAAACCACGCCGCCCGCCGAGACCGTCACGACCTTCTCTGGCTTAACCTTGGTCTCCTGGCTTGTCTCCGACACCGAATAGAGGCATTTCGGCGCAATCGCCGCCTCGTCTGCATGCGCGACCATCGCGGCGGTGGCCGTTCATCGGCCCGCATCACCATCAGCCGTGTGGTGGGTGGAGCTCTGGCCAAGCTGGCACTCAAGCAGCTGGGCATTGAGATTGTGGCCTACACCTCGCAGGTGGGCAACATTGCGCTCGAAGCCGACTATCACAACTACGACCTCGCGCAGGCCGAGACCAATGCCGTGCGCTGTCCCGATGCTATCAAAGCCCGGCAAATGGAAGAACTGATAAGCCAGGTGAAGGCCGAAGGCGACACCATTGGGGGCATCATCACATGTGTGATCAAGGGCTGTCCTGCCGGATTTGGCGAGCCCGAGTTTGGCAAGCTGCACGCCCAACTGGGTGCTGCCATGCTCAGCATCAATGCCGTGAAAGGATTCGAGATTGGCGAAGGCTTCTATGGCGCCACCAGGCGTGGCAGCGAACAGAACGATGTGTTCCGCACCTCGCAGCAACCTGCCGCCGTCACCACAGAGACCAACCACAGCGGAGGCATTCAGGGAGGCATTTCCAACGGACAAGACATCTACTTCCGCGTGGCATTCAAGCCTGTGGCCACGCTCTTGCGCCAGCAACACACAGTCGACATTGAGGGCAACGACATCACCTTCACTGCACAGGGACGCCACGACCCCTGCGTCTTGCCACGCGCCGTCCCCGTGGTCGAAGCAATGGCTGCAATGACCATATTAGACAGTTATTTGCTAAACAAGACAGTGAAAATTTAATAAATTCGCATGAATATTGCAAAAAAATTCGCAAAACATTTGCACATTACATTTTTTTGCCGTATCTTTGCATTCGCTATTGAGGGTTTGTGATAAATCCTGATAAGCTTTAGTTAAGTCTAGTTTAGTTTTTGTGTTGGTTGAGGGCTGCCGATTGGCAGCCCTCAAATTTTTATTTCAACTTTCCTCATCCTTCCTTGATTGCATAAACGAAAGCGTCTCGGCCTGCTCCAAGATGGTATCGGCCAGGATGACATTGTCGGCTGTCTCGCCGTTGATCATGTCGTAGACAGCCTTCAAGCCGTCACGCCCGCCACCATGCTTCAGCACATGAACCAGGCAAAGATATTGCAGGGCAGCACTCGACGAAAGGATGTCCAGATCGGTAATGGCCAACTGCGAGAGCGCCAGCTGGTAGGCATCTTCACTGTTGTCGTCGATGAAACGCTGCACATCGCCAATAGTTTCCATTCCGAAAGACTCGAGTACAAACAAGAACGGCAACATCGACACAGGATAGATCTCGGCCTGATTGACCGCTGCAATGCGCCTGTTCAGGCGGTCAAAGGGATGCAGTTCAAGATAGCTGCGGAAAGTCTCGGCCGACAAGAGCACATCGTCGAGTTGCCCGCTCTTCACCAGCGACTGCACCTGGCGCCGATAGTCGGTGAGCACGATGCGCAGACGGCTGAACTCGTCGTCGACCAGCTCCAGCATGCCTGCCAAACGGCTGAACTGGCGCTTGTACTCACGGGGCATTTTCACCGCCCCCTTATAGCCCAGGTCGTGCTCAATGGTAGACCACACATGCTGCAAGGCCGTGCGCATCTGCAACTCGAAACGAGGGCCGCCCGACTTCATCCGGCAAATGTAGTGCAGCGAGTTGTAGCCAAAGGAGTCCAGCTGGTGAAGCTTGCGCTTGTCCACACTTTCATGCCAGTCAACATCGAAGATGCGCTTCACAAGAGCCGCCACCTTGTCCACCTCGTCGGTATAGAACGTAATGATGCGCAGCCCCACAAGGTCGGTTATGTCGTCGATGCTCTTATACTTCGCCCCCTTCAGCTCCAGTTTGCCAGCCAGCGAGCGTTCTGTTTTCACCCTGCACTCCATGGCCGTGACGTAGATGCCCTGCTCGCGCAAAGCAGTGTCCAACAGTTCGCGGGTGTCTCTGGCCAGCTGTTCCAGCGTGGGCAGCAAGTCGCGATACTGCTGCATCAGTTCCTCGCCATGAGCATCCAGTTTCACATTGTTTTCCATTGATATATAGTCATTTAAATACTTGGTCTATGAGCTGTTCAAACTCCTGATAGGCAAAAGTGTCCTGAAGCTCGCATAGCGCTGCGGCCAGACCACGATAGTGCCACTCATGCTCCTTTGGGTCGTTGGCGCGAAAGAGATTCCACAGCGTGTCGCCCTGCACGGCATAGTCGCGTGCAATGGCCCGCATGTTGGAAAGCTTGTCGCCCAGGGCCACCATCTTGGCGTCGCGCGAAGCATGGGCCAGCCTGTCTATGGTCGCCTGCTTGCGTTCATGCCAGCTACGCGACACCACACGCTCGCCCCCCACCCCATCTTCTACGAGCGTATCAGTTTCCAAGGCCACCAGTTCAGCCACACGCTGGCCAAACCCGCTGCGAATCTGTTCAACGGTGGTGTCAGTGTCCTCCACCGTGTCGTGCAAGGCTGCCGCCGCCAGCAGTTCCTGGTCGTTTGTCATCGTAGCCACAATCGTCACGGCCTCCATGGGGTGCACAATGTAGGGGAAAGCCTTGCCACGCCGTTCCGTTCCAGCATGGGCATGCACCGCAAACACAATGGCACGGTCCAGCAGTTTGGTATCCAAGGGTTTGTTAGGCATTTCTTTTCCTTATTTTATCATTTAAACGCTTACATGGTTATTTTGGCTGCAAAATTAACAAAAAACTCGCAAACAGCAAAAAATATGTATTGCTAAAACACTTCCACGCAGATTGTTTTCAACAGAATCGACAGACAAACAACAGAGCGCTGAGGGCAAAGCAGAGCTCGCGAAACAAGAAAATAGTTTTTCACAGCAAATCATGCTATATTTAGAAAATTGTTGTAACTTTGTAGCCAATATTGCAAAAACATGAAATCCATGGCAAAGAAAAAATGTTATGTCTTGATTGACTTGAAGCGAGCAGAGATAAAGCATGGAGATATTGGTCAAATGAATCTCTATTTGAATATCTTCCTAATCGAGAAGAAATAACTTCAGACTCAATTAAACTTGTTGCTTGACAACACAAAGGAATGACGTAAAACGACAATCATCAAAACAACTGTCAACTAAATAAAAAAACTATGCTGAAAAACAAATTCCTGGCTCTGGCCGCCATACTGCTGATGAGCGCCACAGCCCATGCCGCCCAGAAACAAGACACGTTCACAACACCTGGCGGAAAGACCGTTACCATTACACACATCAAGCATGCCAGCATTCAGATTACGTTTGAGGGCAAGCAATACTATGTGGATCCCGTAACGGAAATTGAACCACGCACCGACTGGGGCATTTACCCAAAAGCCGACTACATTCTCGTGACCCATGAGCATCCCGACCACTTCGACGAGATGGCCATTGCCCGACTGCGCGGAACACAGACTGCGGTGTATCTGAACCGCAATACGCAGGAACGACTGCACGGCAGCAATGTGGTGATGAAAAATGGCGACAGCCTGCGCATAGGCGAGGGCGTGTGGCTATGGGCCGTGCCTGCCTACAACACGACTGAGGGACGCGAGCAGTTTCATCCCAAGGGACGCGACAATGGCTACATTCTGCAACTCGACGGACTGCGCATTTACATTGCAGGCGATACGGAAGACATTCCCGAAATGGCTAACCTGAAAAAAATCGACATTGCCTTCCTGCCCTGCAACCAGCCCTACACCATGACGCCCGACCAACTGGTGAAGGCTGCCAAATCGTTTATGCCCAAGGTGCTGTTTCCCTATCACTACAGCGACACACGCATCAACATGGTGCTCATGAAGATGGTGGGTAGTGGCATTGACGTTCGCATTCGAGACTACAAATAAAAAAAGAATTGAGGGCTGAGACACATTTCTCAGCCCTCAATTCTTTTAAAGCACAACCTTCTTTGATTCGGTTCTGCCATTGCGCAGCGTGGTGCGCATGATGTAGAGACCACCCACGGGAGCCGTGACCCGTTCGCCCGACAGCGTGAAGTACTCCACGCGCACAGGAAGGCCATTGCTTTCCGTTACTGTGCTGATGCCCGTTTCGTCGCCTCCGAAGTGATACTCAATGTAGATGATGACACACTGCTGTTCGCCCGTGTTGGTGAAGGTGAACTGGTCGGGCACGTTCTTCAGCGTGTAGGTAATGGCATTGGGATTGTCACGCGTAGCATCCAGGTCGATGGTGCCAGGTGCCGTATCTTCGGTGTAGTTCACGCCAGCCACTTCCTTCCACCAACTGGTGCGATTCGAAGCATTGGTGCCAGTGACGCTATAGAACGTCACCTTGGTGGCCTTTGCACCTTCAGGCATGAACACCGTGTTCTGTGCACCGTTGGAACCCTTGATGGGCGTGCGCTCCAATATTTCGCCCTTATAGGGAATCTTCATCTTGGGGTTGTTACCGCCCGACTCGTAGTTCTTGGCCAGGTTGCCCGTCATGACCAGACGGAATCCCTGAGCCTCGTCATTGGCCGCACCTTCCATCATGTTCTTGTAGCTGCTGTTGTCGTAGCTCTTGGCCACCATGTTGCCCCATGCCAGCAGGGCTGTCTTGGTCTCGCCCACAGGCTGCGGGTCGGGATCTTGCTGGCCCTGATCGGGATTAGCCTCGCCGCCCACAACCTTCAGGATGCCCTTGGTGTAGAGCTCGGAAGCGTCCCATGTCTGGCCTTCGCCAGGTGTAGCAGGCTGTATTTCGGCAAAGGTGCCCGTGATGGTGCCACCCGAAAGATTGAAGATTTGATATTCGGTCTTGTCGTAAGGAGCCTCATCGGCCATCTCACCGCCATTAATCATCAGCACGGCGTCGGCACTGACCGTAGTGGTTCCCTTCAGTGTGATGGTGTTGCTACGCGTGCGGTTGGCCAGCACATTGAGCGATGCCGTTCCGTTCAGTTTCAGCGTGCTGTTGAAGGTGAGTCCGCGCCCATTCACCAGCGTGTCGCCCGCCTGCAGCATGCCGCCCGTATTGATGGTGGTGGCAGCTGCCAGAGTGCCTGTTCCGGCCAAAGCGGCTCCCGTGCGCACGGTGACAGCACCGGTGCCGGAGTGGGTGCCGTTCACAATGAGACGGCCCTTGGTCACGGTGGTTGTTCCGCTATACACGTTGTTGCCCGTCAGACGCCAGTCGCCCGAACCTTGCTTCTCAATGGTGGTTGTGCCCGGATGCGAACCAGCCTGGTCATTGTTGTTGATGACGCCACGGAAGGTCTCGTCGGTATTGGCACCCCCCACAACCCAGGTTCCTTCGCCTTTGGCCTTCACATTGAAGCCTGCCAGATAGGAGCCTGCCTCGCCAGAGAGACCGCCCAGATAGAAAGTAGACGCGTTCTTAGCGCCATTGATGGCAGCACCACTCTTCAGTTCGATGGTGGCATTCTTGACACCCACACCATTGCGAATGGCAAACTGTCGGTTGGTGCCACGGTTGCCAAAAGGCTTGATAACGAGTTTTCCTGTGAAGCCGTCCCAGTTGCCTTCAATGTACTCACGCAGATAGCAGACGCCCCACTCCAGTGTGCCACTGCCCGTGACAGTACACTTGTTTATATTCCATAGATCGAACTCGGTAGACGATGTTGTACCAGCAGACGCCACAATGGGGAAATTGAAAGTGACATTGGCCTGATCCTTGCCCACATTGGCTATCGTGCCACCCTGCAGCACCAACCTCGAAGCTTTGCCAATGCCTTTGTCTGACACATCCTTGGAATTCAAGTTCAGCTTGCCCCCTTCCAGCACAAGATCGCCATCAAAGTTAAAGAAATTGGTTGAGGCCACAGCCAGAGTTCCCTCACCGCCAAGAGACAGGTTGCCTGAACCTTCAATGCTGCCGTTCATTGTCACCACAGCCGACTTGTTAGCAATGTTCAGTTCGGTGTCATCGTAAAGTGTGGCCGAACGGTTGGTAGCGGTTGTGGCGCCTGTGTACTTATAGGTTCCGCCTGCCATCACCCAGTTCTGGGCAAACTCCTGGCTTTTGCCCAGACCACTGGGCTGCTCGCCATTCTTCAGACTTGAAAACTCATACACACCATCGTGCAGCACTGTTGCACCTTCATACTGCTGGTCGGAAGCCACGGTCAGCGTGCCCTTGCCCGTCTTGTTGAGCGAAGCCGAACCGCTGATGTAGCCATTGCCATTAAGAGTGACGTGGGCATCGGAGCGCACCACCACAGCCGTATAGTCCTTAGATTCGTCCAGGGTGTAGGTCTGATCGGTGACAGGATCAATGAGCCACTCGCCGGCACCAGTGCCCGTGAAGCTCTCAGCATCAATAATATCTACCTGTTCGGGGCGGGTCTTGACAGTCAGTTCGTTTGTGTAGCTCGATTTTGTTTCGCCCGAAACAGCACAAACGCGCACCACATAGCTGGTGCCTGGCTGCAGCGACTCGTCGGTATAAGTAAACGTGCTCACATTGGCAGCCGTACGGCCTATCTCCACGAAGGTGCCGTCTTTCTTCAGCTCGACAATAAATCCTTCCTCATTGTCGGTGAAGTCAGACCACGACAACGTCAGGCTCTTTGTCGTAGCCGAAGCCAGCGTGAGCAACATGGGAGCACGCAGGAAGAACTCGCGGTCGGCCTTGGTAATGGAATTGAAGTAGTTCTCGATATTGGCATAGCCATTGGCAGCAATAGTCATGGCATCGTTCTTTGTCTTGTCGGTTCCGTTGGCTTCTTCCCAGGCATCGGGCATGCCGTCGCCATCGGCATCAGCAGGCTTCGTGCCCTTGAACACAGTCCAGGTGTCGGGAGTGCCGTAAGGCAGGTCTCGCTCGCTGGTAATCAGGTTGCCCCTCTTGCCAAACGACAACACCTCGTTCACCATGTAGGCATCGGTCAAATCGCGATAAGGCAACGAAGCGCCCACCTCGGGCAGCAGTTTCTCAACGAGGTCCTTGCCCGACCATGTTTCCAGTTCAGGATAATCATAGGGCACGGCCTGACGGTCGCCACCGCCATTGCCAGTGAACAGCTCTGGATTGTACACGCCGTCCTTATTGCGGTCTTGCCAGTTGTCGTCGCCATAGAAGTGGAAGCCAGAGTTGCCACCAGAGAAACCGTTGGCCGACGTGCTGGTGGAATTGCCATTGATGAAAAGATTGCCCACGGCATTGGCAAACGACTCGCCCGACGAATCGCCTCCCATCTCATAGGCGTAGGTGCTCCAGTTGTAGACCAGGTTATTCACATACTGGTGCTTGCCCTTCACCTTGAAGTTACGGGTCTTGTTGTCGCAGAGCAGCACGCGATACATCGTGATGTTGTCGGCCTGAATCAATCCACCGGCCGAGTGCTGCATCAAGCCCTGTCCCACAATGCTGTTCTGCAGGGTAACGTCGTGCGGAGCTTCGCCCTTATTGTCCCAGTTAATGGAAAAGTTCTCGTCTTGTCCCCATGCAAATGAGCAGTGATCGAAAATCATGTTGCCTCCATTGGCCAGTCCGGCGCAGTCGGCATCCTTCGTGCCCACCGTGCCCATTCGGAAACGCATGTAGCGCATGATGACGTTAGAGGCACCCGAACACGACATGCCATCGCCATAGACAGTGATGCCCTCGCCGGGTGCAGTCTGTCCGGCCACGGTGATGTTGCTCTTGAACACAATGCGCGAGTTGATGCGAATGACACCACTCACATCAAACACCACGATGCGGTTGGGCTGACTCACGGCATCGCGCAACGAGCCAGTACCCGTGTCGTTCAGATTGGTCACATGATACACACTGCCTCCACGTCCGCCTGTGGCAAAACGTCCCCAGCCCTGTGCACCGGGAAAAGCCAGTTGCTGGCCACTTGCCACCATGCTGCACAACAGCAGCACAAGGCATGCTAAGCTACTCTTCAGTTTCATCTGTCAGTATTGTTATTTGTTTGTTTTAGTCGTTTTCGTGGCAAAGATACGACTTTTTCCCCATACTCTTCTTTCATATTAGAAAAAAAACTATAATCTTTGGCAAAAAAGAAAACAAAAAAGGCGCCATAGTTCAATCTATGGCGCCTATAATTTCCTGTACCGACTGACAGCCATGACTATCAAGCCATTCGTTGATGCCATTGCGCACCTTCAGCGTAACGGCTGGATCGATGAAGTTGGCTGTTCCTATCTCGATGGCAGTGGCTCCGCACATCAGGAACTCAATGGCATCCTTGGCTGTCATGATGCCCCCCAGGCCAACGACGGGAATCTTCACACTGCGGGCCACCTGATAGACCATGCGCAGGGCAACAGGTTTCACGCAAGGACCACTGAGTCCGCCAGTGCCTATGGAGAGCACCTTGCGACGCTTCTCTACATCAACAGCCATGCCCATGAGGGTGTTGATGAGCGACACCGAATCGGCTCCGGCAGCCTCAACAGCAAGGGCTATATCGCTGATATTGGTGACATTGGGCGACAACTTCACGATGAGCGTCTTGTGATAACGCTTGCGAACAGCACTCACCACGCTCTCGGCTCCCTGACAGGTGACACCAAAGGCCATGCCACCATCCTTGACGTTGGGACACGAGATGTTCAACTCGATGGCAGGTATCTTCTCCAGGGCATCGATACGGGCTGCACACTCGGCATAGTCTTCGGGCGAAGAACCACTCACATTGACAATCATGTGGGTGTCGATGTCCTTGATTTGCGGATAGATATGCTCACAGAAATAGTCCACGCCCTTGTTCTGCAGACCCACACAGTTCAGCATGCCCATGGGTGTTTCGGCCATGCGCGGATAGTCATTGCCCTCACGGGGCTTCAGGGTGGTGCCCTTCACGATGATGCCGCCAATCTCGCTGAGCGGCACGAAATCCTGGAACTCAAGGCCGTAGCCAAACGTGCCCGAAGCCGTCATCACCGGATTCTTGAGCTGCAAGCCATTGATATTTACGCTTAGATTTGCCATAACAGACGATTGATATTAAACACTGGGCCTTCCTTGCACACACAAACATTAGAGGTTGTGCCAGCATCGGCATTCTTCACCTTTTCCACACAGCACAGACAGGCACCCAGACCACAGGCCATGAGATTCTCAAGCGACACCTCGCAGGGGGTGTGCTGAGCATGGGCATTGCTGGCCACGGCCTTCATCATGGGCGTTGGGCCACAGCACTGCACAAGGTCGAAGTGCTCCTGCAGCAAGACTGTGTGGTTGGTCACAAAGCCTCGCTCGCCCTCAGTGCCGTCTTCGGTGGTCAGCAACACGCGACCATACTTGCGAAACTCGTCGAGCATGAGCAGGTCTTTGCCACTGCGAGCACCCAGCAAGAAGGTGGGTTCAGCCCCCCTTTGATGCCATGCCTTGCCCAAATAGAGCAAGGGAGCCACACCCACACCGCCCCCTACGAGCAACACTCGGGGCTGTGAACCGGAAACTGAGTGCAGGGTGAAGCCATTGCCTAACGGCAGCATGCAGTTGAGCCTGTCGCCGGGCCTCAGTTGTGACAAGCGTCGGGTGCCGTCGCCCACCACAGCCACCAGGAGCCACAGTTCGTTTTCGGTCTCATCGACATTGCAAATGGAGATGGGACGACGCAGAAAAGTGGTGGGAGAGCCGTCGACCCTTATCTCTACAAACTGACCTGGCTGCATGGGGGGCAGCTGCTGGCTCTGGTCGGTCAGCTTCAGCAGCACGTAGCGTTCGTGCAGGGGCTGCACCGACTTCACCGTCAGATCTAGAACAGTTTTTGTCATGATTCGTTTATACCTTTATTTATATATAGATGGTCATGTCAAGTGGTTAGCACACTTAGAACCGTCCACCACCACCAAAGCCGCCACGAGGACCGCCGCCAAAACCACCACGGTTGCCGCCACGGTTGCCGCCACGGCCTCCTTCAGGACCAGCACCAGGACCTTGGCGCATGGCCTGACGCATTTCCTTGGTTCCAAAGAGATTCAGACGATAGGTGGCGCGCAGCATGATGTAGCTGTTGATAGAGTTGTACCAATTATCGGTGCGGCTCAAGGCATCGATGGCGCGCGAGAAGTTGCTTTGCTGGTGAAGAATGTCATAGAACTCAAGACGCACACTCAGGGGATTGCCCTTCAGGAACGACTGCGAGATTTGTGCATTCCAGATCAGCTCGTTGGTGTTGGCAGCATCATCGCTGAAGCCACGGCGCGACGACATGTTCAGGCTGGTAGTGAACTGCATGCCCCAAGGAGCCTGCAATGTGGTGTTGAAGCCATAGTTGAAAGCCCAGTTGCTCAGTTTGGAGTTCTCCTGCAAGGCATTGTTGGAATAGTTGTAGAGCACGGAACCATTCAGTTCCACCTCCAACCAGTCGTTTCTGTAGCTGGCACCAAGACGCTCGCCCAAAGTGGTCGACTTGGTAGTTGACTTGCTCACGTTGCCATCACGATTGATGTCGATATAGCCCACGCGGTTGGCATAGCTGGCTTCCGTATTGGAGCTCACATTGAAATAGCCCGTGGTGTCGATGGCCGTGTTGATGGTAAAGTTGCCACCCAGACTCCAGTTGCCATTGATGTTCTCAGGACGCGACTCGCGGCCACCCGTCACGGGGTCATACTTCACCATGTTGGCCACCGAGTTCTGCGTGGTAGAGAAGTTCACGTTGGCAAACACAAAGCGCTGATGCTTCTCGAAGAAGTCGTTGTAGCGCCAGTTGAAACTTTGGGTGAACGAAGGCTTCAAGGCAGGATTACCACTGGTGATGTTCAGGGGGTCGCTGTTGTCGGTAATGGGCAGCAGGTCGCTCATCGAAGGCTGACTGGTGTTGCCGCGATATTCAAAACGCATCTGACCACGATCGGAGAGCTTCCAACGGAAGTTGGCCGTGGGGCTCCAGTTCACCACATTACGCTTGGTGATGGTGTCAAGTCCCAGATAGCGATAGGTGAACTCACTGGTCTGCGGAATGACCTGAATGCCCACATTGAAATTGTACTTCTCACGAATGACGCGCAGCATCACTTCGGCCGTATGGATGTAGTTCTTATATTGAGAGAAACAGGGAAGCAAACATGGGGCTCCACTCACGATAGCCCAACGACAAGCCCGACATGTCGTAACGACGTGTGGGGTCAGTCATGCTCCAGAAATCATAGGTGGAACGGTCGCTCTTGGTGTAACGATACTGGAAGTTATAGCTGAACTGCAGGAATGTTGCCTTGAAGATAGGTTCGCTATAGGTCAGGCGCACGTTGTAGTCATAATTCTTGCTTGGCGTCACGTTGTAGCGGTTGCGCTGATAGGCTGAGTCGCCCGTGGCCAGCTGATAAAGATTGACAAGACTGCGCGAGAACGCCTCAGAGTCGCCTTCACTGTAATTGGCTCCAGTCTGCAAAGTCACATTACGTCCCTGACCGCCTATTTTGCGATTCACCTGCAAAGTACCACCAAAGCGTTTAGAATCGCTGTAGTTCATGCTACCATTCTGGCGCTGGTTCACTACCAATGCAGAGTCGATGCCCAGCATGCGCGACACGATGGCAGCGATTTCGGTGTTTGAGTCGGCATAGTTATAAGGATCATCGCTGAAGGTGGCCGAACTGCTGCCCGATATTCCGTCATTGCTGCCATAGCTCCACGTGGGGCGGAAGTTGATGTTCCAAAGCGTGTCGGGTGTCCATTCCACGCGCATCTGGGCATTCCAGGAATTAGAGCGCGAGAAGTTTTGATTGACCGACTCGCTGAACGAACCCACCGAAGAAACGAAGTTCTCCGTGCTGCGGCGGCTCCAGGCATCGCCGTCGCCGTGGTTCCAGCGCACCGAGCCACTCCACTTCAGCAGTTTTTCTTTCTCATAATTGAAGTTGATCGAAGCCATCTTCGATGCCTGCAAGCCATTGCGGCCACCACCACCGAAGCGGCCACCACCGCCACCACCGCCAAAGCCCATGTCGTTGGTGTTGTTGGCATTGACAAAGCCCATCACACGCAGTCCATCTTTCATCATGGCACCAAAGCCACGGCCGGCATAGCGGTGCTTGGTTCCCACGCCACCATCAAAGTTGGCAAAGATGCCTCGGTTCATGCCCTGCTTCAGTCCAAAGTCGAGCACCATCTGGTCGTTGCCATCGTCGATGCCCGTCACACGGCTCAGGTCGCTCTTCTCTTCGTAAGTCTTGATGCGGTTGATAATCGACGTGGGCAGATTCTTCACGGCAGTCTTCGTGTCGCCAACCATGAACTCCTTGCCATCAACCTTGATCTTCTGCACCGTCTTACCATTGATCTTCACCGTACCGTCGTCGCTCACTTCGGCACCCGGCAATTTCTTGATGAGCTCTTCTACCACCGAACCTTCCGGCGTGCGATAGGCTCCTGCATTATATATAATGGTGTCGTCCTTGGTTGTCACCTTGGCCACATTCTTCACCACTTCCACCTCCTTCAGCAACTTCGAGTCAGGAGAAATGACAAGCGTGCCCAGCTGCACAGGCTTTCCTTCTACTGCAACATTGCGATAGAGCGTCTTGTAGCCCACGTAGGTGATGCGCAGTATGAACTGTCCGTCCTGCGGAGCAGTCATTGTGAACTGGCCATTCAGGTTGGTCACAGCATTGGCAGCCATGGTGCTGTCTTTCTTCAGCAATGCCACGGTGGCCTGAATCACAGCCTCGCCTTGGTCTTTGTCGGTTACTGTGCCTGACACTGTGCGCTGGGCCTGTGCTGAGAGGGCCGTTGAAAGAACTACGGCCATCAGGAGTAAGAATCTTTTCATACTTTGTTTTTGATCATCCGTTATACACTTCTTACCTAAATGACGCACGGATGTAGTGAAAGTTTAATTTCCGAACAAAAATTGTCTGTTAAAAGCCGTCAACTGCATGTGCTACACCAGCCGAATGCCATCGTCGCCAATGGTGATGAGTCGGCGTTTATACAAGTCGCCAATAGCTTTCTTATAAGCTTTCTTCGACACCTTGAAGCGGTCGGCTATCAGTTCCGACGGACTCTTATCGCCTAGTTCGCAGTAACCATTATTCTCATACAAATAGCGCAACAGCACCTCGGCAAAGTCGAGCGTGTGCTGTCGGCCTGTTGCCTGCAGTGTCACATCAATTTTGCCGTCCTGCCGCACGTGGTCTACATAAGCCGTGAGGCGCTGCCCTGTGTGCAACGGACAAAACACCTGATTGTCATAGACCAGGCCCTGATACTGATTGTCAATGATGACTTTGAAGCCCAGGTCGGTCTTCTGCCACACCAAGACCGACACTTCGGTGCCGTGCCGAAGGGTGCCCCCTCTTTCAATCTCTACAGGCTGTTGCAGGTATCGCTCCACCTTGGCCGTGGCCATGAGGCGGTGCGTCTGCTCGTCTTCCTTCACATAGACCACATAGCTTTTGCCTACCTCCATGCGCTGTTTCTGCTCACGAAAAGGGCAGAACAAGTCTTTCATGAGCCCCCACTTCATGAAGGCGCCATACTGGTTAATCCAAGCCACCTCCAGACAAGCAAACTCGCCCACCTTTGCCAGTGGTGTTTCGGTGGTGGCCACCACGCGTTCGTCTTGATCAAGACAAATGAACACGGTGATGTCCTGCCCCACGTGCATGTCGGCAGTGACATAACGCTGCGGCAACAGCACCTCGCCTTCGTCGCCGCCATCCAGATACAGGCCGAAGTCCACCTGCTTCACGATTCTGAGTGTGTTATAATCGCCAAGTTTCAGCATAACAGGGTTAAAGAGCTAAAAGTCCGTCTTTCATGTGAATGGTGCGGTCGGTCAGTGTGGCCAACTGCTCGTCGTGGGTCACGATGACAAAGGTCTGTCCGTACTTGTCGCGCAGGTCGAAGAACAGCTGGTGCAGTTCCTGCTTGTTCTGCGAATCGAGCGAACCGCTGGGCTCGTCGGCCAAAATGACAGCAGGACTGTTGACCAAGGCCCGCGCCACTGCCACGCGCTGTTTCTCGCCGCCCGACAGTTCCGAAGGCTTGTGGTGGGCCCGGTCGCTAAGGCCCATGAAGCGCAGCAACTCTTCGGCCTGCTGTGTGGCCTCCTTGCCACTACGTCCTGCAATATAGGCCGGAATCATGATATTCTCGATGGCCGTGAACTCTGGCAGCAACTGGTGGAACTGGAACACGAAGCCCAGCCTGCGGTTGCGGAAATTGCTCAGTTCGCGCTGATGAAGGCTGGTGATGTCGATGCCATCGATGCACACAGCGCCTGCATCGGGACGGTCCAACGTGCCAATGATCTGCAACAAGGTGGTCTTGCCGGCACCACTTGGGCCCACAATGCTCACCACTTCGCCCTTGTCGATGGAAAGGTCGATGCCCTTCAGCACCTGCAGTGCCCCGAAACTTTTGGTAATGTTCTTTACTTCAATCATATTTTTTGTGCATCCAATGCAGGATGGTGTCATAGATACTGTCTTCCTCGCGGTGCTGTGCCTCGGTGAAGCTCATGGAATCTTCCTTGGCCGTGCCATACTGATCGGGGAAAACAATCATCAGGTTGGTGCCAGAGAAATAGCGTGTCAGCTCATCGGGCAAGCGATCGAGTGCGTTCTTGTAGCTGATGGTTCCCTTACGCGCCGTAACCACCACAAACATGTGGTCCTTGCCAATGGTTCCAGCCAGTTTGGGCAGTTCGTTCCAATGCCCCATGGGGGTGTATTCGGCCCGCACGCTGGGGTGCAGATTGTTGATATATTCGGCAATCAGCACCAGCGACTCGTTGCGGCCATGAAACTGTATGCGGCAATCCAGTTGCTCTGCAAAGCGGCACAGGCGCTCCAGCCAGCGCCTGAAGCCAGGTTCAAACTCGGCCCTTGAAGGCACGGCCACCTGAATGCGGCGCAAGGTGTTGAGCGGTTGTTCAAATCGTGTCAGGATGATCTGGCGGTTCAGGCCATTGTAAAGACTCTGGATGAACTCGCCCCAGAACTTCTGCGACACATTGGTATGAACGTGCATGCCCATGACAATCTCGGAACAACCAAACTCGCGGAAGGCATGCTTGATGCCATTGGCTATATTACTGGCCAGTCGCACCTGCGTCTGCATGGGCACCTCGCTGGCACTGGCCTGACGCTGCAACTGCTCCAGCAAGCGCAGTCCCTGCTCTCGCCCTGCAGCAGCGTTCTCGTCGTCATAGACCACGTTCAGAGCCACCAAGCTGTGCACCGAGCGCTGGTCACGCATCAGGAGCGACAGATTGAGCAGCTGCGGGGCAATGTCGGGGTATTTCACGCAGATGAGCACCTTTTCTGCTTCGCGCTCCGAATCCTTATGGGTCGTCGATGGATTCAGGGCAAGACTAATTTCAATGGCTGCCTTCTGGGTCATCAGCGTAGAGATGATGCAAGTGACCAGAATCATGATAATCACGCCATTGAGCATCTGGTCGTCCACCAGGTATTGTCCAGGCGCCACTTCGAGCCGCATGCCCACCATGACCATGGCAATGGCACCGGCCGCATGGGCCGACGTGAGTCCAAACATCATGTGGCCTTCCGACTTTGACAGGCGGAAAATGAGGCTCGACAAATAGGCAGCCAGCGCTTTTCCAAACGTGCCAAAGAAGGCAATGAGCAGCACAATCCACCACATTTCGCTGCTTTCGGCCAGCGTGCGCAGGTTGATGAGCATGCCCACGCCTATCAGGAAATAAGGAATGAAGATGGCGTTGCCGATGAACTCGGTGCGGTTCATGAGCGGCGACACATGGGGAATGTAGCGGTTCAGAATCAAGCCTGAGAAGAAAGCGCCAAAGATGCCTTCCAACCCTATCAGGTCGGAAAGGGCTGCACTCAGGAACATGACCGACATGACAAACATGTACTGCATCACGGCATCGCTATAGCGACGCAGAAAATAGCGGGCCATGCGCGGAATGAGCACCACGCTGCCCACAATGAAACAGGCCAGTTTCAGCACAAAGAGGAGCCAGAACTGCCAACCGCTGTGGTCATCGAACGTGCCTGCCAAGCCGGCTATCATCACCAGGGCCATGAACAGCGAAATCATCGACGAGCCCACGCTGAGCATCACACTGGAATTGCGCTGCAGGCCATAGCGCCCCACGATGGGATAAGCCACCAACGTGTTCGATGCCATGATGCACCCCAGCAGGAACGACGCCCTGCCGCTGTAACCCAGCACCCACACCGACATGCAGTAGGTGAGCACCAAGGGAACAAAGCATGTGAGCAGCCCAAACACCACAAACTGGCGCGAGTTGCGCTTCACGCTTTCCAGATCCATTTCCAGTCCTGCTAGGAACATGATGTAGAACAAGCCCACACGACCAAACAGCTCGAACGACTCGTCGCGTTCCAGCACGTTCAGGCCATTGGGACCAATGAGCACACCAGCCAGCACCAAACCAATAATATAAGGTATTCTGAGTTTGCCCATAATGATGGGGGCAAACAGCACTATCAGCAGCACCACGAAGAATATCAGCGTGGGGTCGGTTATATGAAGATAGGAAGCCAATAGCGTCATTACGCCTGCAAAGGTAGTAAAAAAAACTTACTTTTCCAGCCAAACATGCGTTATTTTGTTTTTTTTTCGTAATTTTGCGGCCAAATGAAAGTAAACCACCAAAAACGATAACAAAATGAAAGTAGCAATTGTTGGTGCGAGCGGTGCAGTGGGACAAGAGTTCCTGCGCATCCTCGCTGAGAGAAAATTCCCCATGGACGAACTCATGCTGTTTGGTTCCGAGCGCTCTGCCGGGCGCAAGTACAACTACCAGGGCAAGGACATTGAAGTGCAACTGCTGAAACATGGCGACGATTTCAAGGGTGTCGACATTGTTTTCACCTCGGCCGGAGCCGGCACTTCAAAGGAGTTTGCCGAAGACATCACCCGCTATGGCGCCGTGATGATCGACAACTCGAGTGCCTTCCGCATGGACGAAGACGTGCCCCTGGTGGTGCCTGAGTGCAATGCCGAAGATGCCCTGACGCGTCCACGCGGCATCATTGCCAACCCCAACTGCACCACCATCATGATGGTTGTGGTGCTGCAGCCGCTGGAAAAGCTGAGCCACATCAAGCGCATCCACGTGTCTTCCTATCAGAGTGCCAGCGGTGCCGGTGCAGCCGCCATGCAGGAGTTGCAGCAACAGTACAAGGAAATCGTTGAGACGGGCGAGGTGAAGACCATCAAGAAATTCCCCCACCAGCTGGCCTACAACGTGATTCCACAGATCGACGTGTTCCAGCCCAACGGATACACAAAGGAAGAAATGAAGATGTACAACGAAACACGCAAGATTATGCACACCGATGCCCGCTGCTCGGCCATGTGCGTGCGTGTGAGTTCGCTTCGTTCGCACAGCGAGAGCGTTTGGATTGAGACCGAAAGCCCCATCAGCGTGGAAGATGCCCAGAAGGCCATTGCCGCAGCTCCCGGCTGCACGCTCGTCGACGATCCCGCCACGCTGACCTACCCCATGCCGCTCGACACTGCCGGCAAGGACAATGTCTTCGTGGGACGCGTGCGCAAGGATCTGGCCGACGACAACGGCCTTACATTCTGGCTCTCAGGCGATCAGATTCGCAAGGGTGCAGCCCTGAATGCCGTTCAGATTGCCGAATATTTGGTGCAGCAGAAAGCCCTGCCCTGCTTTGCATAAGGGTTGGGGCTCACTTCCCCAGGAAGAGCGTGTCCAAATAGCGCTGAAACGCCTCTTTGTAGTTTTCGCCAATGGGCAGGTAGGTGTCAGCATCCAGAATCACACGGTTCTTGTTCACCTCCTGCACCTTGTCGAGATTCACGATATAGGAACGGTGAATGCGCATGAAGTTGCCGGGCAAGAAGTCTTCCAGCTTCTTCATTGACAGCAAGGTGATGACCGGCTTGGGCTGACTCTCAAGGTGCAGCTTCAGATATTCGCTCATGCCTTCCACATAACGAATGTCGCTCAGTTGCACACGCAACATGCGATAGTCGGTCTTTACGAAAATGGATGTGGCCTCCCCCGGTGCCTCCGAAGAAGAAAGAGCCATTCGCTCGTCTTCTTCCTGGGCACTGGGGGAGACCATTTTCTTTACCTTGTTGGCCGCACGCAGAAACTCGTTGAAGCCAAACGGCTTCAGCAAATAGTCCACGGCATCGACCTTGTAGCCTTCAACGGCATACTCAGAATAGGCCGTGGTGAACACAATGACGGGGCGAACGGCCAGCTGGCGCACGAACTCCATGCCGGAAAGGTCGGGCATGTTGATGTCGCAAAAGATGGCATCTACCAGCTCGTGTTCCATGATTTCACGGGCCTCAGCCGCGCTCTGGCACTGGCCCAGCAGTTCGAAGAAAGGCACTTTCTGAATATAGGCAACCAGCTGGCGCAATGCCAGTGGCTCGTCGTCGATGGCAAGAACTTTGATCATAAGAATTGGATTATCCGTTTTGTATTATAACGGAATTTCCAATTCAATATTGTAGACGCTGGCCTCATCCTTGATCACCAGCTTGTAGTCACGGCCATAGATCAGGTCCAACCGTCGTTTCACATTCTGCAGCCCCACCCCGCCCTGCTCTTTTGCGTTCTGGGCTGCCTTGCTGTTGGTGCAGGCGAAGTACAACCTGTGGCTGCGCAGCACCAGACTGATGTCGATGAACGATTCCTGCCGGTAACTGACACCATGCTTGAAGGCATTCTCCACAAAGGTGATGAACATCATGGGGGGTATTTCGCAGTCGGGCAAGCTCTCCGGAAAGTTGATGCCAATGCGCACCTTGTCGGAATAGCGCAGGCGCATCAGGTTGATATAGCTTTGCAGAAATGCCACATCGCGCCCCAGTGGCACCCGCTGGCGTGCCCCTTCATAGAGGGCAAAGCGCAGGATTTTCGAGAGTTCAACAATCGACTCCTTGGCCTGTTCGGGCTCAATATCAACCAAGGCATGAATGTTGTTGAGCGTGTTCATCAGGAAATGGGGATTGATCTGATAGCGCAAATAGGCCAGCTGCTGCTCCAGGTTCTCCTTTTCCAGCTGCTGCAGGCGTTGCTGGTCGTTGCGCTGCTTGAAGTAGAGTTTCACGCCTACATTCATGCCCAGCATCAATACAAGGATAATCACGGCCACAATGTCGTGCTGTTCCATCGGCATGGGTCTTCCCATCCGGTCGGGCTTTTCTTCCAGCCGACGGGGCGTGTTGCCTGCATGGCGCATCGGTGACTCATGATCCATGTCTTCCAACCCTTCTGCCGCAAAGTCATCGTGAGCAAAAGGAGCACACTGGTCGCCGATCATGTGGTGCCGGTGATGGCGCAAATGCACGCCACGGTGGTTGTCATGAGGCCCCATTTGGGGCCTGTCCATGCACTGCACCACCGCAAAACAGCCCACGAGCACGGCAATTGAAGAGAAATAGAGCAACCTGCGCTGCCGATACACAATGAGCGGTGCCAGCAGAAAATTGTGCAGCAGGAAAGCCACGAAGAAAAAGCCCAGCTGCTTCCACACGGCAAAGAGTTCGCCCCAGGGATAAGCCGTGGCCTGCGTCTGTGCATAATGGAACTGAATGCTGACCACAGGGGCCAGCAACAGCACCAGCCAGAGCACCGCATAGACCAGTGCCTCCTGTCGTTTGTAGCTTTGCTGCTGCATCGTTTTCTGCAATGAAGGATGGGGTTATCGAATGGTCTTGATGGTCTTGCCGCCCTGACGCAGCAGCACAAGGCCCTTGGCATGCGGCGTTGCCCTGCGTCCCTGCAGGTCGAACACGGCACTGGTGCCTGCCTGTTCAGAAAGCACGATGCCCTGCACGCCGGCATATTCCTCCGTGCTGGTGGTGTCGAAGTTCCGCGTGCCGCCCGTCATGCTGATGGTTCCATCGGCTTTCACGGCCTTGCCCTGATAGCCCGAGGCAATGGTCAGCGTGCCGCCAGTCATGTAGAAGTTGCCGCTGTCTTCGTCTTCATGGCTGGCAGTGGTGCCCGTGCTGGTGGTGCCGCTCAGCTCCACCTGAATAGCATCGTCCTGCACACCGCTGACGCTCAGCGTGCCACTCTCGACGAGCATGTACTCCTTGCAGTGAATGCCGTCCTTGACGGCTCCCGTCACGTTGAGTGTCAGGTTCTTCACCTCCAGGTATTCCTTGCTGTAGATGCCGTGCCGCGACTTTCCTGCCACGTTCAGCGTGCCCTTACCCTTCAGTTTCAGGTGGCCCTTGCAGTGAATGCAGCCATTATAGTCTTCATTGGCACCGTCGGTGAGCGTGTTGGTGGTGCCGTTCTTGACGCTCATCGAAATGCGCTTGCCGTCCTGAAGGTTAATGGCCGGACCACCAGGATTGGTCAGCGTGAGCCCACGCAACTCCACCGTGGCTTTGAAAGAGCCTTCCAGAAAGAACTCGCCGTCGGTGGAAGTGCCCGACAGCACATAGATGATTTCGCCGTCTTCGTTGTCCACGGTCTTGTCGACGCCAGCAAAGAGCGAGTCTTGCACAATCCTGACATGCGACGACGTGCCGCTGCCAACGCTTACGTAGCTGGCAATGTTCGACGCCACATTGACCGTGGCCGTGGTGCCATTGAAGACTATTTCCACCGTGTTGGCATTGATGGCGAAGGCCGTTCCGGCCCATACCAGAAGCGCACAGATGCTGAGTAAAGTTTTCTTCATGCGATACTTTTTATTTTTTGTTGAATGATGAAAAGGATTAGGTTTTCTTTTTGAGTGGGTGGCCAGCTGTTGCCAGCCACCCTGCTTTTGAGTTCTTATTACCAGCGGCCACGACCATTGCCACCGCCCGGCATTGCACCGCCACCCATGCCCGACGAGCCGTACTGCACTGCTGTGAGCGAAGCCGTGGCCGAGCCCAGCGTGAGCGTATAGCTGTTGCCTGCCGTCATGCCCTGGGCAGTGACCAGGATGCTGCCATTGCTGTAGCTGTCAGGCAGACTGAAGGTGGCCAGCGTTTGCGAACCACTTGCAATGGTGGCTGCAGAACCTGCCGAAAAACTGCCTGAGGCGGCCACATACCCCTGCGTGGAGTTGCTGTTTGTGGGCACCGAGTTGCCTCCGCCAACGGCAAAGAGACTGCCGCCCGTGAAGTAGACGGTGTAGCCGTCCTCTTCGTTGGCATCGATACCACACTCTGGCGCCTTGGTGCCATAGACCACGGTCGTTCCGCCCTGAATATAGGTGTTGCCGTTTGAGTCCAGTCCGTCATTGCCAGTGCTGCGCGCATACACATTGCCACCTTTTATATATAAGTGACTGGCCGCGTTGATGGCATCGTCGTAGGCCAGCACCTGCACGTTTCCGCCCTCAATGCTGATGGTGCCTTTGCTCTCAATGCCTTCCGAACCGTCGCCCCCCGTGGCGCGCACCCTCACGGTGCCACCGCTCACCACCAGGTTGCCATCGCTCTTGATGCCCTTGGCCTTGGAGTCGAGCCGGCCCGAATAGCTATAGGTCTTGCCCGTGGTAATGACAGACACCGTGCCACCTTGCAGATAGGTCTGCATGTCTGTGCTGATGCCCTTGCCGCCTGCCCCGGTGTTCTTGATGCACACTTCGCCGCCACTGATGGTCAGCGTCGAGTCGGCTTTCAGTCCAGCCGATCCCACCACGTCCTGCTCGCTGGTGTCGTAGGTGGCACCTCCGGTTACGATGGCCGTGGTGCGCCCACCGCTGATGCGCAGGTGTCCGTCGGTCGAGATGGCCTTGGCAGCCGTGGCCGATGTTTCCACATTGATCACGCCGCCCAGAATGTTGACGGCGTCGTTGCCCTTGATGCCGTTGCCAGCCGTTGTCTTCACATAGATGTTGACGCCCGGCCTGAAGGTCACATAGTCGTCACTGCGTATGCCGGCCTTGCAGTTGCCCGTTACGCTCAGACTGCCCGTACCGCTGAAGCACAACTGTCCCTCGCTGAAGAAACAGGCTTTCATGTCCTCGCTGCCGTCGGCGTCAGCATAGGCGGTTCCGTCCTGCAGGGTGTTGGTGGTTCCACTGGCCAGCACCACAAACACGCGCTTCTTGCTCTGAATGTTGATGGCCGCACCCGTGGGGTTCTGAATGCTCAATCCAGCCAGTTCCAACCTGAACTTCTTGTCGCTGTAGATCTTGAGCGAACCGTCGGTGGTGCTGCCTGTCACGGTGTAGGCCACGAAAGCCGAGGTGGTTGAGCGCACCACCACGTCGCCATCGCTCTCTTCCACGCTTATCTCCGTGCCGTCGATGTCGCCCGAGAAGGTGGCACCGCCATCGCTGAAGACAATGCCCACCGACTTGGTGAAGGTGGTGTTCTCCACGTAGTCGTTGTCGTCGGCAGGAATGCTTTCCTGCTCCGACAAGCTGGCTCTGTTGACGGCCACATCGAATGTGGCCACATCGCTGCTGGTGGTCGTTGCACTGCTGGCCGTGCTGCCAGTGTTGTCTTGCAGCGACGTGCCCGCTGCTGTTTCCTCATCGTCGGCTGCACAGTTCTGAAAGAACGTGGCCGATGCCAGAAGCATCATCATCAATACCTTTTTCATCATCAATCCTTTCTTTTTAACAAATGAATTACACGATGCAAAGATATTGAAACTGAAAAAACGGGGCAAATTCGTTCAACGAATGCCCCGTTTTGTTCAGCGAAACTTATTTCAGGCCCGTGCCCTTCAGCAGTTTGTCGGCTGCCTCGTTCACCTTCTCGTTCACCTTCCCGGCGCCCTTGTTCACCTCGTCGGCGGCCTTCTGCTTGGCCTCGTCCACCTTCTGGTCAACAGCGTCCTTGGCAGCCTGAGCCTGGTCGGCAGCAGCCTGCTTGGCCTCGTCCACCTTGGCATTGGCAGCATCTTCCACGCTGCCCAGGGCTGCGCTCAGATTGTTCACGATGCTCTCGGCAGGAGTCTCAACGAGCGAAGAGACAGCCGTCGACACCAGCTGGTTGTCGCCTGCCAGCGCCTTGATCTTGTCGGTGTTCTCCTTCAGGAAGTCCTGCACCTTGGTCAGATACTCCTTGGCCAGTTCAGGATTCTCTTTCAGCAGCTCAGCAGCCTTGGCCTTCACGGCCTCGATGGCCTCCTGAAACTTGTTCACGTCGCCAGCTTCCAGCTGAGCAGCCAGGTCGGCAGTAGCATTCTGCACCACATCCTCTTCGGCCACCACTTCTGTTTCGGCCTCAGCGACCTCAGTCTGCTGGGCATTCTTGTTGCCACACGAAGTGAAGCTAATGGCGCAAACGGCCATCACGAGTACAAAAATCTTTTTCATAACTTTCTCCTTTTTTTAATAAAACATAAAGTGAATTGTATTGTTACAATCGGCGGCAAAGATAAGAAATAATTGTGAAACGGCAATACAATTTTCAGAAGATTAACGCAATTTCCCCACACCTTTTGCAGTCAAAGCAAGTCGGGTGCCAGCTCAGGACGAACGGAGCGAACATACAGAACTTACTGCTTAGCCTGAAGTTCAAGCAGTAGTTCGTCCACGAGATATGCATCGCTCATATTGTGAAGATGAAACATCTTGCGACTAAGATAGGTATAAGTATCTGATGTGTAAAACAGCTCAAGTGCCCTGTCATCACTGATGCCAAGTGTCTCGGCCAATAGCGAAACAACCCTGGCATACTTCATCTGCAACAACGTCTCATTGATTAATGGCTGTTCATTCATTCTGTTTTCTCCTTCTCATTAATGACGTTCGATTCCATGAAGTGTAGGTAGTGGTCTGCTACCGTCTGATTGAGAATGCAAATTTGGTTATTAGGCTGCTCGTATTGAAGCCTCTGCAATGCAACATCTTGCGCAATCAGTCCCTGACTATACAACTCGATGGTATTGAATACTCGATCGTTAGCAATACCACCTTCTATCACATCAAAGCCTTGCCAAACAGCCTGACCTTTTCGACTGGCAATAACAAACTCAAGCCATTCAACATCGTAGGCCATAAATTGCTTATATCGGTAGTTGTCCCTTTGCACACCGTCTTTATCAAACTCATATACATTCAGTATTTGTGACTTATTTGTATTCAGAGGGCGGCTTGCCCATGATATAGCCTGCTCTTTCAAGTCAGTAATATAAAAGCCCTTGCCAAAGTCAAGGTTTCTTCTACCGACTCCAACTAATGGGTTTTGTACTATAGCTGTAGAACCGTGGAATACCTTCATCACTTATGCTCTATTTGATAAAGTCGGGATTATGCTGACGAATATATTCAATTGTCTCCTCAACAATATATTCTTTACTCTGAGTATGGAGAGCAGGATAACTGGGATAGAGAAAAGACCTGATTCCGTCAGTCCGTTTCAGTTCGAGAAATAACTGCTGAGCAGAAATGCCCAACTTAGCGGCTGTATTCTCTATGCAGAAAATAACAAATTCTGTCGCTTTCCTTGTCGTTTTCAACATATTCAGTATCTTTATTATGCAAAGATACAAATAAGTTTTGAAGTCCCAAATATTTCGGGCGGAAACTTTATTATTTTTGTAGTTTATGGCGAACCAAATCTGCCAATTCTTTCATCCATTCATCTGACCTTGGATGATAATTATCAACAAAATGATTTGTGTGTAAAAGAAAGCAGGGTTCCCCTGGCCAATATATGATTCATTCTTATAATCACGTTGCAATAAATCTTGAAACTCAGATGGATAAAACAAGCGTCCATATTTGCAAAATTCGGCGGCTGCATCGTGGTTGTGCGTTTTCAGCCGAGTTTCGGCATGGCCACAGAGCAGGCTCGCTGGTGCTGAATGTAGCTTTGGGACCACTCATAGCGCAACGGAGGCGTCGTTGCTGCATAACGAGGGCCTCGTTGCTGTGTAACGGAGGTGTCGTTGCAGCACAACGGGGACGCCATTGCAGCGTAACGGAGACCCCGTTGCAATGTAAAGAGGTCGTCGCTGCAGCGTAACGGGGATGCCGTTGCGCATAAGAGTGCACATTTTCGTCCACAAGCATCCTGCGCGTTTGGGCCATCTGCAAGCCCGTCGACAAGGCAATGGGGGCCCCATTATGGCATGACGACCGCCTGACGCGGTGGGAGAACAGGAGTGAAAGCACCGAAAAACAGACCTGCAAATCTGTCAGAAAGACCACATTCCGATCTGAAACGGCTTTTCGTTTTGCCTCGATTTTTCATCACTATTTAGAATTTCGGCAGCAACTTCCTGCCACGGCACACGGTGCAAAAACAGCAATCGAACACATTTGAACAAAAAAATTCAATAATATTTTGGCCAAGAACAAAATTATTACTAAATTTGCGCCAATCTAAAACTTTTATCAGCAATGCTAACAGAATCTATCAAGACCCACGTTGTGGGAATCGATATTGCCGAAGAGGAGACTTCTTACGCCATTGTTGACGTGAGAGGCAACATTTTGGCCAAGGACAGTTTTCCGCTGAACGACTTTGCCACCATGAACGATGTGGCGACACATCTGTGCGAAAGGGTTGTGACACTGGCCGAAAACACGTGCGGCTATGAGAACGTGCGCTCTGTGGGACTGTGCGCCCGTTGCGCCAATACCATCAACGGCTGCATAGAAGAAGCGCCCAACTCGCGATGGAAGGGCAGGATGCCCATTGCCGCCATGATGCGCGACCAGCTGGGACTGGCTGTGGCCATAGGCAACGTGGGCTACATCAGGGCCCTGGGAGAGCATAGCTACGGATGCGCCCACGGCATGAACAACTTCGTGATCATCACCATGAGCGTGGGAATAGGCAGCTGCCTGTTCATGAACGGACACGTGCACCTGGGAACGAACGGCTTTGCCGGAGAGGTGGGACACACCTGCGTGGTGGAAGACGGACGAGAGTGCGGCTGCGGACAGAAGGGCTGTCTGGAAGCCTACTGCGCCAGCAAAGGCATTGTGGAGACAGCACGCAAGCTCCTGGAAAAGAGCGACGCCCCGTCGCTGATGCGCGGACGCGACGACCTTTCGCCTTCGCTCATCGTGAAATGCTGCGAGCAGGGCGACGAGCTGGCCATCGAGACCTATCGCAAGACGGGCAACATCCTGGGCATTGGCCTGGCCAACCTGGCATCGGTCATCAATCCCGAAGGCATCATCCTCACGGGTGGTCTGTCAAGAGCCGGAAAGTGGCTGCTGGAGCCCACCAACGAGGCTTTCGAGGCACATGTGTTCCACAACGTGCAAGGACGAACCAAGATTCTCACCTCGACGCTCTCCGACGTGGAACGCGACATACTGGGTGCCAGCGCCCTGGCATGGCAGGTGAAAGAGTATTCTCTATTCAAATAAAAAAGACAACTATGGATTTTCAAATAAAAAACAAAGTCGTTGGCGTCGACATCAGCGTGAAACGCACCACTTACGCCATTGTCGATGTGCGTGGCAACATTCTGGCCAAGAATTTCTTCCCCACCAATGACTATCAAAACGTCAATGACTTTGTGACCGTGCTGAGCGAGAGAATCATTGAGCTCACCGAGCAGAACGGGGGCTATGAGTCTATTCGCTCCATGGGCATCAGTGCGCCAAGCGCCAACTACAAGACGGGCTGCATCGAGAATGCTGCCAACCTGCCCTGGAAGGGGGTCATACCCCTGGCAGCCATGCTGCGCGACAGGCTGGGCATGGCCGTGGCACTGGGCAACGATGCCCACATCACGGCACTGGGCGAGCACGCCTTCGGCACCGCACACGGCATGAGAAACTTCATCGTCATCACGCTGGGCCACGGCATCGGAAGCTGCGTCTTCTCCGACGGCAAGGCATATCTGGGCGCCGAGGGCTTTGCGGGCGAGATTGGCCACACCTGCGTGGTGAACAACGGAAGGGAGTGCGGCTGCGGACGAAAGGGCTGCATGGAAGCCTACTGTGCCGAAAAAGGCATCATTGCCACTGCACAGGAACTGATGGCCGAGAGCGACGCGCCCTCACTGATGCGCAACCTGGAGGAACTGACGCCCAAGACCATCGTGGACTGCTGCGAGCAAGGCGACGAAATAGCCATCGAGGTGTTTCGCCGCACGGGCACAATACTGGGCATCACCATAGCCAACTATGCTTCCATCCTCGACCCTGAGGCCATCATCTTCACGGGCGGCATTGCCAATGCCGACCATTGGCTGTTCGACCCTGCATACGAGGCTTTTCAGAACCACGTGTTCCACAACATCAAAGGAAAGGTGAAGTTCCTGCGCTCCACCATCGAAGACCGCGAGCGCGACGTGCTGGGAGCCAGCGCGCTGGCATGGGGCATCAAGGAATATTCGCTGTTCAAGTAGGAATGTGAGCGACAAGAGAAGAGTGGAAAGATTCAACGTAAGAAATGAACGTAGACAGCATCAACAGAATTATCATCGACAAGCCTAACCTAAGTACCGCCCTCGGGATGGAATTTCTTTCCACACCCGAGGACGATACGTGTATGGCACGCATGAAGGTTGACGAGCGCAACCGCCAGCCCTTCGGGTTCCTGAGCGGCGGCGCCTCGCTGGCACTGGCCGAAAACGTGGCCGGTGTGGGATCGTCGGCGCTGTGCCCCGGATGCGCCTGCGTGGGCATCGAGGTGAGCGGCAGCCACGTGAAGGCCGTGGCCGAGGGCGACACCGTGACGGCCTTTGCCAGGATGCAGCACAAGGGAACCACGCTGCACGTGTGGCAGGTTGACATCAAAGACACGGCAGGCGACCTGATTTCCAGCGTGCGCGTGACCAACTATATCATCAAACAGCGATGAACTGCTTTGCCATCTTTCGCCTGCCCCATGCCCAAGAGTGCACGCTCGTCAGGCAAACCAGCGGCGAGCCGGAACGACTCGGCTCCTGCACCGAACTGAACGGGCGCCAGGGCTTTGTGGTGGCTCCCTTCCAGACCACCGAAGAACAGCCCATCTGGCTGATCAGGGCCGACAGGACAGAGGTGCTCACCCAGCTCGACGAACTGGCTTGCGAAGACGCATGGGCAGACAAGCCAGCGCACGAGGCTTGCGAAAAGGACTACGCCAACGACTTTGCCAACTTCCACGCACAGATTGAAGCAGGCAACTTTCAGAAGATAGTGCTTTCGCGCTGCGCCACCGTGAGCAGGGAGAAACGGGTGAACCCCATGCGGCTTTTCCAGCAAGCCTGCCTGCTCTATCCGCGCATGTTCATTGCCCTGACGGCACTGCCCGACGGCACCTGCTGGCTCACCGCAACGCCCGAAATCCTGCTCGAAGGCACCGGCACCCAGTGGCGCACCATTGCACTGGCAGGAACCATGCAACTGGAAGGCGACGAGCTGAACGGCGAAGGCGAAACGGCACGCTGGTCGACAAAGAACATTCAGGAGCAGCGCTATGTGGCCACCTACATTGCCGACTGCCTGGAACAATTCAACATTGCATTCAACGAGGAGGGACCGCGCACCACACGTGCTGCCAACCTGGTGCACCTGCGAAGCGACTTCACCTTCACCTTATTAAATAACGCGCGCGTGGGCAATCTGCTGCAGGCACTCCACCCCACCCCCGCCGTGTGCGGACTGCCCAAGCAGTCGGCCTTCGACTTCATCATCCGGCATGAGCACACGCCGCGACAATACTACAGCGGCTTTATGGGCCCGCTGGCCCTGAACCAGGAGACCCACCTGTATGTGTCGCTGCGCTGCATGCAGATTCTGAAAGGAGAATACCGTCTGTATGCCGGCGGCGGACTGCTGAAGGACAGCCTGGCCGAACAGGAATGGCAGGAAACGGAGGCCAAGATGCAAACCATGAGAAGACTGCTGGACGAAACAGCCGCCCACGCGTAGAACACAACAGCCAAAACATTGCTTATGTATAGCAGCAAACCAAACGTCAACACGCTCACGGCCCTGCTCGTGCAGCACGGTGTGGGCCACGCTGTGGTGTGCCCGGGCTCGCGCAATGCACCCATCGCGCACAACCTGAACGAATGTCCCGACATCGTTTGCCACCCCGTGACCGACGAGCGCAGCGCCGGATTCTATGCGCTGGGCATGGCACAAGCCCTGGCACAACCCGTAGCCGTGTGCGTAACGAGCGGAACAGCCCTGCTAAACCTGGTTCCGGCCATTGCCGAAGCTTTCTATCAGCATCAGCCCCTGGTGGTGATCAGTGCCGACCGCCCCCAGCAATGGATTGACCAGCTCGACGGACAAACGCTTCCGCAACCCGATGCACTGGGCCGCTTTGTGCGCAAGGCGGTGTCGCTGCCCGAATATCAGGACGAAGAATCCCACTGGTTCTGCAACCGACTGCTGAACGAAGCGCTCATCGAAATGCTGGAAGACGGGGGCGGACCGGTTCACATCAACGTGCCCATCAGCGAGCCACTGTTCGCTTTCTGCACCCCCACGCTGCCGCAGGAGCGCATCTTCAAGCGCTATGCGCCCTCCACCGACTATGACTGTCTGCCGCAAGCCATGGTCGACGAGTGGCTGAAGGCCGAACGGCCAATGATTGTCTTCGGACAGACCAATCCACACGACTTTGCCGGACATGTGGCTGACTACCTGTTCAGCCACGTCATTGTGCTGCACGAGTCGCTTGCGCCCTTTCCCTCAGTAAGCCACTTCGACGAGGTGCTGGGCAGCATGCAGGAGAGCCCGGAAGAGAAAGAAGCACTGCGCCCCGACGTGGTGCTCTACGTGGGCGACTGCATTGTGAGCAAGCGTCTCAGGAAATTCCTGCGCGAAGACCGCAACACCCGCGTGTGGCGAGTGAGCCCTTCGGCACGGGTGGAAGACACGTTCCAGAACCTGCGGGGCATCGTGAAGGGCGATGCCGAAAGCGTGCTGGCCTCGCTGAGCCACAAGATGAAGTTCAAGGCCAACGCCAAGGCAAAGGAGTTCAGACGCCAATGGCTGCACCGGCTGAAGCAGGCTGCCAGCCATGCCGACAGCCTTCAGCCGCCCTACTCGCAAATGGCAGCCGTGAAGCTGTTTGAAGAACAGCTCAGCACCCATTTTGCAGCAGCCGACCCGCTGCCCTTCAGCGTTCATTATGCCAACAGCAGTGCCATCCGCCTGGCCAACATCTACGCTCGCCACCACGTGTGGTGCAACCGTGGCGTGAACGGCATCGAAGGGTCGCTCAGCACGGCAGCAGGCTTCTCGGTGGCTGTGCAGCCAGACGAAAAGGTGTTCTGCGTGATAGGCGACCTGAGTTTCTTCTACGACCAGAACGCCTTGTGGAATCAGAATCTGAGGGGAAACCTGCGCATCTTGCTACTGAACAATGGCAAGGGCGGCATCTTCAACCTCTTGCCAGGACTGGAACAAAGCCCCGCACGCGACCGCCTGGTGGCAGCACAACACAACACCACCGCCGAAGGCATCTGCCAGCAAAACAACATCTACTACCAGCAGGCCACCGACATGGAGAGTCTGCAACAGGGTTTGGACCTGCTGCTGAAGGCCAACCTGAGCAGGCCCATGCTGCTGGAAGTGCTGACCAATGCCCAGGAAGACGAAAAAGCATACAGGGCTAATACTTGAAGCTGCTGCCACCCACAAACTCGCGCATGATGGAGGTGGGAGGAATTTCCTTGTCGCTCACGGGAATGAAATAATGAATGAACTTCAGCAACCGGTGGGCCTCGGAATACTCCGGACAGTTCTTCGGCACCGTGGCAAGGATGATCTCGGCATGGGTGCGCAGCACGGCAAACTCAATGTTCAAGGCCGAATTGAACATCACGTCGGCTGTTTCCTGATAGGGGAAAATCCACTTGTCTTCGGCTTCACACACGTTTTTCCACTGGGCTATGGTCTGCTGTGCCGTGTAAGCGCCCTTGTTGTAGTCGCGGATGATGCGTCGCAGCAGACGATTGTCGCGCGTGGGAATCCAGTTGTGGTCGTCGAGCGAAATGCTCGTCAGTGCCGAAATATAGATCTTGAACTTTGCCGAATCGGCAATGTTCCTTGTCAGCAAGGGGTTCAGGGCGTGAATGCCTTCGATGATGAGCACCGTGTCGCCTGCCAACCTCAGCTTCTTTCCATTCCATTCGCGCTTGCCGGTGGTGAAGTTATATTCTGGCACCTCCACGCGCTCGCCTTTCATGAGGCGCGACAGGTGGTCTTCCAGCAAGTGATAGTCAACGGTCTCAATATTGTCGAAGTCGTAGTCGCCATTGGGCAGCTTGGGCGTGTCGACCCGATTCACGAAATAATCGTCGGTGGAAAAGGACAACGGACGCAAGCCACAGGCCAGCAACTGAATGCTGAGACGCTTGCAGAAGGTGGTCTTGCCCGACGATGATGGGCCCGTGATGAGAATCAGACGGATGGGGTTCTCTTCGGCATGGTAGCGGCGGTCTATCTCTTCGGCTATCTTCACGATTTTCTTTTCCTGCAAAGCCTCGCTCACCTGAATCAGCTCCGAGGCGTGCCCCTTCAGCACGGCCTTGTTCACATCGCCGGCATTCGAGAGGCGCATGATGATGTCCCACCTCACCTTTTCGGCAAACATCTCGAACGTCTTGGGCTGGTCTACCTTCTCGGCCAACCGCAAGGGATTGTTCCAGTCGGGCACGCGCAGCAGCAAACCGTCGCTGTAGCGTTCCAGTCCCCACACCTTCAGGTAGCCTGCCGACGGCACCAACGGCCCGTAGTAGTAGTCAACGGTGTCGCCCAACGTATAATAATCGGTATAAATCTGTCCGCTGGTCTCGGTGAGTTTCACCTTGTCGGAAAAGCCACGCTCGGCAAACACGCGTATGGCTTCTTCGGTGGTTGCTTCCGTGCGGCGAAAAGGCATGTCGAGCGCAATGATTTCCTGCATGCGTTTTTTCAGACGCTCCACATCGTCGTCGGTCAGCGCCTCGTTGCTGCGCTTCTTGAAGTTGCAATAGTAGCCGCGCGAAAGCGAATGCTCGATAAAGAGCTTCGAGCCGGCAAACAAATCCTGCGTGGCCTTGTAGAGCACGAAACAGAGCGAACGCACATAGACGCGGTGGCCGCTACCCTCACGGGCGTCAAGGAACTCCACATCACGATTCTGATACAAACGGAACTTCAGTCCTTGCGAAGCATTGTTCACCTTGGCCGACACCACGGGATAGGGAAGCTGGAGTTCGTCGGCAAATTCCTGATAGACATCGAGCAACGAGGTTCCCTCGGGGAAACTCTTCGTGATGCCATTGTTCTTGCAGCGTATCTGGAGCATAGAAAAAACGGTTTGAAAATTTCGCTTTTAGGTTTTCGATTGCAAAGATACACATAATTTTTTACATTACTTCCATGTATTCCCCATAATTTCGTACGCCAAATTTCGCCGTTCGGAAAATATTTCGTAACTTAGCCCCCAAATTCCGTGCAACTCGAATAAACAGATACCGAATCTACAGAGAATCGTTTACCAACAACTAAAATAAAAATGAAAAAACTGCTTACTATTGCTTTCACCGCACTGGCCCTGGGCACTGCAACGACAGCACAGGCACAGTCGGAAATCTATCCCAAACACTTCGATTTGGAACAAGTGGAACTGCTCGACGGCCCCATGAAAACAGCCATGGACCTGAACATCCAGACGCTGCTGAAATATGACACCGACCGTCTGCTCACGCCTTTTGTCAGGCAGGCTGGACTGCACACCACCACCGACACATCGAGCCCCTACTACCAATGGCTGACAAAGCACCCCAACTTCAGCAACTGGGGAGGCAACGGCTTCGACCTGAGCGGCCACGTGGGCGGTCACTACCTTTCGGCACTGGCACTGGCCTATGCTGCCTGCCACGACGACAACGTGAAGGCACAACTGAAAAAACGCATGGACTATATGGTCACGGTGATGAAAGACTGCCAGGACTGCTACGACAACAACACAACGGGACTCTACGGCTTCATTGGCGGACAGCCCATCAACAGCGACTGGGAAGCCCTCTTCACAGGCAACATTCAACCCTACAGGAACCATGGCGGATGGGTGCCCTTCTACGTGCAGCACAAAATCCTGGCAGGACTGCGCGACGCCTACCACTACGGCAACAACGACACTGCCAAGGAACTGTTCAGGAAACTGGCCGACTGGAGCACCAACGTGATTGCCAAGGTGAGCGATGCCAACATGAACACACTGCTCGACACGGAACACGGCGGCATGAACGAGAGTATGCTCGATGCCTACCAGCTGTTTGGCGATGCAAAATACCTGGCAGCTGCCAAGAAATACACCCACAAGACCATGCTCAACGGCATGCAAACACTGAGCACATCGTTCCTCGACGGCAAGCACGCCAACACCCAGGTGCCCAAATACATTGGCATGGAACGCATCTTTGAACAAGACGGACAGGCCACCAGCTACCAGAAGGCAGCCGAAAACTTCTGGACCGACGTGGCCCAGAACCGCACGGTGTGCATTGGCGGAAACTCGGTGAACGAGCACTTCCTGGCCAAGGCCAACAGCAACATCTACATCGACCAGCTCGACGGCCCGGAGTCGTGCAACACCAATAACATGCTGAAACTGTCGGAAATGATGAGCGACCGCACCGGCAACGCGCGCTATGCCGACTTCTACGAATATGCCACATGGAACCACATTCTTTCCACTCAGGATCCGACAACAGGCGGCTACGTGTACTTCACCACGCTGCGGCCCCAGGGCTACCGCATCTACTCGCAACCCAACCTGGGCATGTGGTGCTGCGTGGGCACGGGCATGGAGAACCATTCCAAATACGGTCACTTCATCTATACGCACGACGGCGCAAAGACGCTCTACGTGAACCTCTTCACCCCATCGAAACTGGAAAGCACCGACTTTGCCGTGACCCAAGAGACCATGTTTCCCTGCATTGACCCTGTTGCTTCAAATATTCCCACAGCGCAAACAGCCACCTCGACCATCACCGTGAACAAGGCTGGCACGTATGCCATTGCCGTGCGCCACCCTGCTTGGGCCGGCAAGGAGTATCAGGTCATGGTGAACGGAACAGCCGTGAACACTGCTGTGACACAAGGCACGGCCAGCTACGTCACCATCAACCGCACCTGGGCCGCAGGCGATCGCATCACCGTGTGGCTGCCCATGACGCTCGACTATGTGGAATGTCCGGGCTACGCCGACTACATTGCCTTCCGCTTTGGCCCCATCCTGCTGGGGGCCCAGACAACTGCTACCAGCAATGACGAAGCCAAGGAAAGCGGTCTTGACTACGAACAACTGCAAAACGAATATGCCGGCGATGGCCGCATGGACCACTCGCCGGGCAGCATGGGCACGGCCAAGAACCTGCTCTCGGCACCCCTGCTCATCGGGCAGCGCAGCAACGTGCTGCAACGCATCACTGCCACAGACCTTTCGAAACTGACTTTCAGCATCGATGCCAGCCGGAAAGACGCAACCACCTACACCTGGAACACGCTGCAACTGCAACCCTTCTACAGCATTCACCACGCCCGCTACATGTGCTACTGGTATCAGCAAACGGAGGAAAACTTTGCCAAGAGCTCCATGGCCAAGACCGAGGCGGCCAACGAGGCACTGGCCACACGCACCATTGACTTCGTGGCACCAGGACAGCAGCAGAGCGAGGCCGGACACGAATATAACTACTCCAGCGACTCAGGAACTGGAAACTATAACGGCGAAAGCTATCGCGATGCCAAATCGGGCGGCTACGTGCAGTACACCTTATTTAATATAAAGCAGGCCACCGACAGCCTTGCCGTGATGTGTCGGTTCACCACAGCCGACCAGGGCCGCAAGGGCGTGCTCACCGTCGACGGCACAAAGATTGCCGACATCACAATCCCCAGCTCGGCAAAGAATGCCGAAAACGGATTCTACAACGTGGAGTATCCCATTCCGGCCAGCCTTGCCACACAGAACGGCAAAGCCAAGGAGAAGTTTGTGGTGCGTCTGGCTGCCAGCGGCGGAACAATGAATCCCGGACTGTACTACCTGCGACTGACCAGTGGCTACAACCCGGCCGTGAACGCCTATCGCTTCGTGGCTACCGACTGGACTACCGGCGACGCCAACCGCATTGCAGCCTCGAACATCACGTATGACACTGAGCGCAACGTGATCAAGGCCAAGAGCGTGGGCAACAACAACATTGCGCTGATGCTGAAATATGCCGAAAACGACTACGACATCGATGCCAAACAGAAGTACCTGGTGGTGCGCGGCACCAATCTGCACACCACGGGCACCTACTCCTACCTGTGGTGGCTCAATGGCACAAACAAGGGCTCACAGGTGGTTCCCACCACGCAAAAGGTGGTCACGGCTGCCAACGGCACGCAGCAATCGGTCATTGCATGGGACATGACCACCAGCAATCTATATGGCAACTTCACAGGCGAACGACCCAGCGTGTGCATGGGACAGACCATCTTTGGCCTCACTTCGTCGGCCAGCGACGGTTCTTGCGAGATATTCGACATCAACTTCATTGAAAACATAAACGACTATGAGGCTACCGTTACGGCAGTGAGCGCTCCCAGCATGCAGGCAACTCAGGAAAACAGCTTCTACACCCCCGCTGGCTTGCGCGTCAGCAAGCCTGGTAAAGGCATCTATATCAACAAGGGGAAGAAGTACATTTTCTAAGAAAGCAACGCTCAGACTGGCTTTTCCCCACGAAAAGCTCATCAAGGCAAGGTTGAGTCCCCCAAAAGGAAATGAGGAATATGCACTTTGAGCATATTCCTCATTTTCTTTTGGCCATCATCAATAGCCCCTGACCCACGGGTTCGATTCATACTGCAGCCTGAAGTGCTTGCGAGCACCATCGCTATCATCCATGTAGCCTTCAAAGTAGCGGTTGTCCAGATGGGCATTGTAAATCACGGCATCGTAGGCTCCCGTGCGCACCCATTCGCCCACGCGCCTGTACGCGTCGTAATAATAGTAACGGCTGTCGTAGCGCAAATAAATGGTGAAGTAACCACCGCTGCTGCCATAGCTGTAATTGTAGTCCCAGTCGCTGTAGTCTGATTCCACTCGCCATGTGAACTCTCGCTCCACATAGTCGCCCCGTTCGTCTTCGTCGACTTCGGTGCCATAGCCCGACACTGCCGACTGGCGAACAAACTGGAAATAGGTGTAATAACGGTTGCCTTGCAGGTAGTCGCCCCACCTATTATAATAATAGTCGGCCATGGTGCCACTCCAGTTGCCCTCAAGCGTACGTGCCACCTGCTCGTCCTCCGGCTCACATCCTGTGAGCATCACTATGGCCAGCAATGCCAGCACAACGGTTGCCAATGATCTGTTCAATAGTCTTTTCATGATAGTGCTTTTATATCTTCGGTGCAAAGGTAAGCATTTTCCATACGAATGCCAAGCGAAATAGCAGAAAAGTTGGCTTAAATATCATGCTCCGCAGGCAACCGCATAGGGCAGAAAGTTTAAAAGTTGCATTTTGCCCTCTTTCTTTGATTTGTATCAAAAAAGGAGGCTGTTTGCGCACACACCGCATCAAAATCCATTGCCAGTTCAAAAAAACGCCGTACCTTTGCATCGTCAAAAGGACAAAAGGATAACAAAAACAAAAGCCCAACAAGGGCAAAAAAAATGAAAAGCCCCAAGGGGCAAAAAAGTAACTCAACACAATTAATTAATTAAACACAGTAGGAGCTGGAGAGAAAACAAAAAGGATAACAACAAAAAAATTGAAGGCTCCGAGTAAAAAAAAGAAAGGGTAAAAAGATGAAAAAAATGATTCTGATGGTAGTGGCCATGCTCAGCATGACAATGACGTCATACGCTGAGAACGAGAATGCAAACGCAGTGAAGAACGTTGAGGCTTACGACATGACAGTGAACATCCGCAAGCTGGCCGTAGCACTCGACATGTCATTCGATCAGATGGATGCCGTGCAAGACGTTCACCACACCTTCTGTGCCGAAATGATGATGGCTGCACAGGCCGATAAAGACCAGCGCGAAAACCTCGTCGACCAGGCTGTGAAGAAGGACGTGCGCTACATGCGCTATATTCTCAACGAGAAGCAGTATCGCAAGTATCTCATGCTGCTGAACGCCACGCTTCACAACCGTGGACTGAAGTAAGAAAGAGAAAGTAAACAGAAAAAGAATTTAAGAACACAGCGAGGGCTGAACCGTGATGGTCCAGCCCTCCTTTTTTGTGTCTGATTGTGCACGATGCACAAGCGGTGCCCACAATGCTCAGCGTCCTGCCTGTGTGAATGCACAATCCCAATGACAGGCTTACTGCACAGCCACTTTCTCGCCATCGATCACATAGATGCCACGCGGCAAACTCTTCACTGCGTCGGCCGAAATCTGCTGACGAATCACGTTGCCCTTCAGGTCGTAGACGGTCACTTTCTCGTTCTTCAGCTGTGCACTCTTGACAATGGCCGTGGGCACTCCCAACTCACTCATGCTACTGATGTGCTTGATTTTCAGGTCAGTTGCCGTAGCCGACTGCGATTCCCAGCTGAAGCCGCAACGTGTGGGCAGGAAAGTCTTGTCGGCCTCAGTGCGAATAAGGATGCTCTGCAGCGGTGTGGTCTCCTGCTTGGCTGGAATGCCATAGCGTCCACCCTTCTGCATGCTCTCCCAGCTGCTGCCAAAGATGACCACGTTGCCCTGGTCGTCATTCATCCAAACCGACTTCAGCTCGTCATTCACGCTGAGTGCCTGCTTGTTGGTGATGCGCAGTGTCTGGGCCTTGGGCGAATAAATCAGATAAGGTGTGCCAGCCTCGATGCCCTCTTCGGTGCAATCGATGAAGTACAGGTTCAGGTTGCTGCCCTCCTGACGAATGCCCACCAAACGCTCAATGCGCACATCGCCAGCAGCCTCGGCCAACTGCTCTGCGCTCATCGTTACGGGCAGACAGATGGTGTTGTAGCCGGCAAAGAGGTAGCGGTTCAGCTGCACCGTCTGCTTCATGTTCTGCAGTAGTTCAACGTTCAGTGCGCGCTCCGTTGTATAAAGATTCTTTACTCTGTTCTGTGCCACAGCCTGAGTGCTCAGAGCCGCAGCAGCCATTAGTGCAAGTGTAAAATGCTTCATATCTAATCTTTGTTTTTAGTGGTTGATAATTATGTTTTGCAATATTACGAAAAAAAAGTCCTACGTGTAGCACTTCATTCCTTTATTTAAGTTTTTTTAATGAAAAGGAACTCAATTGCCAAAGAAGAAATAGCTGAAAAGCACTGCTGCCACCATGCCGGCAGCATCGGCCAGCAAGCCGCAAGTGACGGCATAGCGATAGCGCCTGATGCCCACACTGCCAAAATAGATGGCTAATATATAAAAGGTGGTGTCGGTGCTGCCTTGCAACACGCTGGCCAAATGGCCCACAAACGAATCGGGCCCAAACGACTCGAAGCACTCCAACATCATGCCTCGCGCACCAGAACCATTGAGCGGCTTCATGAGCGCCACAGGCACAGCACCCACGAAATCGGTGTCAAGACCGATGGCCTCTACGCCCATTTTGATCCAATCCTGCAACATCTGCAGCGAACCCGACGCACGAAAAACGCCTACTGCGGCCAAAATGGCCACGCAATAGGGAATGAGACTCACAGCCACCTGAAAGCCGCCTTTGGCTCCTTCGATGAACGAATTATAGACGTTTAGCTTCTTATAGACGCCCGAATAGATAAAAAGCAGGATGGTGCCCAAGATGAGGCAACTGGTGAGCAGACGACAGAAATGCTGCATCTGGTCGTTGTTCATGCCACTGATGGCCGCAAACAAGGCGGCCACCAGGCCCAGAATAACGCCCAGCATGATGAGAATGTTTTTCTGAAACAGATTGATGCGCTGATACAACGAAACGGCGAGCAAGCCTACCAGTGTGGAACACATGGTGGTGAGCAGCAACGGAATGAACACATCGGCAGGATCGGCAGCTCCATAGCGGGCACGGTAAGCCATAATGGAAACGGGAATAATGGTCAGGCCCGAGGTATTGAGCACCAAGAACATAATCATAGAGTTGCTGGCCGTGTCTTTCTTCGGATTGATGCTCTGCAACTCTTGCATGGCTTTCAGTCCCACAGGCGTGGCAGCATTGTCGAGCCCAAGCATGTTGGCCGAGATATTCATGAAGATGGATCCCAGCGCAGGGTGGTTTTTCGGAATCTCCGGAAACAGCTTTGTGAGCACAGGGCTCAGAAAACGCGCCAAACGATCTACCAAGCCACTGTCTTCGCCTATTTTTAATATGCCCATCCACAACGTCAACGTACCCGTGAGACCAAGCGTCATCTCAAACGCTGTGCTCGACATCTTGAACGTAGAGTCCATCATCTCCGGTAAAGCATCATAGTCGCCCAAGAACACCAGCTTGACAACGCCCACCAGCACGCCTATCGTAAACAGTGCAATCCAGATATAGTTCAGTGCCATAATTGCTGAAAAAAAGAATGTGTCATTGCAAATTGGGTGCAAAGTTACAAAATAAATCATAATTCATCGTTCATAATCCATATTTATTTTTTATCTTTGCAATCGATTTCGAAATCCTGATTAAAGCTATGAGAATATTACTTTTGGGCAGTGGCGGCCGCGAGCACGCACTGGCATGGAAAATTGCTCAGAGTGAGCGAGTTGAAAAGTTGTTTATTGCACCTGGCAATGCCGGCACAGGCAACTGCGGTGAAAACGTGGCCATGAAGGCCGACGACTTCGACGCCATCAAGCAATTTGTAGTCGAAAACAAGGTAGACATGGTAGTCGTTGGACCTGAAGACCCACTGGTGAAAGGCATCTACGACGAACTGAAGAACGACCCGCAGACTGCCAATGTGCCCGTGATAGGCCCGTCGAAAGCAGGCGCCGTGCTCGAAGGCTCAAAAGACTTTGCCAAGGGCTTCATGCAGCGTCACAACATTCCCACGGCCCGCTATGCCACGTTCGACGGCTGTTCGGTGGAAGAAGGCATCGCCTTTCTGGAGACCCTGCAGCCCCCCTACGTTTTGAAAGCCGACGGGCTGTGTGCCGGCAAGGGCGTGCTGATTCTTCCCACGCTGGAAGAAGCAAAGAAAGAGTTGCGCGAAATGCTGGGTGGCATGTTTGGAAATGCCTCAGCCCGCGTGGTGATCGAAGAGTTTCTGAGCGGCATAGAGTGCTCCGTGTTTGTGCTGACCGACGGCAACCACTACAAGATTCTGCCCGAAGCCAAAGACTATAAGCGCATTGGCGAAGGCGACACCGGCCTGAACACCGGCGGCATGGGCTCTGTTACGCCAGTGCCTTTTGCCACAAAGGAATGGATGCAGAAAGTGGAAGACCGCATCATACGCCCCACGGTGGAAGGACTGAAAGCCGAAGGCATCGACTACAAGGGATTCATCTTCTTCGGCCTCATCAATGTGAAGGGCGAGCCCATGGTCATTGAATACAACTGCCGCATGGGCGACCCTGAGACCGAAAGCGTGATGCTGCGCTTGAAGAGCGATTTGGTTGACTTGCTGGAAGGCGTGGCACAGGGCAATCTGGATGAGCGAGCCATCGAGTTCGACGAACGGGCCGCCGTGTGCGTGATGCTTGTTTCGGGCGGCTACCCGCAAGAATACAAGAAGGGCTACCCCATTACGGGCATTGACCAAATAGAGGGCTCCATCGTGTTCCACAGCGGCACAGCCCTGAACGACGGACAGGTGGTAACGGCCGGTGGCCGCGTGATAGCCGTTTCGTCGTATGGAAAAGACAAGGCCGAGGCTTTGCAGAAATCATTCGAAGAAGCCCAGAAGATACAGTTCACAGGTAAATACTTCCGCCGCGACATTGGTGCCGACCTGTAAGTCTGCCTCCCTCACAACGATATTTGAGCGAACACAGAACGTGAGATGAAGAAATATGCACAGAACCGAATAGCCGAAAGTGGGCTCACGCTACCCTGCGTGGCCCTCTTTTCGCTGCTGGTATGGATTCTGCAAGGACTCATAGCCAACGCCTGGTGGCCACAACTGGCCTGCATAGTGGCTTCGGGCTATCTCATGGTAGAACTGAGCAATGCCCATGCCCTGATAAGAGTGCGCTCACGCATGGCGACAAGCGTGTTTTTGGTGCTATCTTCCACTGCCGGTTTCCTGTTTGGTTCGCTTTCGGGCGGCATTGTGCAGGTGTGCTTCATCGCCATGCTCATCCTTCTGTTTCGCACCTATCAGGACAGCGAGGCGCCAGGACTCACCTTCTATGCATTTCTTTGCATCGGTGTGGCAAGCCTGTTCTTCGTCCACATTCTCTTCTACATGCCCATCCTGTGGCTCGTCATGCTCACTCAGCTGCAGTCGCTCAAGTGGCGTTCATGGGCGGCGTCACTCATCGGAGTGGCCACGCCCTACTGGTTCGCCTCGCTGTGGGTGGCCTATCAACAAGACGTTTCGCTGATAGCAGATCATTTCAGTCCACTGACACAGTTTGCACTCCACCCTGACTACTCCATTTTTTCAGCCTGCCACGTGGCAGTGTTCTTCTTTTCCGTGATACTTCTGGGCATGGGCGTCGTACACTTCTGGAACAAAAGCTATGAAGACAAGATACGCATACGCCAACTGTATGGAGCCCTTTTGGGCCTTGCACTGTTCAGCATTGCTTTTCTTGTGCTGCAACCCCAGCACTACGATGTGCTCATGCGCATCATCATTGTGTGTGCCAGCCCCTATGTGGCCCATCTGCTGACGCTCACCCACACCCGCATCACCAACATCATGTTCTGGACGGTAGTCACCATGGCCCTGTTGCTCACCATTGCCAGTTTGTTCATGCCTGATTGGGGACAGGTGAACAACATGCTCAATTATCTATGGAGTGGATTATTGAATTTCTGACTGGCTACGGCTATCTTGGCATGCTGTTGGCTGCTTTCCTGGCCGGCAGTTTCTTTCCTTTTTCGAGTGAGGCCGTCATGGTGGGACTCATGGCCACTGGCTTGGATCCGTGGCAACTCATGATATACGGAACAATTGGCAACGTGCTGGGCTCAGTGTTCAACTACAGCGTGGGCCGCATGGGAAAGCTGGAATGGATTGAGAAATACCTGCACGTAAAGAAGAAAGACCTGGACAAGGCCGAACGTTTCATGGCCGGTCGAGGTGCCTGGATGGGCTTCTTTGCCTTTCTGCCCGTGCTGGGCTCAGCCATTACCATCCTGTTGGGACTCATGCGTGCCAATGTAATCATCACCTTCATCAGCATTACGTTGGGAAAAATTTTCCGATACCTCATTCTCATCTATGGAGCAGGGCTGTTCCTGTGAGAAAGAGTGTTTTGTCTGTTAATAAAATTAAAGCGACAGCAAATTCTTCATTCTTCGCCCCTCACTCTTCAGTAAAAAATACTACCTTTGCACCCTGAATATACATTTTAACGTTAATTATAGTATCATTATTCAAAATGAAACAATTCAGACTCGTGGACAATATCCTCGGGTGGCTCACATTTTTCGTAGCCGCTTTTGTATATTGCTCCACTATTGAACCCACAGCCTCGTTCTGGGACTGTCCTGAGTTTATTACCACGGGCTACAGGCTCGAAATTGGTCACCCACCTGGCGCACCATTCTTCATGCTCACCGCCAATCTTTTCTCGCAGTTCGCAAGCGATGCCACTGAAGTGGCCCGCATGGTGAACACCATGAGCGCCCTGCTGTCGGCCACCTGTATCTTGTTCCTGTTCTGGAGCATCACCCATCTGACACGCCGCTTGCTCATCGACCGCTGGGAAGACTTGTCAGTGGCAAAGATGATTGCCATCGAGGCTTCAGGCTTGGTGGGTGCCCTGATCTACACCTTCAGCGACACTTTCTGGTTCTCGGCTGTCGAAGGCGAGGTTTACGCCTATTCATCGGCCTTCACCGCCATTGTGTTCTGGCTCATCCTGAAATGGGAAGACCATGCCGACGAGCCTCACAGCGACCGCTGGCTGGTGCTCATCATGTACCTCATGGGCCTGTCAATCGGCGTCCACCTGTTGAACTTGCTGTGTCTGCCTGCCATCGTGCTGGTCTACTACTACAAGCGTTTCCCCAATGCCAATCTGAAAGGTTCCATCATAGCCCTGTTTGTGTCGTTTGCCATTGTGGCCCTGGTACTCTACGGTGTGGTGCCGGGCATCATCACCGTGGGCGGATGGTTCGAACTGCTGTTTGTCAACGAGCTGGGCATGTCGTTCAACACGGGCGAATACATCTACATCCTGCTGTTGGTGGCTGTTGTCATCTGGGCCATCTATGAAACTCAGAATGCCACCAAGCAGAACTGGAAGCGACAGAACATCGCCTTCCTGCTGTCAGTGGGCATGCTGGGCATTCCTTTCTACGGCTACGGATGGACAGCCTTCATCATTGGTGTTGTGGCATTGGCCCTGCTGTGGTTCGTACTGAACCGTCGCTACAAGAGCAAACCCGTAGTGACCACACGCGCCAAGAACACCATGCTGCTGTGCATGCTGATGCTCATGATTGGCTATTCCACATACGCCGTGATTGTGATTCGTTCCAGCGCCAACCCGCCCATGGACCAGAACTCGCCAGAGGACATCTTCACCCTGGGCGACTATCTGGGACGTGACCAGTACGGCCAGCGCCCACTGTTCTACGGTCAAGCCTACACTTCGCAGGTTGCCCTGGAGAAGCAGGGTGGCTACTGCAAGCCCGTCATGACCACCGGCAAACCCGTGTGGCAGCGCAAGGAAAAGGCTTCGGCCGACGAGAAAGACTCTTACTTTATCGTTCGCACCAAGGATGAGTATGTTTATGCTCAGAACATGCTCTTCCCACGCATGTACAGCTCATCCCATGCCCAGCAGTATGAGAACTGGATGGGTGGCGAAGTAAGCGGAACCATGGTTCCCTACGACCGCTGCGGCGAAAACATCATGGTGAAGGTGCCCAGCCAGCTCGACAACCTGAACTTCTTCATTACCTACCAGTGCAACTGGATGTACTGGCGCTACTTCCTCTGGAACTTCGCCGGCCGCCAGAATGACATTCAGGGTCATGGTGAACTGGAGCACGGCAACTGGATCACCGGTATCAAGTTCATCGACAATGCCCGTTTGGGCGATCAGGATGCACTGCCCGACGACCTGAAGAACAACAAGGGCCACAACGTGTTCTACTGCTTGCCCCTGCTGTTGGGCCTGCTGGGCCTGTTCTGGCAGGCATTCAGCCGTGGACAGAAAGGCATCAAGCAGTTCTGGGTGGTGTTCTTCCTGTTCTTCATGACAGGCTTGGCCATTGTGATCTACCTGAACCAAACACCCATGCAGCCCCGTGAGCGCGACTATGCTTACGCAGGTTCGTTCTACGCATTCTCCATTTGGTGTGGCATGGGTGTTGCAGCATTGTGCTACTATCTCAACCAACTCATCAAGAAAGAATCGGCCATTGTGGCAGCAGTTATCTCGGTGGCAGCCCTGTTGGTGCCCATCCAGATGGCCTCGCAGACATGGGACGACCACGATCGTTCAGGCCGTTACACCTGCCGCGACTTCGGACAGAACTATCTGAACTCGCTTCAGCAGACAGGCAACCCCATCATCTACACCAATGGTGACAACGACACCTTCCCCCTGTGGTACAACCAGGACACAGAGGGTGTGCGTACCGATGCCCGCGTGTGCAACCTTTCTTATCTGCAGACCGACTGGTACATCGACCAAATGGTGCGTCCGGCCTACGACTCTCCTTCGCTGCCCATCACCTGGAAGCGACTGGAGTACTGTGCCGGCACAAACGAATACGTACAGATTGACCCGAAGCTGAAGAACGAGGTACTGGCCTTCTATAAGGAAAGTCCTGAGCAGGCCAAGGCCCAGTTCGGCGACGAGCCCTTCGAGCTGAAGAACGTGCTGAAGTACTGGGTGCGCTCAACCAACGCCGACCTGCACGTCATTCCCACCGACACGGTCTACATGACCATCGACAAAGAGGCTGTGCGCAAGAGCGGCATGATGATGCAGAGCGACTCCATCCCCGACCGCATGGTCATCTCGCTGAAAGGCAAGAGTGCCCTGTACAAAGGTGACCTGATGATGCTCGAGATGATAGCCAATGCCAACTGGACACGCCCCATCTACGTAGCCACCACGGTGGGTTCAGAGAACTACATGAACCTGGGCGACAACTTCGTGCAGGAAGGCTTGGCCAACCGCATCACGCCGTTCACCACCAACATCAACGGCAAGCCTGTGCCTGGCATGACCAACTTCGACACGGAGAAGACCTATGACAACGTGATGAACCGCTTCAAGTTCGGCGGTGCCAACACTCCCGGCATCTACTTCGATGAAACGGTGATGCGCATGTGCTACACCCACCGCCGCCTGATGGCACAGTTGGCCATCCATCTGGCTCAGGAGGGCAAGGACAGCCTGGCTGCCAAAGTTCTGGCCAAAGCCGAGAAGGAACTGCCAGCCGAGAACGTTCCTCACGATTTCCAGAGTGGCTCGCTCGACATGGTACGCACCTACATCGTCATTGGCGACACCGTTCATGCCAAGAATATCATTGAACAGCTGTGGACACGTTCCAGCCAGTACATGAACTACTACTGCACGCTGAACCCCACACGCTTCAATGCAGCCCAGAACGACTGCATGTTCCACATGTATATTCTGAACCACCTGTCGGAATTGACTGGCCGCATCGATGAGAAGCAGGCCAAGAAGTATGAAACCCAGCTTGCAGCCATTGCCGAGAAATATCAAGGCAAGGGTGGACGCTTCTGAGCAACGAAATGTTTATAGAACAGCCCGCAATCTATCTGCGATGGCTTTATCCAAAAGCATTGTGGAGAATGGATCGTCACGAACGTTCAGTCTATCTGACGTTCGATGACGGTCCCATTCCAGAATCGACACCTTTCATACTCGACACGCTTCGCAAGTTCAACATCAAAGCCACCTTCTTCATGGTGGGCGACAACGTGCGCAAATATCCTGAACTCTACGAACAGATTGTGAAAGAAGGCCACCAGGTGGGCAATCACACCCACAACCACATCAGCGGATTCCGCTATTCGCTCCACGACTACAGCTACAATGTAGAAAAAGCCAATGCCTATATTCACAGCAACCTGATGCGCCCACCCCACGGCTGGATGCGCTTGGTGCAATATGCCTGGCTGTGCCGAAAATACAAGATTGTGATGTGGGACCTGGTGACACGCGACTATTCCAAATGGATGACAGCCGAAGACATATTCAACAACGTGAAACGCTATGCCCGCAACGGCTCCATCATCACCTTCCACGACTCGCTCAAGAGCATCCAAAAGCTACACCACGCCTTGCCCGAAAGCATCCAATGGCTGAAGGAACAGGGCTACGCTTTCAAAAGAATTGAACCATAACAAAGAACTACAGAACGAAACGACGCTCAAAACGAAACAGAACGAAAAAACCGAGACTGTCATCACGACAACCTCGGCCTCAATTCTAACTAACTTATTATCAACTATTCATTACTCATTTCTCAACTTTTCTGGGTGCAAAGTTAAGTACAATTTGGCACAGCACAATGATCTCGAAACGAAAAAAACACGTAAACGTTTGCGCGGTTCGTTCTTTTTCTGTATATTTGCGGCCAACTAAAATCAAGCAAGCACTT
>CACXUV010000042.1 GCA_902770845.1 uncultured Prevotellaceae bacterium
TTGAAGAAAGCCTTATGCCACTTTATACCCAAGTCTGGGAGAAATTCAAAGATCGGGTAAGCAAGCATACCATGCAGAGTGAGTGGTGCCAGACCATTCAGTATTATCGTGTGCCGCAGTTCTGGCAGATGATGCGAAACGAGCCTGGTCATGATTCGTTCTATGACGACAAGGCATTTGAGTATTACAAGTACCCTTGCTGATACAGCCAAATGGACGAAATGGATGATTGTTTTCAGTGCGAAGTAGATTAACTTTGCAGTCGTTATTAAATACTAATTTTAAAAACGTAACGACATGAAAAAATCATTCATTTCACTGGCCCTCGCAGGCTGTCTGCTGACCCTTGCTTCGTGCAGCACCGTCAACTACATCAACACTGAGACCCTGAAAGAGAACTATGAGAAGAAGATTCACTACACCACGCTTCCGGGTAAGGTGCTCTTCAAGTTCGACAAGCGCAAGATGGACACCTATCAGAACGTACAGGTGTTTATGAACGAGAACGAGGTGAAGCGTCCCTTTGAGGTCGTGGCCTACGGTTCCTATACCCCCATTACCCTGCCCCTCATCCGTCCTCAACGCCCCCGTCTGGAGAAGTATCTGCTCTGGAAGGCCGCCCGCAAGGCCCGCAAGCTGAAGGCCAATGGTGTCATCATCGACAACAAGAACAACTTCCGCGTTATCAACCTGAAATAGCTTTTTTGTATTCTGAATAAGAAAAGTCGCTCACAAATTTGGCGTTTTGTAAAATTTTTCTATTCTGTAAGCATCGAAAGGAATAGGCTTAAGACCTAATTCCCTTACTTTGTGTTTCACTTTGTCCTAATCCGAACTGCTCTTTGAACCATTGAGCAATTCAGGATAGGGCAAGAACAATGAAGAGGACTTAGGCATTAATATGGTAAAAGGGAGCGTTTTTTATAACTTACTCCCTTTTCTTGTCCTCCTAAAATCATTCTATACCCCAACAAAATCCAGCGCATTACGCTTAATGACAAGTGGATAACGCTCGGGATGGCGAAGGCTGTCAATCTCAAGGTCAACATCGAGGTCGGGCCACTCGATGGCTTCGGGACCACTCATTTGCACATTTAACACGCTTCGGATTGGCGCATCCTGCATCCATGGGATGCGGTTGTATGACAGGAAATAGTCATTACCAAGCACGGAAAGCATTATGCCCTGCGCATTAATCATCAATACGCTTACCGATGTGCTGGCGGAATTGCTCTTTGAAGTTGTCTGCATATTTCTCTACGATTCTTTTGATTTCATTTAACTTGTGTTCGGGAATGCCTGTGTTTCTGGCCAGTTCTACCTGTGGCTCCAGCCAAAACTTGGCCTCATGACCACCACAGAGCACATGGATGTGTATCCGTTCCTCCTCGTTGGAGTATATCTTGAACGTATATTCGCTCTCGCGTCGGAATACTGGACTCATAATCACATGTTATTTGGGTGCAAATTTACAAAAAATTTCTCTAATAATGGGTGTTTCAAAAGAAAATATGCAAAATAGCGGGTCTTTAAGCAACGATAAGGACAAGAAAAGGGAGCAAGTTATAAAAAACATCACCTCGTCGGCGCATAGACGGGGTGCAGGGGCTTTCGTCCTATATCTCTTCTTGTTAGTATGTCCATTTGCGTAGTGGCACCTTGCGGACTTTCCTCAATTTTCCTCGAAATGCCTTTATTTATGGGGCGAACTGCGTTAATCATCCAAAAATGCTTTTCTATTTCAGCATTATTTCGTAATTTTGCATGCCGTAACACGAGCACAATGACAAAAACACTCTATAACAAATACGACAAGAAACTGATTTCAGCGCTTCCCGTCGTGGCTTTTCAGGGCAGAATCATCGTGATTCTGACACCGGGAGAGACGGAGAAAGCGGTGAACTACCTGCTGTCGCAGCCCATACTGGGAGTTGACACGGAGACACGCCCGTCGTTCAAACGAGGCTTTCAATACAACGTGTCGCTCCTGCAGGTGGCCACGCTGGACACTTGTTTCTTGTTCCGACTGAACCATACGGGCATGACGCCTGCCATCATCAGACTGCTGGAAGACAAGAAGGTGCCCAAGGTGGGACTGTCGTGGCACGACGACCTGAACGGTCTGCACAAACTGGCCAACTTCAAGGCGGGAAACTTTATCGACTTGCAAGACCACGTCAAGGAAATAGGCATCGAGGACATGAGCCTGCAAAAACTCTATGCCAACATGTTTGGCGAGAAGATTAGCAAGCGAATGCAACTGAGCAACTGGGAACACGACGTTCTGGACGAGAAACAGAAGCTGTATGCCGCCACCGACGCCTGGGCTTGCATCAGACTGTATCAGGAGTTGCTGAGACTGAAAGAAACACAAGACTTTGAACTCGTAATCAATAACCAAGAAGAATCTGCCGTATGAAAAAGATATATCTTAAAAGAGGAAAAGAGGAAAGTCTGCTGCGCTTTCATCCCTGGATTTTTTCGGGTGCCATTCACCACACCGACGACCAACTGCAGGAAGGCGAAGTGGTGCGTGTGGTGTCGGCCAATGGCGACTTCATTGCCTTGGGCCACTATCAGGAAGGCTCTATTGCCGTGCGTGTGCTCACGTTCGACGACACCAGCATCGACCAAGATTTCTGGCAGGCACAGCTGTGCTCGGCTCTGAAGATGCGCCAAGCCATTGGCATAGCCGACAACCCGCAGAACAACACCTATCGGCTGGTGCATGGCGAAGGCGACAATCTGCCTGGCCTGATTGTCGACGTTTATGGCGACACTGCCGTGATGCAGGCCCACAGCATCGGCATGCACCTGTGCCGCCACGACATTGCCAAGGCGCTTGTTGGGGTGATGGGCAACCGCATCAAGAACATCTACTACAAGAGTGAGACCACCCTGCCCTACCTGGAAACCGAAAACGGATTTATTGCTGGTGGCAGCGACAACAACACTGCCGTGGAGAACGGTCTGAAGTTTCATGTGGACTGGCTGCACGGACAGAAGACGGGATTCTTTGTGGACCAGCGCGAGAACCGTTCACTGCTGGAACACTATGCCAAAGGCAAGCGCGTGCTAAACATGTTCTGCTACACGGGTGGTTTCTCGGTCTATGCCATGCGTGGCAACGCAACGCTGGTTCACTCGGTTGACAGTTCGGCCAAGGCCATCGACCTGACGCGTGCCAATGTGGAGTTGAACTTTCCCAAAGACAAGTGTCATGAGGCTTTCTGCGAGGATGCTTTCAAATATTTAGAGAATGCTGGCAGCAACTACGACCTCATCATCCTGGACCCTCCAGCCTTTGCCAAGCACCGAGGTGCACTGCACAATGCCTTGAAGGGCTACACACGACTGAACATGAAAGCCTTCGAAAAGATTCAGCCGGGCGGCATTCTCTTCACCTTCTCCTGCTCGCAGGTGGTAACAAAAGACCACTTCCGCAATGCTGTGTTCACGGCTGCTGCCCAGGCAAAGCGAAAAGTGCGCATTCTGCACCAGTTGCATCAGCCTGCCGATCATCCCATCAACATCTATCATCCCGAAGGTGAATATCTGAAGGGACTTGTGCTCTATGTTGAGTAAACGCGTTGGCGAATTTATCAGGCAGCAGCAGTTGCTTGAACACAACAAACGCTACATCATTGCTCTAAGCGGTGGTGCAGACAGCATTGCCTTGACACTGATACTGAAGGAACTGGGCTACGACATTGAGGCGGCCCACTGCAACTTCAACCTGCGTGGCAAGGAGAGTCAGCGCGACGAACAGTTTGTCATCAGCTTCTGCCAAGCACAAGGCATACCACTCCACCGCATTCATTTCGACACCCACACCTATGCCCAGCTGCACAAGGTGAGCATCGAGATGGGAGCACGCCAGCTGCGCTACCGTTATTTTGAACAGCTACGCAACGACCTGGGAGCCGAAGCCATTTGTGTGGCCCACCATCGCGACGACAGTGTGGAAACAATGCTCATCAACCTGATTCATGGAACGGGCATACACGGTCTGGTGGGCATTCGTGCCCGAAACGGCCACATTCTGCGCCCCCTGCTCTGCGCCAACAGAAAAGAGATTGAAGACTACCTGGCCCAACGCCAACAGCCATTTGTGACCGACAGCACCAACCTGGTGCCCGACGTGCTGCGCAACAAAGTGAGATTGCAGCTCATGCCATTGCTCAAGACGCTGAACCCTGCAATTGCCGACAATCTGCAAACAACGATGAAACAGCTGGCCGAGGCCGAGCTTGTTTACGACCAATCGGTTTCTTCCCTGCTTTCGAAAGCTGTCAGCGGCAACAGTTTGCCGATCAGCGAATTGCGAAAGTCGGCATCACCAGAGAGTGTTCTTTTCGAATGGCTGCGCACCTACAACTTTTCGCCTGCCGTTGTGCGTCAGATATATGAGCACATCGAGACTCCTTCGCCTGGCAAGTTGTGGAGTTCGGCCACCCACGAAGTTATTATTGACCGTGGCCTTTTGATTGCAGAGCCGCTGTCTGCACAGTTGCCTTCACTCGTGGTTCCGGAAACAGGCATCTACCGCTATGAGGGAAAAGGGAGAATGGGCTGCCACGATAAGATAGCAGCACACACGGAAGAGAAGTTCAGTTTCCAACTGAAGAGCGGGGCTATGGTCTTGCGCAACCAGCATGCCGTGGGCCTTGATGCCCACAAAGTGATGTTTCCGCTCACCATCCGCCCCGTGCAACAGGGCGACCGCTTCGTGCCCTTTGGCATGAAAGGCAGCAAACTGCTGAGCGACTACATGACCGACCTGAAGTTTACGCTCTTTGAGAAACGCAGGCAACTGGTGGTGGCCGATGCCCAAGGCCACATTGTGTGGGTGGTGGGACAACGATGCGACAATCGCTGCCGCATCACGTCTGACACACAGCAGACGTTGATCATCGAACGCTTAACCCATGCAGGTTAAAGTTCGGCATCGCTCTTCTCGAAGGTATTTCCCTGACGAATATCGCCCGTATCGAAGCCCAGTTTCAGCCACTTCATGCGCTGTGCCGAGGTGCCATGCGTGAAGGATTCGGGCTGTGAATAGCCGCGCGCCTTTTCCTGCAGATAGTTGTCGCCTATCTTCTTGGCACAGTCGATAGCCTCTTCCAGATCGCCATATTCAATTGACTGGAACATTTCGTTGTCGTGATGTGCCCACACACCTGCATAGAAGTCGGCCAGCAGTTCCAGCCTGACACTCAGTTTGTTGGCATTCACCTTGTCGGTCTGGTTCATGGCCTGATGGGCCTTGTTGAGCGTACCGGTGAGATACTCCACATGGTGTCCCACCTCATGAGCAATCACATAGGCATAGGCAAAGTCGCCATCGGCACCCAGCTGCTGCTTCATCATCGAGAAGAACGACAGGTCGATGTATAGCTTCTGGTCGCCCGAGCAATAGAAAGGTCCCACAGCAGCTGTTGCCGAGCCGCATGCCGAATTGACCTGGCTGGTGAACAGCACCAGCGTGGGGGGCGTGTAGGTGCCCAAGCCTTCCTGCTTGAATATCTTGGTCCACACATCTTCGGTGCCAGCCAGAATCACGCGCGAGAACTTAGCCAGTTCCTGTTCTTCTTCGGTGAACTCGCGCTGGCCTTCCACCTGCTCTTCCTGCACAGAGCCCAGACCGCCCTGCTGCACCACATTGGTCACCACATCGCCCAGGTTGCCACCGCCCAGCAGGGTCATCAGCGCAATGACAATGATACCACCCAGACCGCCAATGCCAGCCTTGGCTCCAGTGCTCATGCCGCGACGGTCTTCTACGTTCGTGCTCTCTCTTCTTCCACTTAATTTCATAGTTTTCTATTCTTTTAAAAAAATGATAATCATCACTGATTTCGGGCTGGCACAGGGCCTGCCCCTACCTTCGGTCTACTCGCCATAGATGGCTTTCAGACATTCGCCCAACTTCTCACCACGCAGGTCGACGGCCACAATCTTTCCTTCAGGATCGCAGAGCACGCTCGAGGGAATGCTGCGAATGCCATACGTCTCTGCGGCCACCGTCTGCCAGAACTTCAGGTCGGACAGGTGAATCCAGTTCAGCTGCTTTTCGCGTATTGCTTTCTTCCACGGCTCTGCAGCACGGTCGAACGAGAGCCCCACCACCTGGAATCCCTTGGGATGATACTTGTCGTAATTGGCTTTCACATTGGGCATCTCCATCATGCAGGGACCGCACCACGAAGCCCAGAAGTCGATGAGCACATACTGGCCTCGTCCCACATATTCGCTCAACTTGTGGGTCACGCCCAGCGTGTCGGTCTCTTCCAAATCCTTGAACATCGTTCCGGGAGCACGCAGGCCCAGAGCCTTCAGTTGCTGTTTGGCTTGCTCGCACAGCGGATGCTGCAGGAACGGATCGTTTCGCTCAATAATTTGCTTCAGCTCGTCGTATGTCAAGCCATACATCAACTGACTCAGTGCAAAGGCAGCCACGGCATTGTCGCGATTATCGTCAATGGCCTGGCTCAATGCCTTCGTCATGTCATCTTCTGTCTTGGCATCGTTCAGCTTTCTCACCAAAGCCGAGAGTTGCTCGTTGGCTTTTGAGCCCTTCACAGCATCGGTATTCATATCGAGTTCCACTGGCGTGCTGTCTACAATGAAGAAGCTCTGCATGCGATGATCCATGTCGCGCAGCACCATGATGGTGCCATCGGGCTTGTTGCCAGTCACGGTGAAGTGGCCTGCAGTAACCGTCACGTTTTCTGGTTGAGCATTACGGTTGCCCATGTCTATCAACATCAGGCTTTTAGCCTCGCTATGAGCCACACCCTTCACATTGAATGCCACCTGTGCCGACAAAGGCAGAACTGTCAAGAACAGCAATGCCATCATTTTCAATCTTTTCATTGTCATATTTTTTTATAGTTTTTATTCATTACCCGCTGTCTCCATCTGGGCACAGCATGCTGCAAAGGTACGTTTTTAGACTGATACCGCCAAATGTTTTCTGTAAAAATCCGTTGTTTTTTAATTTGTCATTTTTGTTTTCATTTTGTATTTGGCTTAAAAACAAACTGTATTCGACCCAAATACAGTTTGTTTTTGCCGCGAAAACAATCTGTATTCGGGCCGAATACCATCAGAAAACAGTTTGCAATGAGGATGACTTTGTGGAGAATATGGCAAGGATTGAGGCGTACAGCTTACGCCAAATGCTACGCAAAAAAATAGGGAATCGATCTTCTCAGACAGATTCCCTAAAAAACTTTGGAAAATGATAAATATAGATTAAAATTACTAGTTATCGAGTGCAAAGGTAAACATTTTAGTTTGATATTCCAAGACTTTTCGACAAATTATTTCTTAAAAAATAAAAAAACTACTGAAATGTCTGCAGTTCGGTGTAAATGCGCTGCACGGGAAGCCCCATCACATTGAAATAGCTGCCCTCAAGACGAGTCACGCCAATGTAGCCTATCCACTCCTGAATGCCATAGGCACCAGCCTTGTCGAAGGGTTGATAGGTTGCAATGTAGTAGTCTATTTCTTCCTGGCTCAGCTGCTTAAACGTGACATGCGTAGTCACCGAAAAGCAACGCTGCTCCTGAAGCGTAGTGAGACACACCCCCGTGATGACCTGATGACTGCAACCGCTCAGCTTTTGCAGCATGCTCCTTGCCTCGTCGGGGCCAGCAGGCTTGCCCAGCACCTCGCTGCCCACCACCACAATGGTGTCGGCAGTGATAATCAACTCGTTGGCCTGCATTGCTTCACGATAGGCTTCGGCCTTTTCCTTGGCAATAAATTCGGCCACACGCTCCACAGGCAGGTTCTCAGGAAAGTTTTCACTCACGTCGGGCAGCACCTTCACCTGGAAGTCGATGCCCAGTCCGCCCAGCAGTTCGCGACGACGCGGCGAGTTACTGGCCAGCACTATATGATATTTCTTCAGATTGTCAAGCATAGTTTCAATTACATTCTTTACCATCCAAAAGCCTTTTCGTCCATGACCCACTTGCCTTGTGCCTTGAGCGTTTGTTCTATCACGTCGCGCCCACAGCCATGACCACCGCACTTGCTGCTCACATAGACGCTGGCCTCACGAATGTCGGGACAGGCATCGTTGGGGCATACAGGACAACCGACACGGCGCATGATTTCCAGATCGGGTATGTCGTCGCCCATGTACATCACCTCAACATCGCTCAGACCATACTTCTGAAGAAACTCTTCGTAGGTCTTTATCTTCACAGCACACCCCATGTAGACGTCTTTCACCCCAAGCCTCTCATAGCGAATCCTGACCGCCTCGGTGTTTCCACCCGTCATAATGGCAATGAGCAAGCCACGCTTCACTGCCAACTGAATGGCATAGCCATCCTTGATGTTCACCGTGCGCAGTGGTTCGCCACTGGCCGATAGGGTAATGGTTTCGGCACTCAGCACACCATCCACATCGAAGATAATGGCCCGTATTTTGCTTAAATCGTAGTTAATCATTTGTCGTTGCTAATTGATGAATGCTTTGGCTCATCACTTCATACACCCGCCGAGCTGTGGGCAGTTCGGACAACAGCTGCAACTGGGCGTTCATCACCTGTTCGTCGTATCGCACGGCGGGGCCCGTCTGTGCTTCGCGGGGCGACAGTGTGGCCACCTTCTCAACAGTCTCTTCGACCAGTGACTGCATCACACTGAAAGGCAGCCCGTGGCGTTGCAGAATCTCAGCCGCCAAGGCATAGCAGTGGTTGGAGAAGTTGCAGGCAAAGACGGCTGCCAGATGCAGATAGCGGCGTTCGTCGCTGCTCATGGGCCGCACCTCGCTGCTGAGCGAAGAAGCGATTTGCCGTGCTACCTGCAAGGCACGGTCGTCGCTACCTTCAATAAAAAAAGGTACGCGCGCGAAATCTACCAAGCGTTCCTTTGAGAAAGTCTGCATGGGATAGAGCACCCCATAGTGCTGCGCATGTGGCAGAAACACCCTCATGGGCACCGAACCTGCCGTATGCAAGAAAACAGCATCAGTCCTGTGCCGGGCCAGTCGGGCTATGACGCCTGGTAAGGCATCGTCTTTCAGGGCCAGAATGAAAGCATCGGCATGGCATGGCAATGCATCAATCTCTGCAGTGGCGGTGGCCCCTACTCTATCGGCCAACGTCGCAGCTGCCACCTGCGTGCGACTAAAGACAGCCAGCACACGGTTGCCTTTCTCATGCAGCGCAATGGCCAAATTTGTGGCCAAGCGTCCGGCTCCAACCATCACCAGTTCCATCACACGTCAGAATTTACCTAAATGAACGTTTTCCCACTTCAGCTTGTCCTCGTTCTGCGGCTTGCGCTCGTCGGCCTTATGTCCGAAAGCCACTACACACAGCGCACACAGGTTTTCAGGAACATTCAGGATGCCACGCACAACAGTATCGGCAGAAGTTCCGTCTGACAGTCCACGACCGCGCAACTGCACCCAACACGATCCCAGTCCCAGGTCTTCGGCCTGATACTGCATGGAGATGGCAGCAATAGAGCCATCCTCCACCCAACAGTCGTTTGCCAACGGATCGCCCAGCACCACTACTGCCAGGGAGGCTCCCTTGAGGAACTGTCCCCCCATGTCCTTGGCATCGGCCAGTTTTTCCAAATCTGTTTTATCGTCGACCACCACGAAATGCCATGCCCGCGAGCCTTTGCTTGTGGGGGCCATGAGTGCAGCCCTGAGAATGAGCTTCACGTCGTCGGCATCGATTTCCTGCTCAGTGAACTTGCGATGCGAACGGCGCAGCATTGCTAAATCCTTGAAACTATTCATTGCAATTCTTATTTAATTGTGAAAGTTAATATGTGCAAAGATACGAAAGTGTTGGCAGTTTGCCGATAGAAGAGTCTGGATTTTCACGCTTTTTGCTATAAAAAAAGTTAAACAACAGGGGTAAGCAACCTTCAACTACGGTCAAATTAGCAACTCTTTTGTATCTTTGCCACTGATGAGCGAACTTACGACCCACATCTACAGCAGCACCGACGAACTGCCCGAAAAACTCCCGACGGGCAGTTTGTTCTCTAGCCGGCTGCTTTTCGATCTGTGCCGACAAACGCCCCGGCATCGCCCCTATCTCGTCACCACCGAGGACGCCGACGGCAAAGTCGTTGCCCAGTTGCTGGCACTGGTGCGCTATCGCTCGTCGTGGTTTCCACCTTATTTTTATATGCACTGCCGCATCTACGGTGAAGGTGTCTATGCCGAAAGTCCCTATCCACGCGAACAACTTTTCGAAGCCATGCTGTCGGCCATCAACCGCAAGATGGGCCGACGTGTGCTCTACTTCGAAGTGAGCAACCTGTCGCAAAAGATGTTCGGCTATAAGTCGTTTCGCCAGCAGGGCTTTTTCCCCGTGCGCTGGATGAGCATTCACAACTCGCTTCACTCTCACACACCCGAAGAGCGACTGGGCCCCCGTTTGCACCAACACATCAAGGATGCCTATGCCAAGGGTGTGACCACTCAAGAGGTGACGACCGACGATGAGTTTCTGGCTTTTTCGCGCTTGCTGCGCCACCACAACTGGCTGAAGCCCAAACGCTATGTGCCCGACGACCACTTCTTCAGAATCCTGCCACGCGAAGCCGGTAGACTCTTCATCACCAAATATCGCAACCGCATCATTGGCTGTTCGGTTGTGGTCTACAGCGAGGGACAGGCCTATCTGTGGTATGCTGCCTTCAGACGCAAGAGCTATGCCTGGCTGCATCCCGACGAGCTCACCGTGTGGCATGCCATCAAAGATGCCCACAGTCGTGGCTATGCTCACATCTTCTTTCTCGACGTGGGACTTCCATTTCGCCACAACAGTTTTCGCGAGTTCATCCTGCGCTTCGGCGGCAAGCCCACCAGCACCTATCGCTGGTTTCGCTGCACCATTGGCTGGATCAACTCGCTGCTTTCGTGGTTCTATCGCGATTAAGCATGCCCTCTTGAACAATGCTATAGAAGAACCCAAAAACTGCATAAGAATGCAAGAATACTATCACTTTTGAATTATTTTTGAAAAAAACAGGGAAAAAATTTGCATAAACGAAAATTAATGCATATCTTTGCACCCAACAAAAACTAAACAACAAAAACATGAAAGTATTAGCAAACACATGGTGGTGGCAAGACTCAGGATTCAAGAAATCGTGAGACAACAGCCATGTGCTTCCTGCTGATATAGCACCACACACAAAGAAAAGGCTCGTCGTTCTTGCGGCGAGCCTTATTTCAGTTCAAACAAAACATTCACAAAAACTACCAAATAAATATGAGTTATTTAGTTAATGAACAAGGTTACTATGGCGAGTTTGGCGGTGCCTACGTGCCCGAAATTCTCTATGCCACGGTGAAGAAACTGCAAGAGCAATACCTGCCCATCCTGGAATCGAAGGAGTTTCAGGACGAATACATGCAGCTGTTGCGCGACTATGTGGGCCGCCCTTCGCCCTTGTATCTGGCACGCCGCATGAGCGAGAAATATGGCTGCCAGCTCTACCTGAAACGCGAAGACCTGAACCACACGGGTGCCCACAAGATTAACAACACCATCGGACAGATTCTGCTGGCCAAGAAGATGGGCAAGAAACGCATCATTGCCGAGACGGGAGCCGGACAGCACGGTGTGGCCACAGCCACGGTGTGCGCCCTGATGGACATGCCCTGCGTGGTGTATCAAGGAGCACTCGACGTGGAGCGACAGCACGTGAACGTGGAACGCATGAAGATGCTGGGTGCTGAAGTGCGCCCTGTGAAGACAGGCAACTGGACACTGAAGGATGCCACCAACGAGGCCATCCGCGACTGGTGCTGTCACCCCCAGGACACCTTTTATATAATAGGAAGCACCGTGGGACCACATCCCTATCCCGACCTGGTGGCACGTCTGCAAAGCATCATCTCAAAAGAAATCAAGGAGCAATTGCTGGAAAAGACGGGCCGCGACTACCCCGACTACCTCATGGCTTGCGTGGGCGGCGGTTCGAATGCTGCGGGAACCATCTACCACTACATTGACGACACACGCGTAAAGATCGTGCTGGCCGAGGCTGGCGGAAAGGGAGCCGACACCGGCCACACGGCAGCTACCATTCATGCCGGCCGACTGGGAATACTGCATGGAGCCAAGACACTGGTGATGCAAACATCCGACGGACAGATTATTGAGGCCGAAAGCATATCGGCTGGCCTGGACTATCCGGGCATTGGCCCCATGCACGCCAACCTGGCCACACAGCACCGCGCCACCGTCTTCAGCATCAACGACGACGAAGCCGTGCGTGCCGCCTATGAACTGACACGCATGGAAGGCATCATTCCAGCACTGGAAAGTGCCCATGCCATTGCCGCCCTGCAGAAAATGAAATTCAAACCCACCGACGTGGTGGTGCTGACCGTTTCAGGACGAGGCGATAAAGACGTGGAAACCTATCTGAACAACAAACAAATGGCAGGAGAATATGGAAACTTTTAACTTCACCACGACAAGCAAGACCATCCTGGCTGATGTCTACACGCCTGTGGGTGTCTACATGCGACTGCGTGACCTCTACCCACAAAGTGCCCTGATGGAGAGCTCCGACTATCACTCCAAGGACAACTCACGTTCGTTCATCGGCATTCATCCCATGGCCAGTGTGGCCGTCAGCCACGGCCAGGCCATTGTGAACTTTCCCGATGGCAGCACGCTACGCCACGAAATCAGCCGACAATTCGGCACCGACAAAGCCATTCACGCCCTTATCGACCATATCAACGTAACGGGCGAGCAATCACAGTTCTGCGGACTCTACGGCTACACGTCGTTCAATGCCGTGCGCTACTTTGAAGACATCGACGTGAAAGACGAGACACAGGAGAAGAACGATGCCCCCGATGTGCTCTACATCATGTTTCGTGACATCATCGTGTTCGACCACTTCAACAACCAGCTCACCATTGTCTCACTCGAGAGCACTGCCATCGACACCATTCTCAAGGCCATGAACAAGGCCAGCATTCAGCCCTACGACTTCCGTCCGGTGGGCAACGTTAGTTCTTCGCTGACCGACGAGGAACACAAGGCCAACATTCGTCGGGGCATTCAGCACTGTCTGCGTGGCGACGTGTTCCAGATTGTGCTCTCGCGCCGGTTCATTCAGAAGTATGAGGGCGACGACTTCAAGCTCTATCGCGCCCTGCGCAGCATCAATCCCAGTCCCTACCTGTTCTATTTCGACTTTGGCGGCTTCCGAATCTTTGGCAGCAGTCCCGAAACACATTGCCGCATTGAACGCCACACTCAGTCCACCGATCAAAACGCACCGTTCACGTCTGCTTACACCGCCTACATCGACCCCATTGCCGGCACCACCAAACGCACGGGCAATGCCGAGAAAGACCGCCAAGGAGCCGAGTTCCTGCGCAACGACCCGAAAGAGAATGCGGAACACGTGATGCTGGTAGACCTGGCACGCAACGACCTTTCGCGCAACTGCCACAACGTGAAGGTGGAATACTATAAAGACATTCAGTACTATTCACACGTGATTCATCTTGTGAGTCGCGTGTCAGGCAAAGTCGACGAGGGGGCCGACCCCATCAAGACTTTCATCGACACCTTCCCTGCCGGCACACTCTCAGGAGCACCCAAGGTGCGTGCCATGCAACTCATCTCGGCTTACGAGCCCCACAACCGTGGTGCCTATGGCGGCTGCATTGGCTTCATTGGCCTTGACGGCTCGCTCAACCAGGCCATCACCATTCGCACCTTCGTCAGCCGCAACAGCGAACTGTGGTTCCAGGCTGGTGGCGGCATCGTGGCCAAAAGCAATGAGGATTACGAACTACAGGAAGTAAACAACAAACTCGGTGCGCTGCGTCGGGCAATAGAAATGGCAGAAAAACTATGAACATCGTCATCATTGATAACTACGACTCGTTCACCTACAACCTGTCGCATTTAGTAAAAGAGCTGGGAGCCAAGGTCAGCGTGTTTCGCAACGACCAGTTTCAATTATCACAACTGGAGATATTCGACAAGATTATTCTCTCGCCAGGCCCTGGCATTCCCTCAGAAGCGGGATTGCTGCTCGACGTAATCAAGACCTATGCCGGTCGCAAGCCCATGCTGGGTGTCTGTCTGGGCCACCAAGCCATAGGCGAAGCCTTTGGGGCACATCTGGAAAATCTGTCGGAAGTGTTTCATGGCGTGGCCACCGAAGGCACACAACTGGGCAACGACCCCATCTTTGCTGGTCTGCCCCGACGCATCACCATGGGGCGCTACCACTCCTGGGTGGTGTCGCGCGAAGGACTGCCCGACTGTCTTGAGATTACAGCCGAAAGCGACGAAGGACAGATCATGGCCCTGCGCCACCGCCACTACAGCCTGCACGGCATTCAGTTTCATCCCGAAAGCGTGCTCACACCGCAAGGCAAAGACATCATCAAAAACTGGATTAACTTATAAAGCGACATTATGGCACAGACAATGAAAGACATCCTCAACAGGATGCTGAACCACGAGAGTCTCTCTCGTGAAGAAATGAAGGAAATACTCGTGGGCATCACCCACAGCGACTACCCCAACGAGCAAATCACCGCCCTGCTCACGGCGTTGCAAATGCGCGGTGTCACCGTAGACGAGTTGTTGGGCTTTCGCGACGGCATACTGGAAACGGGCGTCCATGCCCCCCTCAAGTGCGACCGCTACATAGACGTGGTGGGCACTGGCGGCGACCGCAAGAACACCTTCAACATTTCGACTACCAGCTGTTTCGTCATTGCCGGAGCCGGCTACAAAGTGGCCAAGCATGGCAACTATGCCGCCACCAGCACATCGGGGGCCAGCAACGTGATTGCCCATCACGGCATCAAGTTCACCAACGACATCGACCGTCTGAACCGTTCCATCAACGAATGCGGCATCGTCTATCTGCATGCCCAACTCTTTGCCAGCGCCATGAAGTTTGTGGGCCCAATCCGCAAGGCCCTGCAGTTTCCCACCATCTTCAATCTGTTGGGGCCCATCGTCAACCCCTCACAGCCCCAGTGCCAGCTCCTGGGCGTGGCCAACCTGGACCAGATGCGACTCTACAACAATGTGTATCAGAAGATTGGCATCGACTATGGCATCGTGAACAGCATCGACGGCTATGACGAAATATCGCTCACGGGCGACTTCAAAGTGACTCCAGATTATCAAGCCCGAGGAACTGGTGGCTGGTGCCACTGAGGACGAGGCTGCCCAGATTTTCGACTCCGTGCTCGAGAACCGCTGTCTGCCAGGTCAGAAGGAAGTGGTGCTGGCCAATGCAGCCTTTGCCATTCAGGTGCTGGAGCGTGGTCAGAAGAGCATTGATGAGTGCATTGCCATTGCCCGTGAGAGCATTGAAAGCGGAGCCGCCCTGCGCACCTTCAAGAAATTTGCAGAACTGAACTCTTAAAAAACTATGGGCTTATTAGTCTCATCCCCAAACCATGCACGATATTTTAGAACAAATCATTGCCACTAAGCGTCAGGAACTGGAGCGCATGCGTGCCCCCAAGCCCTCGCTGCGCCAAGCCCTGCTAAATAGTTCCACGGGCATCATTGCCGAGTTCAAGCGGCGCTCGCCCTCAAAAGGCTGGATCAAGGAAGAAGGGCAAGCCTCTGTCATTCCGCTGAGCTACCAGCAAAACGGAGCAGCTGCCATCTCGATTCTGACCGACAAGCAATTCTTTGGCGGCCACGACCGTTTCATCAGCGAGGCACGGGCATCGGGTGTCACCATTCCCATCCTGTACAAAAATTTCGTCATCGACGAAATGCAACTCTACGAAGCTGCCCTGTGTGGGGCTTCAGCCGTGCTGCTCATTGCCGCCTGTCTCGACAAGGCCACCTGCCGCCTGCTCATTGACAAGGCTCATGCCCTGGGACTGGAAGTGATGCTTGAAATGCACAGCGAAGCAGAATTAGAATATGCTGAGTTGCAACCCGACCTCTGCGGCATCAACAACCGCAACCTGGGCTCGTTCTGCACCGACATAGAAAACTCTTTCCGACTGGCAGAACTGTTGCCCCACGATGCCGTGAAGGTGAGCGAAAGCGGCATTTCGCAGCCTGCAACGGTGAGAATGTTGCGAAAAGCAGGCTTCAGCGGTTTCCTCATTGGTGAGAGTTTCATGAAGGCGCCCAGCCCTGGCTTGGCCTTACAACAATTCGTTGAACAGCTATGAACCGTCCCTACATCATCAAAGTGTGCGGTCTTTGCGAAGGCATGAACATCAAACAGGTGGCATCGCTGGGCATCGACTGGGCGGGCATGATTTTCTATGCTCCCTCGCCCCGCTGCATGCGGCTCAGCCCTGAGCAGCTTGCACTCGACACAGAGCCAGAAGCACTGCCAACAGGCGTGAAACGCGTGGGTGTGTTTGTCGACGAGCAGCCCGCCACCATTGTCCGTTGCGTGGAACGCTATGGACTGGGCGCTGTTCAGCTGCACGGCCATGAATCGCCAAGCCTGCTGCGCCAATTGCGCGCCATGCTGCCCCCTGGCACGCTGCTGCTCAAAGCCATTGGCATGAGCACCCAGGCCGACCTGCTGTTGTGCCACGACTATGACGACACGGCCAACTATCTGTTGTTCGACACCAAGTGTGCCTCGACCGGAGGCAGCGGCAAGCACTTTCCCTGGCAGTTGCTGCAGACCTATCAAGGTCCGCTGCCCTTCTTGCTCAGCGGCGGCATAGGTCCCGACGATGCCCCTGCCATTCGCTCCTTCTCACACCCCCTATGTGCAGGCATCGACCTGAACTCACGTTTCGAACAACGGCCTGGGCTGAAAGATATTGAAAAACTTAAAAATTTCATTTCACAACTATGAATAAAATCGACCAACTGTTTTCTGAGCGTCAGGGCCGCAAGTTGCTTTCGCTCTATTTCTGTGCCGGAGCTCCCACTCTGGAAAGCACTACCAATATTATCAAGACACTCAACCGTGGCGGCATTGACATGATTGAAGTGGGTATCCCCTTCAGCGACCCCATGGCCGACGGCCCCGTTATTCAGCAGGCTGCCACCACGGCCCTGCGCAATGGCATGACGCTGGCACACCTCTTTGCGCAACTCAAGACCATCAAGAACGATGTGAGCATTCCGCTTGTGCTGATGGGCTATCTCAATCCCATCATGCAGTATGGCATTGAGGCATTCTGCCAGTCGTGCGTGGATAGCGGCGTGAGCGGAATGATTATTCCCGACCTGCCGTTCCAGGACTATATGAACACGCTGAAGCCCGTGGCTGAAAGCTACGGCCTCAAGGTAATCATGCTCATTACACCCGAAACAAGCGACGAGCGCATTCGTCTGATTGATGCCCACACCAGCGGCTTCATCTACATGGTGTCGGCCGCAGCCACCACGGGTGCCCGCAAATCTTTCAGCCTGGAGCATCTGGACTACTTCAACCACGTGAACAACATGCAACTGCGCAATCCGCGCATGATTGGCTTCGGCATCAGCAACCGCACCACCCTGCAGTCTGCTCAGACCAATGCAGCAGGAGCTATCATCGGCTCACGCTTTGTATCGCTGCTTGAAGAGACAAAAGATGCGCAAAAAGCACTCGACCTACTACGTGAGGCGCTGCAACAGGATTAGGAAAAAGAAAGACAATTATTTTGCAGAACCACATTTTTCCAGTAATTTTGCAGTCAAATTGCAAAACGACTATCAAAGAATGAAAACAATGTGGATGCTGATTTTCATGGTCTTGCCGTTTCTGGGCGTGGCCTATGTGGCTTGGCATGTATGGGCCATTCTGCCTTTAGGAAATGGTTGGAAATGGCTTGTCATTGGTGTGGGGATTCTGTGTTTCCTGCTGCTGTTTCTCGACCTGGGAGGCGTGCTCGACAAGTTGCCCCTGTGGCTGGCACGCGTGCTCTACGAAGTGGGCACCTCGTCTATCTTCGTTCTGCTCTACCTCACCATGCTTTTCCTGCTGCTCGACGCAGGGCGACTGCTCCACCTGGTGCCGCGATCCTGGCTCTATGACAGTGCCGTTTCTTCGGTGGCCATTACGGGATTCATGCTTACCGTCTTTGTTTGCGGCAACCTGCATTATTATAACAAGAAGCGTGTGCCACTTAGCCTCAGCACCACAAAGCCGCTGGCACACAACTACCGCATCGTGATGATGAGCGACCTGCATCTGGGCTACCACAACACGCGCCACGACCTGACGCACTGGGTTGACTTGATTAACGCCGAGCAGCCCAACCTGGTACTCATTGCGGGCGACATCATCGACGTGAGCGTGGCTCCACTCATCAAGGAAGACATGGCTGCCGAACTGCGACGCATCAAGGCCCCTATCTATGCCTGTGTGGGCAACCACGAATACTACAGCCAGATGCCATTGGCCAGACAATTCTACCAAGATGCAGGCATACACCTGCTGTGCGACTCGAGCACCGTCATCGACAGCACCCTGCTCATCATTGGACGTGACGACCGCACCAACATTCATCGCAAGACCGTGGCTCAGCTGGTGGCCCAAGCTAACACAATCGGAACTGTAACACAACTGCGCCCCTACACCATTTTGCTCGACCACCAGCCTTACGCCTTGGAGAAAACCGAGCAAGCAGGCATCGACTTCCAACTGAGTGGGCACACCCACCAAGGTCAGGTGTGGCCCATATCCTGGATTACCAATGCCATCTACGAATGTTCATGGGGAAGCCACCGTCGGGGCAACACACAATACTATGTGTCGTCGGGGCTGGGCATCTGGGGTGGAAAATTCCGCATAGGCACCCAGTCAGAATATGTAGTGGCCGATATTTTCCACAAAGAATGATAACGGAACCAATTTGTCAGCAACAGTTTACGCTCATATCGTGACTTTAAAATTCACCCAATGTGAGCATCAATCTGAGCTGCTATTTCCATGGCACGTCCGCCGTCGTAGCCCACACGAAGTCTCACGGTGGGACGTGCATGATTGTTGGTCGAGAGAATCACTGCCCACTCGTCAAGCGTGTAAGGTGTGGCCATGTTTTTAGCTGTCACAGACAGCAAACTGCTCAGTTTCATTTCCTCACCTGCAATCACCACTACATCGTGGTCGGGATAGAAAAGCATCAGTGCTATCAGCTCGTTGGCACGAGAAGCATCGAGTACCACTACATCGGCAGCTTCGCCATAGCGTTCCGTCACTTCGTCAATGCTGCCATAGACCACAGAAACACCTCCCGAACCCACAGCAACACCTCTTTTCTCCTTGCGTGAAATAAAAAAGCATGCCAAGCCAAGCACGGGCAACAGCAACAACACATAGGGCCCTGCATAAAGGGCCAGCAGCACGATGGCAATGGAAATCACCGTCGAGAGCACTGAGCAGGGCGACGGGATGAGCAACGACGAGTCACCATAGCTCAGGAACCGGAAATCGTGGGAAAGAGCGTAGTCATAGATTTTTCTCCAGTTGCCCTGCACAAAAGCACTGACAAGCAGTAGCAGGGTTGATTGCGGCTGATGGAAATTGGTGATGAGCATCTGCACAATCTTATACTCATAGCCTGGGGCAATGATGATTTGCGTGCTGCCATGAAGGGTGTCGAGACCATTGCGGTCGAGCCAACTGACAACAGCCTGCAAGGCTTCGCTGGCCGAAGGCTGGGCACAGGGCGGCAGAGGCGACTCATAAGGTTCCCACTGGTTCACGTGCAGTTGGTCTTCGCTGAGACTGGGATTGGCAATGAGTTTGCAACCCATGTAATACAGGCTTTCAAGCGTGCGCACGCTGGTGGTTCCCACGGCAATGGCCTGGCATTTGTGAGCCAACAGTTGCAGAAGTGTCTGGCGACGCACGGCAATATACTCAGTGTGCATCTCGTGACCGGATATTTCCTGGCTCTTCACGGGCTTGAAGGTGCCTGCACCCACATGCAGCGTGAGCTCTTCACGATGTATGCCACGCTCATCGATGGCCTGCAGCACCTGGGGAGTGAAGTGCAGACCTGCGGTAGGAGCTGCCACGCTGCCCTTTATTTTGGAATAGACAGTCTGATAGGTGGTCTTGTCGCTCTCCTCGGTGGCACGGTTCAGATAGGGAGGAATGGGCAGTTCGCCCACAGCATCGATAATCTCAGCAAAAGACAGGGGCATGTCCCATTGGAACTCGATGCACTGACTGGTGCCATGCACTCCGGTGCGTGTGGCCTTGAGACAGACTTCGCCCTTGGGCGTTGGGAAATGGCGCTCCAGCGTGCCATCCTTCCATTTTTTTTGATTGCCCACCAAGCAATACCAGGAGCAGCATCCTGTGGTTTGAAACATGAGTTCATAGTCGCTGGGCAGAGCTGGCTCGAGCAGGAAAATCTCTATGAGGGCACCCGTGGACTTGCGGAAGTGCATGCGAGCCTGAATCACACGGGTGTTGTTCATCACCATGAGCGAACCAGCAGGCAGATACTGGGGCAGATGGCAGAAGAGGTCCTCGCTAATCTGGCCCTGATTATAGATGAGCAGCTTCGACTGATCACGCTGTGCCAGGGGATACTTGGCAATGCGCTCGTCGGGCAAATCATAATTGTAGTCGCTGATGTGTATGTTTTTTGTTTCCATTTTTCTTGTTGTTCAAAGAAGCACGCCTGCAGCCACGAGCAGGCCATAGATAAGAATGTTGCGTGCCGTCTCGCCCAGGCAATTATTGAGTTCGCGGCCCTGCCAGATAGACTTCATGTGCAGCCAAGTGAAGACATGCAGCACCAGATAAACAAAAGGCAACACAAAGGCAAGCACATGGCCAGCCATGAGGAAAATGCCCCCCAAAGCACAAGCCATCACGCCCACGCCAAGATAAAGCCACAGGGAAACACGGGCGCCAAGGCGCACCACGAGCGTTGTCTTGCCAGCCTGAGCATCGGTGTCACGATCGCGAAAATTGTTGACCAACAGCAGTGCATCAATCACAAGGCCACAGGCAACGGAGGCACCCAGCACCTCAAGACTGATGGTGTGAAGCTGAATGTAATAGGTGATGCATACGGGAACGAGGCCAAAGAAGAGCAACACAAGCACATCGCCCAGTCCCATATAAGAAAGGTGGGTGGTGTAGAGAAAACAGAACAGCACGCACAACACCCCCACGGCTATCATCTCAAGACCGCCAAACCACACAAGCGGCAAGCCCATCACACATGCCAAACATGTGGTGAAGGCAATGGCTCGTTTCATGGCCTGAATGCTGACCCATCCCTGAGAACAGGCACGCTCAGGGCCAAGACGAGTAGCACGGTCGTCGGTGCCTTTCACATAGTCGAAGAAATCGTTGATAAAGTTGGCGTCAATCTGCATGACAAAGGCAAACAGCATACAGAGAATGGCAGCCGTCCAGCTGAACACGCCACCATAATAAGCCTGAGCATCGCTCCAAGCCAGCGCCAAACCTATCATGACAGGCACGGCTGCACCCGAAAGCGTCTTGGGGCGAGCGGCCAACAGCCATGCTCGGAGAGAATTTTTCTTTACTGTCTTTTGTTGGTTCATCATCATTACGCCTGATGTCTTTAGAAAACCTACTTCTATATAACTAACCTCAACGAGGTGTTATAAAACGCCTCTGCTTCCGGTCAGCCGAAAAGTTCGCTGCAAAAGTACAAAATAAATCATAAACATTCGTTCCGTTTTCACTTTTTATTCGTATATTTGCAAAAAATATGACTTGCGCTATGCTGAAGAATACTGCCTCACTCGACCTGGTGGAGTTTGTGGAAACACAAATACTGCCCCAATATGCCCAGTTTGACAAAGCCCACTCGATGGAACATGTGACACGTGTAATCAGGCGATCGCTGGAGCTGGCACAATCAACTGGGGCCGACGTAAACATGGTGTACACCATTGCCGCCTATCACGACATTGGCATGCAAGGCCCCAGGGCCATTCACCACATCACGGGAGGAAAAATAATGGCTCAGGATGCAAGGCTGAGGCGGTGGTTCTCAGCCGAGCAAATCAAGATTATGCGCGAGGCCATTGAGGACCACAGAGCTTCGGCATCACACTCGCCACGCAGCATCTACGGAAGAATCGTGGCCGAGGCCGACCGCGATCTTTCGCCCGACGTGGTGTTCAGGCGCACCGTACAATACGGTCTCGACAACTATCCAGAACTGGACCGTGAGCACCAATGGATGCGCTTCAAGGAACACATGGACAACAAATATGGAGCCAACGGCTACATTAAGCTGTGGATTCCCGGCTCGAAAAACGAACAGAACTTGAGACAACTGCGCAACATCATTGCCAACACTGCGCTGCTAAGGGAACAGTTCGACCAGTTCTTCGAACAGGAGACAGCAGCGCAATGAAAGAAAATTAGCCTTGCAGCACAAAATAGGCACAGGCCAGTAAAACCAGCAGGAAGACGAACAGCACCGTCTTGAGCAGACAGCTGGCCACTTTTTTTATTATAACAAAACCTGCTATGATGGCAAGCAGCAAAACAATATAGTAGTGAACATTATCCATAGCTTCAACGGGGAAATACGATATTTGCTTAATGTTTGAACGTTACTTAATGTTTGAACATTAGTCGGAAGGCCGTGGGGATGGGGGTCTCGAACTCCATGGGTTCGCCCGTTACAGGGTGATGGAAACATAGCAACCAGGCATGCAGGCAAAGACGATGAATGGGATCGTCGCCATTGCCATACTTGGGATCGCCACAAACAGGATGGCCCATGTCGGCCGAATGAACACGTATTTGATTCTTACGTCCCGTTTCCAGTTTGAACTCCACAAGTGAATGATCGGTGGTGCGGTCGAGCACATGAAAATGGGTAATGGCCAGTTTGCCGCCATTGTCAACAGGCGAACTGTAAGTGATGTAAGCCTTGTTGTCCTTCAGCCAATTCTGAATGGTGCCTTCGTCTTGTTCCACCTCACCACTCACCACAGCCACATAGCGACGATCGTAGACAATGTTGTGCCAGTTGTGCTCCAGCGTTTGTTCTGTTTCCATGTCCTTGGCATAAACCATCAAACCGCTAGTGTCGCGATCCAAACGATGAACCACATGAGCCGTGCACTTTTGACGGCTTTTCTTGAAATAGTCATCGAGCACCGACTTCACGTTGAGCGATGAATGTCCAGCCGCCATGGATAGAATACCCGTGTTCTTCTCAACCACAATGAGCCAACGGTCTTCGTAGACAATCTTCACATAACGGCTCTTGAAGCCCTGCTGGTTGCGCTTGCTCTTGCTCACAGCCACTCGCATACCTGGCTGCAAGGCGAAATCGAACTGCGACACTGTCTTGCCATCAACCTTGATGCCACGCCCTTGAAGGGTGGCTTTGATCTTCGTGCGACTCTGACGAACATGAGTCATCAAAAAGTCAAGCAACCCCTGCGGCTCTGTCACTTCATAGTGATCATAGTCGCCACCTCTGTTAAATTCTGTATTGAATCTCATAACTGGGTGCAAAGTTACAACTTTTTTTTGGAGATTTCAAAAAAAATATATACCTTTGCCACAAACTTAAAAAATGAATCTTAAAACATACTTAAAAACAACATGAAACCATTAAACAAAAAATTCGCTCCAAAGAGCGTTATGCCAGAAAAGGTAATCCAATTTGGTGAAGGAAATTTCTTGCGAGCATTCGTTGACTGGATTATCTGGAACATGGACCAGAAGACTAACTTCAACGGTTCTGTAGTTGTGGTTCAGCCCCTGAACGGCGGCATGATTGACTGGCTTAACGGCCAGGACTGCCTGTACCACGTGAATCTGCAAGGCCGCGAGAATGGTAAACCCGTGAACACGCTGGAGCGCATCGACGTGATAAGTCGTTGTATCAACCCCTATTCACAGAACGATGCCTATCTGGCACTGGCCGAGCAGCCAGAGATCCGCTTCGTGATCTCGAACACGACCGAGGCTGGTATCGCTTTCGACCCTAACTGCAAACTGGAGGACAAGCCCGCTTCGAGCTATCCCGGCAAACTGGTGCAACTGCTCTACCGCCGTTGGCAGGCCTTCAACGGAGACCCCACCAAGGGCCTAATCATCTTCCCCTGCGAGCTTATCTTCCTGAATGGCCATGTGCTGAAGGATTGCATTCGCAAATACATCGATCTGTGGCAGCTTCCTGAGGCTTTCCGCCAGTGGTTCGAAAACTCATGCGGCGTCTATGCTACGCTCGTAGACCGCATTGTGCCAGGCTTCCCCCGCAAGGAGATTGCCCAGATTCAGGAAAAGATTGGCTATCGCGACAATCTGGTTGTGCAGGCAGAGAACTTCCACCTGTGGGTAATTGAGGCTCCGAAAGAAGTTGCCGAGGAGTTCCCCGCAGACAAAGCTGGACTGCACGTATTGTTCGTACCCAGCGAAGAGCCTTACCACAAGCGTAAGGTGACGCTGCTCAACGGCCCTCACACAGTGCTCTCGCCTGTGGCCTACTTGAGTGGTGTGGACATCGTGCGCGATGCATGCAACCATGAGGTTATTGGCAAATATATTCACAAGGTGCAGTTCGACGAACTGATGCAGACGCTCGACCTGCCCATGGAGGAACTGGAGAAGTTTGCTGCCGACGTGTTGGAGCGTTTCGACAACCCCTTCGTCGACCATGCCGTTACAAGCATCATGCTCAACTCGTTCCCCAAGTTCCAGGCTCGCGACCTGCCTGGCGTGAAGACTTATCTGGAGCGCAAGGGCGAACTGCCCAAGGGCCTGGTGTTCGGTCTGGCTGCCATCATCACTTATTACAAGGGTGGCAAGCGCGAAGACGGTGCTGAGATTACGCCTAATGACGATCCGAAGATTATCGAGTTGTTGCAGCAGCTCTGGGCAACGGGCGACACGCAGAAGGTGGCCGACGGTGTATTGGGCGCAGAGTTCATTTGGCAGGAAGACCTGAACAAGGTGCAGGGTCTGAACGCCATGGTGAAGCAATTCCTCGACCTCATTCAGAACAAGGGCATGTTGGAGGCTGTGAAGACCATTCTCTAAGACAACAATACCCACAAGAAAAGTGGAATGCCGATTGGCATTCCACTTTTTCTTGTACCATAAGCACCGATTCCTTCCTTTCGTAGTCTTTCAAAGCCTCACAGAAGAATAAAAAAGAAACTTCGCCTCAGAGTAGCATTGAAACAGAATTGGCGCTACATCATGATATGGAATAGATGCAATGGAAACATAGCGTTTTATTTTTTGTTGTCAACGGCAGCCTGTTCGATGGCAAGACCACACTTATAGTTCTCGATGTAGCGATTGAAGCCCTCAACATCCTCTGAAGTGGGAGCAATCGAAACACCCGTGTTGCCTGCGAAGACAACTTCTTCCAGATAATCAGCCAACGACAGTTTATTGGGGTTGTTCACCACATAGCCAGCCAGCAAGGCAATGCCCCATGCGCCACCCTCGCCTGCAGTCTCCATAACCGAAATGGGCGAGTTGAGTGCAGCAGCCAACATGCGCTGACCAACACCCTTGGTCTTGAAGTAGCCACCATGGCCTGTGATGCGATCCACCTTCACGTTCTCCTGCTTCAGCAGAATGTCGTTGCCCAGTTTCAGCACACCAATGGCACCATAGAGATGGGCACGCATAAAATTGGCCAGATTGAACTTGTCGTTGGCAGAACGAACGAACAAGGGACGGCCATCGGTCAGTCCTGTTACAGGCTCACCACTCACGTAGTTATAAGCCATCAGGCCACCGCAGTCGGTGTCACCCTCCAAAGCCTTGTTGAACAACTTGCCATACACCTCGTTCATATCAACAGGCACGCCCAAAAGCTGCTGATACTCCTTGAACAAGCCCACCCAAGCGTTGATGTCGCTGGTGCAGTTATTGCAGTGAACCATGGCCACAAGACTTCCATCGGGTGTGGTCACCATATCAATCATTTCGTATGGTTTCGACAATTCTTTCTCAAGCACAATCATCGAGAACGAAGAGGTGCCAGCAGAAACATTACCCGTGCGCTGCTTCACAGCATTGGTGGCCACCATGCCCGTGCCAGCATCGCCCTCAGGAGGACATACTGGGATACCAGCCTTCAGATGTCCACTCACATCGAGTTTCTTGGCACCTTCGGGAGTGAGGAAGCCCGCATTTTCGCCAGCATTCAAAGACTTAGGCAGAATGTCGAGCAGTTTCCAGGAGAAGCCGCGTGGAGCAATCAACTCATCAAACTTTTTCACCATCGTGGCATCGTAGGTCTTGGTGTTGGGATCAACAGGAAGCATGCCCGAAGCATCACCCACACCCAACACGAACTGACCCGTAACCTGCCAGTGTACATAACCTGCCAGTGTGGTCAGATATTTGATGCTGGGCACATGCTCTTCGTTGTCAAGAATGGCTTCATAGAGGTGACTGATGCTCCAGCGCAAAGGAATGTTGTAGTTGAATAGCTTCGACAGTTCGGCAGCAGCCTTGCCCGTATTGGTGTTGCGCCAGGTACGGAAGGGCACCAGAATTTCCTGCTGCGCATTGAAAGCCATATATCCGTGCATCATGGCCGAGAAACCGATAGCTGCCAACGACTCTATCTCGCAGTCGTACTGCTTCATCACATCTTTGCGCAAATCGGCATAGCAGTCCTGAAGACCATACCAAATAGCTTCAGTGCTATAGGTCCACAGACCGTCAACAAGCTGGTTTTCCCACTCATGCGAGCCCTGGGCAATGGGCTTATTGTTCTCATCGATGAGCACTGCTTTGATGCGTGTGCTACCAAACTCAATTCCCAAGATGGCCTTTCCAGCCTCGATAGTTTGTTTTGCTGTCATTGTTTTCTTTTTTTAGTTTTAGGGTTTTTGTGGTGCAAAAATAGCTTTTTTCCTGCAAACAGCCAAACAATTAACCATATTTGTGTGTCGGCTTTCCGATTTTTTCAACACATTCTGTCTTATGCCCGACATTTTTTTCCGAAACGATTTTGTTATCGAAAAACTTTTGTATCTTTGCACCATATATATATAAATATTTGAGATTACAAATGAAACGAATCTTTACTCTTGCTGCCATGTCCACACTCATGCTGGCATCATGCGTCAACAATCAGAAGAGCGACAACAAGGTTGCTGACAGTATTAACACCGAAAGAAGCGACAGCACACTAACCACCGATTTAAACGAAGACAACAGACATAACGAAGCTTACATCCGTCAACGCATAGACACCATCTACAGGAGTCTGGTTCATTATACCGAGGAAGATGGCATCAGACAGTCCGTTTTACTGTCCAACCCCGACAGCCTTTATTGTAGCACACGCTATAACGAGCTGTTGAAGCAAGCTATAGACATCTGCGCACAAACAGAAGACATTCTGTTTGACGCTGACTACTGGATTTGCGGACAAGATGTCTGCGACGATTTCCACCACAAAATTCAGAAAGTACGCGACATCACGGACAGCACGGCCATCGTGGAACTGACCGTCTACAACGATAATCCGAACGACGTGGTGCTGAACCTGCACTACGAACGCAATGACTGGTACGTCGACGATTTCAACGGCGAGAACCTGTCCTATCTCCGTGAAACTATCAGAAACGGACAGCAATCCATCCAAAAGTAAGCACCTGAAAAAACAAGAGGAGAAGATTTACCAATAAAAAAACTACGCCTATGACAAAGCAAGGATACAACGACATGAGCCGAAGAGAGTTTTTGAGAAAACTGGGACTCGGAGCTGGCTCAGCCATGGCAATGATGGCCATGGAGCCCATGAATCTATGGGCCAAAGGAAACGAGAAAACGCCCAATGAGAGTGCCGAACATAAAATGACTTATCGCGTGCAACACGGATCAGGAAAATTCATATCGCTGCTGGGGTTCGGAATGATGAGACTGCCCAACGATCAGGATGAAACGAACCAACTGGTGGACTACGCCATTGAACACGGGGTGAACTATTTTGATACAGCTCCCATGTATATGGGGGGACAGTCGGAAGTGCTTACAGGCAACGCATTGGCTCGACACCCAAGGGAGAAATTCTTTGTAGCCACGAAAATGTCGAACCAAAACAGACGAAGCTGGAGTTTTGAAGCCTCGAAACGAATGTATGAACAGTCGCTCGAACGCCTGAAGGTTGACTACATTGACTACTACCTGCTGCACAGTATTGGGGGAGGCATGGACTCGCTGAAAGGACGCTTTCTGGACAATGGTGTGCTGGAATTCCTACTGAAAGAACGCGAGGCCGGACGCATCAAGCATCTGGGATTTTCTTATCACGGTGACGTGCGTGACTTCGACTGGCTGCTCGATCGTCAGGAAGAATATCACTGGGACTTTGTACAAATTCAGATGAACTTTCTCGACTGGCGACACGCATCACTGAACAAAGGTGGATGGAAGAAAGATGCCGATGCAGAATACTTGTATAACAAATGTGAGAAAACAGGTGTGCAATGTGTGGTGATGGAGCCTTTGCGCGGCGGTGCTTTTGGAAGAATGGCTAAGGAACTGGCTGATCAACTGAAAACGGTACACCCCGACGACAGCACGGCGCGATGGGCTTTCCGCTGGGTGGGCTCGCACAACAATATTCTTACCGTGCTGAGCGGTATGAATCGCATGGAACATCTGGAGGACAACGTTAAGACATTCTCACCATTGGATCCCTGCACAGAAGCAGAAAACAAACTACTGGCCGAAATTGCAGACCAGATGGCAGGATTCCCGACCATTCCATGCACCACCTGTGCCTACTGCATGCCCTGCCCCTACGGTGTAAACATTCCGGGAAACTTTGCCTATTATAACGAAGCCGTGAACGAACACGTCCTGCCACTGCCAGACAAACAAGCCGACAACTATGCCGAAAAAAAGCAAAAGTTTGTTGAAGGGTATAAGAAAGCATTGCCCAATGAGAAAGAATGGGCATCGAAATGCCAGGACTGTGAGGTATGTCTTTCGAAGTGTCCACAGCAAATACGCATTCCCAATCAAATGGCTCGCATCGTTGAAACACTAAGAAGATTATAACACAAAAAAAGATGAGAGTTGAAAGTCAAGATGAAACTTTGCAAGTTGCAAGAATCATCACGCCCTTCAACTCTCATCTTTCGTTATAAAACTAATTATTCACCGAACCTCCTACAATGTCGAGCAACTCACTGGTAATTGCTTGCTGACGACTCTTATTGTATTGTAAGTTCAACTGCCGCAACAGTTCGTCGGCATTATCGGTAGCCGTCTGCATGGCCACCATGCGGGCTGCATGCTCAGAAGCAACACTGTCAAGCAGAGCAGTATAAAGCATCAGATGAGCCATCTTCGGCATGAGCTGAGTAAGCACTGTGTTCATGTCGGGCTCCACAATGAAGTTGTCGTTCAGTGGTGCCACCTCATCAGAATCAGCCGATGCACGCTTGCGTCCATGCTTCTTCAGATAGTCCTGTGCTTTCTTCGTGACGATGGTCGAGGTAAGATCACGCTCATGGTCACGTTCCAGCTCGCTTTCCAGATCAATCGGGAGAAACGTTTTACTGGTCAGAATCTGAGAACCAGCACTCTTGAAGTGATGATATATCAGTTCCACCTTATCAACTTCGCCTTTGGCAAACCGCTCAGCCAGTTCCATTGCAAGTCCGATGCAGTCGTGCACGTTAGGTTTGTCCACCGTGGCACTCCAATCGCCCATCACGTTATAGCCCAGTTTCTGCGCCTTTTCATAGACCTTACGCCCCATGGGATAGATGTCGATATTCTCGGCACCAATCTTTTCGGCAAGACCAGTCACTGCATGCTGCATCATTTTGATGATGTTGGCATTGAAGCCGCCACAGAGTGACGAATTAGACGAGAACACCACGAGCGCAACTCGTTTCACGGGCCTTTCCTGATCGTAGATGGTCTGAGCCTCGGCCTCAGCCGCCAAGAACGACTTGAGGATGTGCTCCAGCATCGTCTCATAGGGCAACATGTTCTGAATAGCCACTTGAGCATGGTGCAGTTTGGAACTGGCCACCATTTTCATGGCACTCGTAATCTTGCGCGTTGAATTGACCGAAGCAATACGTCCTTTAATTTCTTTTAAACTTGGCATATCTAAGCCCCCTAAGTTTGGGAGTGGGGGTCTGAACAAGCGAATATCAGACCCTATTTATGATACTTTACATTTCTGAGGGGGGACCTGCGCCTGTTCAGGTCCCCCAAACTCCTACTTTTGGGAAGCAAAGGTTCCAGCAATATCGGCCATTACAGCTTCTATCTTGCTGGTCGTTGCATCGTCAATCTTACCACTGGACAATGTCTCGATGACCTCGGGAGCCGAAGAACGCAGTTTGTCGAGGAACTGATCCTGACACTGGCGCACCATGTTGATGGGCACCTCGCGCATCAAGCCATGAACACCACAATAGAGAATGGCAATCTGCTCGCCCACAGGCATGGGGCTGTACTGCGGCTGAATGAGCAACTGGTTGTTCTTACGACCACGGTCAAGCGTCATGGCAGTCACAGCATCCATATCGCTGGAGAACTTTGAGAAAGCCTCCAACTCACGATACTGTGCCTGGTCAATCTTCAGTGTACCAGCCACTTTCTTCATTGACTTGATTTGTGCCGAACCACCCACACGCGACACAGAAATACCCACGTTAATGGCAGGACGGAAACCTTGGTTGAAGAGGTCACTCTCAAGGAATATCTGGCCATCGGTAATAGAAATCACGTTGGTGGGGATGTAGGCCGACACGTCACCAGCCTGCGTCTCAATAATAGGCAGTGCGGTGAGCGAGCCGCCACCACGCACATGGCCTTTCATGCACTCAGGCAGGTCGTTCATCTGCTCGGCCACTTCCTGCTGCTCGTTGATCTTGGCAGCACGTTCCAGCAAACGGCTATGCAGGTAGAACACATCGCCGGGGTATGCCTCACGTCCAGAAGGACGACGAAGAATCAGTGACACCTCACGATAGGCCACAGCCTGCTTCGACAAGTCGTCATAGACCACCAACGCGGGCAGACCACGATCACGGAAATACTCGCCAATGGCAGCACCGGCAAAAGGAGCATAGTACTGCATGGCTGCAGGATCGGCTGCAGTGGCTGCCACCACAATCGTATAAGGCAGGGCACCATGCTCCTTCAGAGTCTGAACGAGCGTGGCCACAGTTGAAGCTTTCTGGCCGATAGCCACATAGATGCAATATACGGGCTTGCCTGCCTCATAGAAACTTTTCTGATTGATAATTGTATCGACGGCGATAGCAGTCTTACCCGTCTGACGGTCGCCAATAATGAGCTCACGCTGGCCACGGCCAATAGGAATCATTGAGTCGATTGCCTTCAGACCCGTTTGCAGCGGTTCCTTTACCGGCTGACGATAAATCACGCCAGGAGCCTTGCGGTCCAAAGGCATTTCGAATGCCCCAGTAAGGTCGATGTCGCCCTTGCCGTCGATAGCCTGTCCCAGAGGATTGATCACACGACCCAGCATGTTGTCGTTCACGCGGATGCTGGCAATGCGACGTGTACGTTTCACCACCATGCCTTCCTTGATGCCCGATGTCACGCCCAGCAGCACACAACCCACGTTGTCTTCCTCCAGGTTCATCACAATGGCCATGGTTCCATTTTCGAACTCAAGCAGTTCGTTGGCCTCAGCATTGCGCAGGCCATAGATGCGAGCCACGCCATCAGAAACCTGAAGCACGGTGCCCACCTCGTCGAACTGCGCACCATCGCTGATGCCTTTCAGCTGGTCGAGAAGGACTTGTGAAACTTCACTTGGTTTAATCTTATCTGACATAAATTAATTTCGTTATTACGTTATTTCGTTATAACGTTACTTCGTTATTCCGTCATAACGTTATTTCTTCAGTGTATTAAGAATTTCGCGCAGCTTGCTTTGCACGCTGGCATCCATTCTGTAAGTGTCGTATTCAAGGATGAAGCCGCCAACAATGTCGGGGTTCACCTCGGTCTCGAACTCCACAGTGCCTTGAGTGCGGCTCTCCACCATCTGGCGCATCTTCTGCTCCGTCTCTGGAGCCACTGCCACGGCGGTGGTGAGCTTACCACGGATGACGTTCTTCTGCTTGCGATAGAGCGTGACGTACGAATTAGCCATGAACTGAATCATGTTCTCGCGGTCTTCCTTCAGCACCAGACTGATGAAAGCCTTGGTAAGCGGAGCAGCCTCGTTACCACCCACGGCAGTAACGAGCAGCATCTCCTTCTTTTCCTTCGAGAGCATCGGATTGTCTATCGTGTGCCGAAGCTGCGGTATCTCGACGTAGTTCTTTGCCAGAAGCTGCATCTGCTGGTACACACTGTCCTCGATCTTTGCGTCGGACGCACTCTTCAGCAACGCCCGTGCATAACGAACCGATATTACTCCTATATCCATACGTACCTATTTATTTAGTAAGAGAAGCATCATCCAGCATACGGTCAATGAGATCCATCTGCGCCTTGTCGCCCTGAAGGTTCTGTTTCAGCACCTTCTCGGCAATTTCAACGCTCAGCGTAGCTACTTGCTTACGAATGTCGGCAATGGCGGCCTTTTTCTCCTGCTCAATCTCAGCCTTGGCATCTTCAAGCAGTCGGGCTCCTTCCATACGGGCCTTCTCTTGGGCTTTCTCTACGATGGCATCGCGAGTCTCGGCAGCCTCTTTCAGCAACTGAGCCTGCTTTTCGCGTGCCTCCTGGAGGATGGATTCACCTTCTTTCTGTATATTGGCCAGTCGCTCGTTTGCCTCATGGGCCTTGCGCAGCGAGTCATCGATGAAAGCCTTGCGTTCTGCCACCATATTGGTAATGACAGGAAAGCCAAACTTCCACAGAATGAACAGCACCACCAAGAACGTCAGAGACATCCAAAACAGCAGGCCAGTACTTGGAATCAATAAATCCATAACTGAATGTTTATGTTCTTCTTGCTTTAAATGCAGAGGAATGCAATCACAGCTGCGAACAGGGCAACACCCTCAATCAGAGCTGCTGCCACAATCATGTTCGTAAACAACTTGCTCATCACTTCCGGCTGGCGAGCCATTGCGTCCATGGCTGAACCACCGATCTTACCAATACCAAGACCTGCACCAATAGCTGCGAGACCTGCGCCTACTGCGGCACCAAACTTTGCAACACCTTCAATTGCTAACAATGTTGTAATCATAATGCTTTAATTTTTTTAATTGTTTAATATTCTTATTATTTAATTCTCTTGATTATTCATGTTCAGGTTCTACCCTTGCCAAGCCAATGAACACTGCCGAAAGCATGGTGAACACCATGGCCTGAATGAAGCATACCAAGCACTCGAGGCACATCATGAAGATGCTCATAACAACACTCAGGGCCGACATTGACAACTGCACGGCAACCGACTGAGCGGCAACGAGGAAGATAATGCACGTAATAGCCACTGCGATGGCATGACCGGCCATCATATTGGCAAAGAGTCGAATCATCAGAGCGAATGGCTTGGTGAAGATACCCACAAACTCAATAACGGGAATGATGGGAATCGGAGCCTTCAGCCATGTGGGCACATCGGGCCAGAAAATGTCCTTCCAGTAATGCTTGTTGCCTGAGAACTGCACAATGATGAAAGTGCACAGAGCCAAGAAGAATGTCACGGCAATATTACCCGTAACATTGCCTGAGCCTGGAGGGAATGGAATGAGGCCCATCACATTGCACGTGAAGATGAAGAAGAAACACGTGAGCAGGTAGGGAGTGTACTTTTCGTAGCCTTTGCCTACGCCAGGCTTGATAATTTCATCGACCACATACATGACCAGCATTTCGATGAAGCCCACGAAGCCACCAGGCGCGTTGTCGCTGGCCTTGCGCTTCTTGTACCAACGGGCACTGAGCAACACACAGCACAGCAACAGGGCCACATTGATGAACATCACGGCCACTGTCTTGGTTATCGAAAGGTCGAGCACGGGTTCTCCGTTCTCCACAATCTTGCCTGCATGCTCGCCTTCGGTGGCAATGGCCAGGTTGTATGGTCCTTGCCGCAGTCCACTGGCATCAGCATGGTGTTCAAATTCCGACGAACAGAACACATGCCAGCCCGTAGAACTGTTGACGATGATAGGCAGCGGAATAACCAGCGACTTGCCATCGCCCAGATCGGTCACGTGCCAGTCGTGCGAGTCCTTGATATGCTCAAGCACCACTTCCTTGGCCGAAAAATCTTCTGCCTTCACCGCCGGCGTCACTGCCAAAAGCAAGAGAGCCATGCAAAGCAATCTTTTTAATGTATCAATCATAATTCACAATTCATAATTAGTGTCTCAGCGAGAGCGTGACCACCATCATTACCACATACAGGGTGACACATGCAAGGGCAAAATGAATGGTGTCTGCTCTATTCTCTGTGAGCAACACATAGATGCCGACGACCGTGAGGACGAGCAACATACGTATGGTTGCCATGACGAGGTAGAAGTGAGGCAAATGTTCTGGCGAGCGGGCTTTCACAAAGTCGTAGCCTTTCACATAGGCCATGCCCAGCAGCAACATTAACAGAGCCAACAGATAAATCTCGATTCTCAAACTGCAATTCTCAAATCTTGACCTATTCGCTTATTTCAACGCAAAGCGACACCTCATTTTTCTGAACCTCAACGAATCCACCAAGAATGGCCAACTGCTGCCCGTCATATTCTACAATGCCTTTCTGCAATGTAGAAATAATGGGTGCATGGTTCTGCAGAATTTCAAAGTTACCCATTGTTCCGGGCACCTTTACGCTCTCGACCTCACCAGCGAACTCTACCTTTTCCGGAGAAACTATTTTCAACTGTAACATAGGCACTTATGCTTTTGCAGCCTCCAGCAGTTTCTTTGCTTTTGCCTTGGCATCATCAATGGTTCCCACGTTCAGGAAGGCCTGCTCGGGCAGATCGTCAACCTCGCCGTCGAGGATGGCGTTGAAGCCCTTGATAGTATCTTCGATGGGCACCATTACGCCAGGCAGGCCCGTGAACTGTTCGGCCACGGAGAACGGCTGAGAGAGGAAGCGCTGCACACGACGTGCACGGTTCACAGTCAGTTTGTCCTCATCCGACAATTCATCCATACCCAGAATGGCAATGATGTCTTGCAGTTCCTTGTAGCGCTGCAGAATCTCCTTCACGCGCTGGGCACAGTTATAGTGGTCTTTACCCACAATCAGCGGGTCGAGAATACGCGAGGTGGAACCCAGCGGATCCACGGCTGGGTAGATACCCAGCTCGGCAATCTTACGGTCGAGCACCGTCGTGGCATCAAGGTGTGTGAACGTGGTGGCGGGAGCAGGGTCGGTCAGGTCGTCGGCAGGCACGTAAACGGCTTGCACTGAGGTAATAGAACCTTTCTTGGTCGAAGTAATTCTTTCCTGCATGGCACCCATTTCACTGGCCAACGTAGGCTGATAGCCCACAGCCGAAGGCATACGTCCCAGCAGAGCCGACACCTCGGAACCTGCCTGTGTGAAACGGAAGATATTGTCGATGAAGAACAGGATGTCAGCTGCACCGCCGTCCTTGCCGCCACCATCGCGGAAGCCCTCAGCCACCGTCAGACCCGACAGAGCCACCGAGGCACGTGCACCGGGCGGCTCATTCATCTGTCCATACACCAGTGTGGCCTGACTTTTCTTCAGTTCTTCAGGGTCAACGAGCGACAAGTCCCATTTGCCTTCATCCATAGCCTTGCGGAACTTCTCGCCATAGCGAATAACGCCGCTCTCAATCATTTCGCGAATCAGGTCATTTCCCTCACGCGTGCGCTCGCCCACACCGGCAAATACAGAAAAACCGTTGTGGCCCTTGGCAATGTTGTTGATGAGCTCCATGATGAGCACCGTCTTGCCCACACCGGCACCACCGAACAGACCAATCTTACCACCCTTCATATAGGGCTCAAGCAAGTCAATCACCTTGATACCCGTGGAGAGGATTTCCTTCTTCGTAGACAGTTCTTCAAACTCAGGAGCCTCACGATGAATGGGATAAGCGCCCTGCATGTCAAGTTGTTTCATACCGTCGATGGGCTGGCCAATCACATTCAGCATTCTACCCTTGATCTGGTCGCCGGCAGGCATCACGATGGGCGATCCCATCGGCACAGCCTCCAGTCCGCGCTGCAGTCCGTCGGTGTTGTCCATAGCCACGCAGCGCACAGTATCTTCGCCAATGTGCTGCTGCACCTCGACGATCAGTTCCCTGCCCTGCCCACGGTCAATGCGCAGTGCCTCATGAATCTTCGGCAACACTTTCTCAGCATCCAGTCCCTTGGTATCGAAATAAACGTCGATTACAGGTCCGATAATCTGAGAAATGCGTCCTTTAATTTGTGACATAAGCTAATAATGTATTTTTTGAGTTATTGTTGTTTTAAGCTTAAAGATGTGCAAAGATACTATTTTTTTCTGAACTGACGAAAATTTTTCCCGAAAAAAACTCACGAGAACACTTTTAGAGAAATTATCGCACTGAAGAATCATGACAGTCCCGCCTAGACTCGCCCCCCCTTCAAGACTGATTCCCGGACAAATGAAAATCCAAGAGACCATCCATCGGACTCTTCTGCACCTTTCCCAAGCGCATGCACTCCAGCGATGCTGCATGGGCCAGTTCTGCCTGATAATACCAAGCGATGCTGCCAATAGCCGAAAAAGAAAGATCATTGCGTCCGTAGGCTGCCACATTGCAGCGCAAGAACTGACGAAAAGTGTCGACCACCATCTGGCTCAGTTCCGGATAGCGTGGCAGTTGCTTATATATAAATAAGGAAAGTGAGGCCAGCCACCGATTGGGCATAGGCTGCCTGTAAACGCGGTCCACGACATCGGCCATGGTCATGGCACATTCGCTTTCAAATTGTTCTTTCAAAGCTTCAGGAAGCAATCCTTTATAGATGGCATTCAGAAAGTTACGTCCCAGCACCGCGCCGCTTCCCTCATCACCCAAGATATAGCCCAAGGGGGGCGTATTAGCCACAATCTGCTGCCCATCGTACAGACAGGAATTGGCCCCGGTTCCCAAGATGCAGGCAATGCCTTCTTCGTGGCCGCATAATGCCCTGGCCGCACCAAGCAAATCGCTTTCGGCTTCCACGGCCTCAGCATCCAAATGAAAAGCTGTAGCCAAAGCCTGCTGCATGGGCTGTCGGAACTCTGGGCGCAGACCACTTCCGTAGAAAAAAACACGACTCACAGGCCCCACCTGAAGAGAGGAAAGAATGCCTGCGATTTGTTCTTCCGACTGGTGAAAGGGATTGATGCCCTCCGTTTGCAGTCGTTCCACCACCCTACTACCCTCAGTTTTCGTTCCTGCCAGGACCCAGTCGGTCTTGGTGCTTCCGCTGTCAGCTATCAGTATCATTGTGCGCTGTAGAAGTTATTCGTTGTTACTATTCTTTTCCCCAATGCAGGGAAACGATTGCAAAATTACGAAAAAAAATTGCAACCCACATGCTTTCAACGAACAAAAACGCAAAAAACAGCTTTAAACACCTATTTGCCAACAAACTTTGCTTTTTGCTTTGTCTTGTCAGCAAATCTTTGTACTTTTGCAGCCAAATCACGCAAAAGTCATCATGAGGAAGGGATTTCTGGCATTATCGCCTTTGTTGGTGTTCATCGCCTTATATTTGGTCACGAGCATTATAGCCCGCGATTTCTACAAAGTGCCAATTACCGTGGCTTTCATGACAAGCAGCGTCTACGCCATCCTGACCACAAGGGGAAAACTGAGACAACGCGTCAATGTGTTCAGCCGTGGTGCCGGTACGCCCGAGATGATGCTCATGATCTGGATTTTCATCCTTGCCGGAGCCTTTGCCAACACAGCCAAAATGATGGGCAGCATCGACGCGACGGTGAACCTGACACTTTCGCTGCTACCTTCACAGATGTTGCTGGCAGGACTTTTTCTGGCCGCCTGCTTCATTTCGCTAAGCATCGGCACCAGCGTGGGCACCATTGTTGCCCTGACGCCCATCGCCGCCGGCATAGCCTTGCAGACGGGTGCCACCACCGCACTGCTCACAGCGGTGGTCGTGGGCGGCTCTTTCTTTGGCGACAACCTCTCCTTCATCAGCGACACCACAATTATTTCCACGCAGACACAGGGCTGCCTGCCCAGCGACAAGTTTCGCGTCAACTCGTTTATCGTGGCGCCTGCGGCCTTGGTCATCCTGGCTGTATATATCGCCATGGGACAAGGCATTACGATACCGACAAGCATTCCAAGCGTAGACTTCTGGAAGGTGGTTCCATATCTTGCAGTGCTCATCACGGCTGTCTTTGGGCTGAACGTCATGGCGGTGCTGGTGCTGGGCATTGTGCTCTCAGGCATCATTGGTCTCTGCAACGGTTCGTTTGGCATCTATGGCTGGTTCCAGTCCATGGGCGACGGAATCCTCAGCATGAGCGAACTCATTATCATCACGCTCATGGCCGGCGGACTACTCGAAATCATTAAGCACAATGGCGGCATCGACTTCATCATCAGGCTCATGACCCGCCACATCAACGGCAAGCGCGGAGCCGAATTCTCGATTGCAGCACTGGTGAGCATTGTCAATGTCTGCACAGCCAACAACACCGTGGCCATCATCACTGTGGGAGGCATAGCCAGGAAGATTGGCGAAAGGTTTGCGCTTGACCCGCGAAAGTGTGCCTCGCTGCTCGACACCTTCTCCTGCTTCACGCAAGGACTTATTCCATACGGAGCACAAATGCTGATGGCTGCCGGACTGGCACAGCTGAATCCGATAGCCATTCTGCCCTATCTTTACTACCCCCTCGCCATTGGCATTGCAGCAGCTGCAGCCATTGTGCTGCGCTATCCCAAACGTTATTCCTAAAGAAATATGGACATCACGACTCGCAATTTCTTTCGCCTGCTACGCGCAGGAGCCTTTGCCGATGAGGTCGAGATAGAACCCATGTCGGCCTGGAAGTGGAAGCAACTGTATCAGCGGTCTGTTCTTCACCATGTAGCGGCGCTGGTTTTCGACGGCATCTGTCGCTGCCAAGACCAGTTTTTCCTGCAACTGCCCGACGGGCTCTATGACGCTTGGGAAAAGACAACCCAGCAGGCAGAACAGGAAAACATGCACACAATCACCCACCTCACACAGCTGTTCGACACACTGGGCAGCATGCAGCTGCGCCCCATTCTGCTGAAAGGTCAGAGCCTTGCCACACTGTATGAACAACCCATGCACCGCATGCCTGGCGACATCGACATTTTCTTTCCTTTCGACACGCAAGGACAAAAGGCCGACCTGTGGGCCCTGGAGCATGGAGAGAACGTGAGCCAGACAGACAAAAAACAGCTGAGCTATGTGTGGAACGGCATCACCGTGGAGCATCACCATCGCATGCAACGGCTCACAAACAAACTGCTGGAACACTTGCTGCAAGGCATTATAGAAAAAGAAATGCGCGAAACACCCGCCACCTACACCATAATTAATAACGCGCGCATAGAAACAGTTTCGCCAACCATGACCCTGCTGCTCATCTTGCTTCGCATTGCCCGATACATCCTGAACGACGGCGTTTCGCTGAAACAGGTTGTCGACCTGGGCATCTTCCTGCGCAAACAAGGCGACAGGGCAGACTTTGTGAAGCTGCAAGGATGGTTGGAGAAACTGAAGATGGAAAGAATAGCACAAGTGGCAGGTGCTTTGCTCACACAGCTACTGGGCTTCGACGAGGACGAAGTGCCCTTCCTCTCAGACGAACAGGATACCGACATTTCAAAGTTCATCCAGGAAATGACAAGCAACAAGCAGCCACAAAAGACAGAATGGAACTATCAGCAAGCCAACGGCATCTTTGTTCACAACACCAACACATCGGCCATGATCAGGCAGGTGCGTCACTCCATGCGCTACTTCAGCTACTGCCCTTCAGAAGGCTTCACCAACCTACTCCACTCCTTTGCACATTCTCTTTCCGATGTAGAAGAATAGGCACCGTCAGCGCTTGTCGGGTATGCCATAGTCGGCCCAGCGTTCCTGAGGGTAGTAGCCCTTGAGCATTTTCTTTGTGTCGGCATAAGCCGTCTTCACGCCGTTCAGCACATCATTCATGTGCTTCACCTTGGGCGACAGTTCCTCACGCAGACGGTCTACTTCAGCATTGGCCTCTCTCAGTTGCTGCAAAGCTTGTTCCATCTCTGCTATTTCCTGCGTGCTGATGCCCTGCTCTCCGCGTTCGCCCACATGCTTGCGCAGTCCTGCCACAAGCTGACTGCTTTTCTCAATCTGAGTCTCAATTGTTTTCGACATAATCTCAATTTTTTAGTGTTAGACAATAGAATGTTTTACACCACAAAATTAAGAAAAAAAGTCGATTTTGCGAACGCTGCAGCAGTCAACATTTCAGTTTTTTTAATGCGAAGAACCCACTACACTTAACGTTTGTTTGCAATTCACAAACAACAATAAAAAAGTCAAAATGAGTCAGCAATCATTTTGTTTTCATTTTGTTTTGACTACAGTTTTTAATTTGTTTTCGCGTCAAAAACAAACTGTTTTTCATAGGAAAACAATTTGTATTTAGGCTGAAAACAACTTGTTTTTGCATCGAAA
>CACXUV010000043.1:0-16299 GCA_902770845.1 uncultured Prevotellaceae bacterium
CAAAGGTACAAAAAATCCTGGACATAACAAAGCCCTGGCTTGAGAAAGTCGGGGCTTTGCGATAAAAACGAGGGTGCGCCTATTTTGACACACCCTCCTTTTACAGGTTTTTTCACCTTCAGTAGTTTCAAATCAGGCCATTCCTCACGGCATAATCCCAGGCATCATGGTCTATCTGCTGCATGGTGCGAACATCTGGAGGAAGGTCGCTTGTACGAACGAAATGCGGCTTGCTCTGGAAAGCCTCTTTGTCGCGAGAGCCATAGAGATTTTCACGCCACGAGATGATGAGTTCAAGCGAGAACGTGTAATCAGGACGGCGTCCTGGCTCCCATGTGTGCGTCGGCTTTACAGGTATGTCCTTTTCCAATGGCACAGCATGCTGTTTGTTGGGCGACATGCTCAACGTGAACTGCTGGTCACGGTAACGGACGACCAACTCATACTCGTCGACATGCTCCACAATGACTGGCGCTACAGGACACTCGGCATCGTCTTCGAGCGAGAAATGCCAAGGAAGATACCAGTTGAGGTCGTCGCCCACATGGACATCGTCAATATCGAACGAATAGTCGCGCCCGTTCCACCCAGGAGTAAAAACGATTTTGAAATCCAGATGATTCCACTCACGCCGCTGCCCCGTAACAGAACAAGGAACAACCGTCGTTTCTTCGTCTTTGGTATACCGGACGCTGCCATTAGAGACGTATGGCATGTAGCGCACGGCAGAGACATCGCCAAGTTTGTTAGACGATTCAAGGTTGCCCCAATAGAACAGATTCCTGATGCTGTTATTGAAACTATTACTATCGCTTGCCGACATGACACGCACGGGCAAGGAAAGGGTATTCAGTTGAAACCACTCGTCGCAGGCATCGATCTGGTACTGAAACAGAAACCCACGGTCGTGACTGAAGCCGTAGTCACTGGGTCCAAACAGTTCGTCGGCCCATTTCTCGAGACGCTTGCTGATAGACAGCGCACTCTCGAAACAAATACGACTAATCTGACTGACAATTTTCTCTTGCTCTTGCTGTGTCATAATTCTATCGGCAGGTGGGGCATGATATTAATGCTTCTGGCCTTTCTGTCCGTAGTAGGCATTGGGGCCGTGCTTGCGGTTGTAGTGTTTCTCAACGAGCAAGGGGTTCATCGTGGTGTTGGGGTTCACCGAGAAGCTGACGAAGGCCATCTTGGCGCACTGCTCCATCACCTTGGCGTTGTAAACGGCGTTGTCGGGCGAGGTGCCCCATGAGAACGGACCGTGGTTCTTCACCAGCACGGCAGGCGTGTGGTCGGGGTTGATCTTGCGGATGTTCAGGATCTCGTCGACAATGACGTTGCCCGTTTCCAGTTCGTACTGACCTTCCACCTCTTCCTTGGTCATGTCGCGTGTGCAGGGAATGTCCTTATAGAAGTAGTCGGCATGGGTGGTTCCGATGTTGGGAATGTCGCGACCTGCCTGAGCAAAAGCCGTGGCATAGGTGGAGTGTGTGTGAACAACACCCTGAATGTTGGGGAATGCCTTATATAATACAAGGTGTGTGGGGGTGTCGCTGGAGGGATTCAGATCGCCCTCGACCACCTTGCCGGTTTCGAGATCGACCACCACCATATCTTCGGCCTTCATGTCGTCGTAGCTGACACCTGAAGGCTTAATCACAACGAGTCCCTTTTCACGATCAATGCCTGAGACATTGCCCCAGGTGAAAATGACCAAGCCCTGTTTGACCAAATCAAGATTGGCCTTGAATACTTTTTGTTTGAGTTCTTCTAACATATTTCTTTCAAAGTTTAAAGTTTGAATCTTCGTTATACACCCTGTTGTTGAAGCGATACAGATAGGCGCCTCGCTTCGACGTGGTCTTGTCGATCAGTTCGGTCTTCTCGATGAAATCCATGTCCTTGATGCGTTTGCGGAAGTTGCGTTTGTCTATCAGTTCACCGCCAACAGCCTCATAGAGTCGCTGCAACTGCGTCAGAGTGAAAAGACTGGGCAACAACCGGAATCCAATAGGCTCGGTGCGCATTTTCTGCTTCATCATACGCCACGCCTTCTGCACCATCTCGTTGTGATCGGAATAGAGCCGTGGAAGTTCGTTGATGCTCACCCATTCCACCTGATGCTCAGCACGCAGTTTCTCACTATAGTCCTTCACATTGATCAACGCATAATAGGCAATGGATATGACACGCTCGCCCGGATCGCGATCCACACGACCAAACGCACCCACCTGACGCATGAAGATTTTCTTCATTCCTGTTAAGTCTTGCAAAGTGCGCTCAGCGGCATCGTCAAGGCTCTCGTCGGCGGCGACGAAGCCTCCATAGAGGCTCCATTCGCCGCGTCCGGGATCCATCTGGCGGCGGCCAACGAGCACCTTCAGCTTTCCTTCATCGAAGCCAAAGATGATGCAATCGACCGACACCCAGACCTTAGAATGTTCGGTATAATACTTTGAACGTTGAACGTTGTAATTACCAGAAGTAAGCATAGAAGCAAGCGCAGAGGCCAATAACAATCAGCGTTCCGATAATATCGAAAGCGCCCCAGCTCTCCTTGATAGACTGTTTGAAATCGGCGCTGAAGGTAATAGCATCGACCTGAGCCTTCGAGGGTGCGGGCGTAAAGAAGCTGACGCAAACCATGAGGCAGATGATGAACACAAGCAACCAGCACTCAAAGATGAGCCAGTTGGTCTGCCAGAACCAAGCGGTGTTCTCCCAGAAGGCACCGTCCATGACAGCCTGGCCCGAGTCGGTAACGACATTGGTAACCAGACGAACCATACCAATAGCGAAGCCACCAATAAGGCCCCACTCACCTGCCTTTGGAGTGATTTTCTTCGAGAAAATGCCCAGCGTGAAGACTGCCACCATTGCAGGAGCAATGAGCGACTGAATGTCCTGCAGATAGCTGTAGAGGTTGCCCATCGACATCATCACGGGCATCCAAGCCAGACCCAGAATCACAACCACAACCGTAGCCATACGACCAACGAACACGTAGTGAGCCTCGCTCATACCTTTCTTCATGGGCTTGTAGAAGTCCTCAGTGAAAAGCGTAGCGCAGCTGTTGAAGAATGCTGCCAGTGAAGCAACCAGTGCACAAACGAAACCAATGGTCACAATGCCCTTGATACCAGCAGGCAGAATGTTCTTAACCATCATGGCAAAAGCACCGTCGGTAGACTCATGGTTGGTAATGTCCATCACAATGCCGCTATCGGGATTCTGTGACAAGGCATAGGCTATCATGCCAGGAATCAAGAACATGAAGCAAGGAAGAATCTTGAAGAAACCTGCAGCGATAGTGCCACGGCGAGCACGCTTCATCACTTCCTTGTTGTCCTCACCGGGAACCTGGCCCAGTACACGCTGAACGATGTGCTGGTCAGTGCACCAGTACCAGAAGCCAATGATTGAGGCTCCGAGGAACACCACATAGCCAGGGAACTGCGGATACATGGGATCGCCAGGATTGGTATGGAACATGTGGGTTGTGCCGTAGCCTTCGTGAGCGGCATTACATACGGCCATCATGTTCTCCCAACCAGCAGTGATGCTGCCACCGCCCAGAGTCGAGAGACCCAGGAAGAGCACCAGGAACGAACCTATAATAAGAATAGGTGTCTGAATGGTTGACAATGTCATCACGCCCTTCATACCACCAAACACGGTGAACACGGCGGTGATGGCAATCAGGCCAATGGCACCATACCAGAACGGAATGCCCAACAAATACTTAAAGAAGATGCCGCCCGTGAAAGCAGTCACCGACACCTTGGTCAGCACGTATGCCACTAGCGTGATGATGCTGAGCCACGAACCCGTGCGCTGGGTGTAGCGGAACTTCAGGAAGTCGGGCATGGTGATGATCTTGCCCATCTTGTTGATGAGCAACTGATAGAAAGGCACAAACAACCAACCGAGAATCAGGATCATCCAGCCCTGCATCTCCCAGTGAGCCATGCCCACGCCGTCTTTTGCACCCGTACCAGCCAGGCCCACGAGGTGTTCTGAACCAATGTTGGCGGCAAAGATGGCCATACCAATGACATACCAAGGCTCGCCCTTACCAAAGAGGTAAGCCGACGAGTCTTCGCCCTGCTGGGCTTTCTTGTCTTTCCAGATGGCATACCATACAGCTGCCACCACTCCACACAGGCCGACAATGAGAACTACCCAGTCGAGCCAAATGAATTCATGTGAACTCCAATCCATTTTTAATTTACGATTTTAACGAATTATTATTTTATCTGTCAATTATCTGTATTGAATTATTTCTCCTTCCGGTTCTTCCACATTGCCGTCATATCTTCCAGTGTCTTGCCCTTGGTCTCAGGAACGAGTTTCCAAACAAACAGGGCTGCAAGCAGACAGATGATGCCATAGAGACCGTAGGTGAACCAATGGCCGAAATCGTCGCCCTCAGTGAGGTGCATGTTGAACATGGGCACAAATGTTGAGGAAACGATGAAATTGAAAATCCACTGGAAAGCCACGGCAATGGCTACAGCACCACCACGAATGGTGTTGGGGAAAATCTCTGCAATGAGCACCCAGCAAATGGGACCCCATGAAAACATGAACGAAGCGGCATAAACCATGATAGAGGCAGCCGTGACAAACTCCATGCCTGCATGACCGAAGGTCAGGGCCACGCCAAGAGCGCCAACAGCCATGCCCAGCGAACCGTAGATGAGCAGCGGCTTGCGGCCCCACTTCTCAACAGTGAAGATGGCAACGAGCGTGAAGAGAATGTTCACCACACCCATGAAGACGGTGATAACCATCGGGTTCTCCATTCCCATATCGCCAAAGATGCGCGGAGCATAGTAGAGCACTGCATTGATTCCCACAGCCTGCTGGAACACTGAGAGCATGATGCCCACAAAGATGCACATCCAACCATAGGTAAACAATTTCTCAGTTTTCACCACCATGGTGTCCTTGATGTCTTGCAGAATCTGTGCAGCCTTGCCAGAACCATTGATCTTAGCCAGGATGCGCTCAGCCACATCGTCACGACCAATTGAAACGAGATAGCGTGGTGTCTCGGGCACGAAACAGATGAGCAGGGCAAAGAGTCCTGCAGGAACTGCTTCAGAGCCAAACATGTAGCGCCATCCTGTTGTCACCGTCCACTGTGCAGCGGGATTGATGGCAGCAATGCCCTTGCCCATTTCCTCCACAAGCGGCTGAATATGGTCGCCCAGGATGAAGAAATTGACGAAGTAGACCACCAGCTGACCAAAGATAATGGCAAACTGGTTCCAAGACACCAACATACCACGAATATTGCTGGGGGCCACCTCACCGATGTACATGGGGCAGATGGCCGAAGCCAAGCCCACGCCAATGCCACCAATAACGCGATAGACATTGAACATCAGGAGCAGCGAATAGGTGGGCTGTCCATATTCAAAGAACAGGAACTCAGGATCCATTGAGCCAAGTGCCGACACGAAGAACAACAGACCCGCAATGATCAGCGAGCGCTTGCGTCCCAGGTTTGTGGCCAGAAAGCCCGACAGTGCCGAGCCAATGATGCAACCAATCAAAGCGGATGCTGAAGTAAAGCCATGCCAACCATCGGTATAGGCAAAATCCTTGGCCTCCATGAAGAAAGCCTGCAAGCCTTTTTCAGCACCTGAAATGACAGCAGTGTCGTAGCCGAAGAGCAAACCGCCAAGTACGGCCACCATTACAATACTGATGAGGTAGCCTCTGCTACCATTTTCTGTCTGTGCCATAATCTTCAATTACTTCGTAGAGAACTTATAAGCAGCGTGGCTGTAATAAGGCTTCTCGGGAGTTACCACAGGACTGGCCCACTCAGGATGATTGGGGCTGTCGGGATACTTCTGGCTCTCAAGACACACACTGACGTGCTGCGGATACTTCTTGCCCAGCTTGCGCACAACATTCTCCTCGCCGCCTACGCCCTGGAAGTTGCCGCTGTAGACCTGCACGCCAGGCTCATTGGTGAACATCTCCATGAAAATGCCACTCTTGGGGCTATAAAGCGAAGCGCAAACCTGCGTGTCGTCGCCTGCGGTGTTCAGACACCAGTTGTGGTCGTAACCGTGAGCATTCTTTGTCTGATAGTATTCCGACTTGATTGAGTCACCCACAGCGTGCGGGGTGCGGAAGTCCATCGGTGTGCCCTCAACAGGCAGAATCTTGCCCGTGGGCATATAGCTGAAGTCAGCCTCAGTGAAACTGTCGGCGTTGACATAGAGCACCTGGTCATAGGCGGCATTCTCCAGGTCGCCGCTCAGATTGTAATAGTTGTGGTTGGTCTGGTTGATAATGGTGGGTTTGTCGGTCGTAGCCTCCCAAACAATGTCAAGCACATTGTCGGCCGTAACCTTGTAAGTGGTCGTTGCCACCACATTGCCGGGGAATCCATTCTCACCATCGGCAGCCTTAATCTGCAGCTTGATGAGCGAGTCGTTCACCTCAATCACATCATACACCTGGTTCATCCAGCCCGTCTTGCCACCGCCATGCAAGCAGTGAATGCGGGTGTCGCCGGCATGAGGATCGTTCTGACGAAGCTGATAGGTCTCACCGTTGAGCGTGAACTTGCCATCACAAATGCGGTTGGCATAGCGGCCTACGCTCGATCCGTAGTCCGTAGGTGTGTTGAGCGTGTCGGCATACTGAGCAATGTTATCGAAGCCCAGCACCACATCGGTAGGCTTGCCATCGCGGTCGTTCACCACAAGCGAAACAACACGGCCACCATAGTTGGTGATGCACACCTCCATGCCGTTGGCATTGGTGAGTGTGTAAAGCTTCACAGGCTTTTCATTAATGACGGTGTCGAACTTGGCGGCATCCAGACCAGACTTGGTCAACTCAGCTTGCTGCTGAGCACCACCAGCACAGGCAGAAAGCATCAGTGCTGCTGCACCGACGCAGAACAAAGAACCTTTAAGTGCTTTCATTTTTCTTAGTTTTAAATTTTGAACTTAGTTATTGTTTGAAAATTTGGGTGTAAATTTACAACTATTTTTTGAATTGACAATAAAAACCTACATATTTTTTAACTTTGACAGAAAAATAACTATATTTGTGAGAACAAACACACAGTTTATGCCAAGCAAAACTTATGTTCAGGCATCAAAAACAAGAAAATATTTTGCTGTTCGAATAAAAATTGTTACTTTTGCACCTATTATTAATTTCACGTATGATGCATCAATGAAAAAGATTTTTTTAGGACTCCTTGCAATAGCTTTGCTATTCTCTGCATGTCACAGGCCAAAGAAACCTATACAATACGTCAGAGTTCCCGTTGACTCAACAAACGCCAATGATGTTGAAGGCATAGACACTTCGTGGATGGATGAACCCGCTATCATCATTCCCGACGAAGTGACAGAAGATATTGATTACGTTGTAAAATCTGCCGACAGGGAATATCGCAGAAGTATAGGAGACTGACATTCCCCACCACCCCATCCTGTCAAAACAGCAATATGAAACAAGTAGAAATTGCCGACCAGGCACTCAGAGAGGCTGCTGGAAAAGGCATGGACGAATTCTTGCAGGTATTTGTAAACGCACTGCGGGAAGCTTCTGGTTCAGAAGAACTTACTGCCGAAGCCATGAACGAGATGAACAGTGACCAGATAACGCTTCTGGCGTGGGACACCTTGCACCAGGAAATCATGAGCGGCGGCTTCGTTCAGCTCATCCACAATGGCTATGGCCCCTTCATTTTCAAGAATCCCTTTGCCAAAGCACTCAAGCTATGGGGGCTGCGCGAGCCCTCAAAACTGATTTACGAAGCGCATACCTTATATAATAAATATGGTGCCCAGATAGAGCATGACTGCACTTATGACGAGTTCATGGCCCTCTACGAGCAGTTCCCCGAATTCGAAGAACTCGACGATTTTTTTGTAACCAACGAGGAAGAATGGACCAGTGACATCGCTCAGTATGTGGACAACCATATTGACAACTTTGCAACAATAACGACATGAACAAAGAACAAGAATTGCTCAGGAAGAAAAGTCCTGTGCAAATAAAGAACAGAAAGGCAGCTTTCGAATACTTCTTTATTGAGGAACTTACTGCGGGCATTGTGCTCACTGGCACCGAGATAAAAAGCATTCGTCTGGGCAAAGCCAGTCTGGTCGACACCTACTGCACCATCATCAATGGCGAATTATGGGTGAAGGGCATGAGCATCAGCCCTTATTTCTATGGTTCATACAACAACCACGAAATGAAGCGCGACCGCAAACTGCTGCTCACCCGTCGCGAAATAGCACGTCTGGCCAGTGCCACCAAGCAGACGGGCTACACCATTGTGCCAACCTTGGTGTGGATTGACGAGAAAGGCCATGCCAAGATGGACATTGCCTTATGCAAGGGAAAGAAAGCCTTCGACAAGCGACAGACGCTGAAGGAAAAAGAAGACCGACGCGAAATGGACCGCGCAATGAAGATTTATAAATGACACACAACCTGCAAAACACTATTACTAAACGCATTCTGATTCTCGATGGTGCCATGGGCACTGTCATTCAGGAATACGGACTTAACGAACAGGACTTCCGAGGCGAGCTCTTCCCCGATGTTCCCGGACAACTGAAGGGCAACAACGATGTGCTCTGCCTGACACGACCCGACGTGATCAGCGACATTCACGAACGCTACCTGTGCGCTGGAGCCGACATCATTACGACCAACACCTTCAATGCACAGCGAATCTCGCAAGCCGACTATCATTTGGAAGGCATGATTCGCGACATCAACCTGGCTGGAGCCAGACTGGCCCGACAGGCTGCCGACAAACATGCCACGCCCGACCGCCCACGCTTTGTGGCCGGATCGGTGGGGCCCACCAACAAGACATGCTCCATGTCGCCCGATGTGAGCAACCCTGCAGCACGCGAACTTACCTACAACCAGCTCTGCGATGCCTACATCGAACAAATTGAAGCACTCATAGAAGGTGGTGCTGATGCCATTCTCATCGAAACCATCTTCGACTCGCTCAATGCCAAAGCAGCTATTGACGCCGCACGGCATGCAATGGAAAAGCTGCAGAAACAGCTGCCCATCATGCTCAGTGTGACTATCAGCGACTTGGCTGGCCGAACACTAAGCGGACAAACGCTCGATGCCTTCCTGGCATCGGTGAGCAATTACCCCATTTTCTCTATCGGACTGAACTGTTCTTTCGGCGCCTCACAAATGAAGCCCTACCTGAAGGAACTGGCCCATCGCGCACCTTATTATATTAGTGCCTACCCCAACGCCGGACTTCCCAATTCAATGGGACTCTATGACGAAACGCCCGACACAATGGCGTCCAAGATAGCCGAGTTCATTGACGAAGGACTGGTGAACATCATTGGCGGATGCTGTGGCACTACGCCCGACTTTATTGAGAAATATGTGCCCCTGGTTTTGAGTAATGACAACTCTGAGGGGGCAGATGAGAGGCCCGTCTATAAAACGCCGCATGTGCCTGCTTCCAAGCCAGAAAACCTGTGGCTGAGCGGACTGGACCTTTTGGAGATTAAATCCAGCCACTCCGTTCTCCATGAAGAAAAGGCTGGTGGCGTGACTTTTTACAATGTGGGCGAACGCTGCAATGTGGCTGGTTCGCGCAAGTTTCTGCGGCTCATCAAGGAGAAAAACTACGACGAGGCCATTGCCATTGCCCGCAAACAGGTGAGCGACGGGGCACTGATCATCGACATCAACATGGACGACGGACTGCTCAATGCCCGTGAAGAAATGGTGACTTTCCTCAACATGATTGCCGCCGAACCTGATATAGCCCGCGTGCCTGTGATGATTGACTCCAGCGACTGGCAGGTAATCACAGCCGGACTGAAATGTGTGCAGGGCAAAAGCATCGTCAACAGCATCTCGCTGAAAGAAGGAGAAGACGTGTTCCTTGCCCATGCGCAAGACGTGATGCGCTACGGTGCAGCCGTGGTGGTGATGTGCTTCGACGAACAAGGACAGGCCACCACCTACGAACGCCGCATCGAGATAGCCCAGCGTGCTTATCGCCTTCTCACGGAACAGGTTGGGATGAATCCAAACAACATCATCTTCGACCCGAACATCCTGGCCATTGCCACTGGCATGAAAGAGCACGACAGCTACGCGCTCGACTTCATACGCGCCACCCGCTGGATTCGCGAAAACCTGCCAGGAGCCCATGTCAGCGGTGGCGTGAGCAACCTGTCATTCTCCTTCCGTGGCAACAACTACCTGCGCGAAGCCATGCATGCCGTGTTTCTCTATCATGCCATTCAGGCCGGAATGGACTTTGGCATCGTGAATCCTGCCACCAAAGTGGCCTATGCCGACATTCCGCAAGACCAGCTGACAATTCTGGAAGATGCCGTGCTGAACAGGGAAGAGAATGCTGCCGAAAGGCTCACTGACTTAGCCAACGCCTTGATGGCTGAGGCCGAAAGCAAGAAGCAGCAGACAGCCAAGACAGGAGAAAAAGACAGCAACCAGCAGTCATCCGTGCAACAGCGGCAAGACACGCCTGTGGAGGAACGACTGAAGACCGCACTCATCAAAGGACTTGGCGACCATCTGCAACCCGACCTTGAAGAAGCGTTGCAACGATACGAGCGTGCCGTCGATATTATCGAAGGGCCCCTCATGGATGGCATGCGCGAAGTAGGCCAGCTGTTTGGTGCCGGCAAGATGTTTTTGCCGCAGGTGGTAAAGACAGCCCGCACCATGAAACAGGCCGTGGCCATTCTGCAGCCCTACATTGAATCGCAGAAAAGCAAGGAAACGGCCAAGGCCGGAAAAGTATTGCTGGCCACGGTGAAAGGCGACGTGCACGACATTGGCAAGAACATTGTGGCCGTGGTCATGGCATGCAACAACTACGAAGTCATCGACATGGGCGTCATGGTGCCGGCCGAACAAATCGTGAGGAAAGCCTTGGAAGAAAAGATTGACATCATTGGTCTTTCCGGCCTCATCACCCCCAGTCTGGAGGAAATGGTCAACGTGGCAACAGAACTGAAGAAGGCTGGCCTGAACATTCCCATCATGATTGGAGGTGCCACCACCAGCGAGCTGCATGTTGCCCTTAAAATAGCCCCCGTCTACGGCGGCCCTGTTCTTTGGATGAAGGATGCCTCGCAAAACGCCCTGGCTGCCAGTCAGGTGCTTCACGACGAGGATGCAATTGCTCAGCAGCTGAACGAAAAATATGAAAGCATGCGCCAGCAATATGCCGCAGAACAGCAGCAACTGCTCTCGCTCGACCAGGCCCGGAAGAACAAACTGAATCTATGGGATTAATCACATCATGAAATTACAATTATCTATGAAACATATCATCTTCTTGCTGGCACTGCTCTGCTCGATGAGCGCCGGCGCACAAAAAAAACGTGAGTTCCGTGGTGCTTGGATTCAATGCGTCAACGGACAATTCCTGAATCTTGGAACCGAACGCATGCAGCAAACGCTCAGCTACCAGCTCGACGAACTTCAGAAAGACGGCGGCAATGCCATTATCTTCCAGGTGCGTCCTGAGTGCGACGCGCTCTACGCCAGTCAGATAGAGCCATGGAGCCGCTTTCTTACCGGCCAGCAAGGACGGGCACCACAGCCCTACTGGGACCCGCTGCAATGGATGATTGAGCAGTGTCATGCCCGTGGCATGGAGCTTCATGCCTGGATTAATCCCTACAGGGCCAAGACAAAGACTACGACAGCACTGGCCACCAACCACATTGCCATCCGGAAGCCACAGAGTTGCTTTGAATACGACGGACTGATGATTCTGAACCCGGGACTGCCAGAGAACCGCGACTACATCTGCACCGTGGTGCGCGACATCGTGTCGCGCTACGACATCGACGGACTGCACATGGACGACTATTTTTACCCCTACCCCGTTGCAGGACAACCCATCCCCGACGATGCAGCATATCAAATGTACCCCAACGGCATCACCAACAAAGGCGACTGGCGCCGACACAATGTCAACCTGTTTGTGAAGCAGCTTTATCAAACCGTTCATGAGACAAAACCATGGGTAAAGGTGGGCATATCGCCTTTCGGCATTTACCGAAACAAGAAGAATTCGCCCATTGGCAGCAACACCAACGGTCTGCAAAACTACGACGATCTTTATGCCGACATCCTGCTTTGGGTGAACAATGGCTGGATGGACTATTGCGTTCCGCAGCTCTATTGGGAGATAGGCCACAAGGCAGCCGACTACGACACCCTGATAAAATGGTGGAATCAATATGCCAGCAACCGGCCTCTCTTCATTGGAGAAGACGTTGAACGCACCGTGAACAATGCCGACCCAAAGAACCCCAACCAGCACCAAATGCATGCAAAGCACCTGCTGCACCAGCAGATGAAGCATGTCAACGGAACTGTGCTGTGGTATGCCAAGGCTGCCGTCGACAACATTGGCAACTATGGCACCATGCTTCGCCAGCAATATTGGCGCACACCCGCCCTGCAGCCCAAGATGACCTTCATCGACGGCAAATGCCCCGGCAAGCCTCGCAAGCTGAAGCCCATCTGGACCGAAGACGGCTACGTTCTGTTCTGGACGGCCCCCAGCGGCAAGAGCTGGAAAGACCAGGCCGTGAAATACGTGGTGTACAAGTTTGCCAAGGGTGAGAAAATCAATATTAACGATGCAACAAAGATTCAGTGCATCACCACCAACACTTTCTATCGCCTGCCCTATCAGGACGGCCAGCAGAAGTACACCTACGTGATTACAGCCCTGAACCGGCTGCAAAACGAAAGCAAGCAAGTGAAGAAGAAAGTGAAGCTATAGGACGCAGCCCTATCCAAGCGCCGAGAAATATTCGTCAAGTTTCTGCAAGCCACTGGCTGTGCACACGCCCCGCAATGCCACGAACAGCACATTCTGGAAAAGCTGTTCCACGTCGTAGTGCTCATAAAGTCTGGTGACCATGATGCTGTCGGTGATTGCGTCGAACAGCACAGCCACCACTTCCCAATTCAGGTCTTTCCGGAAAAAGCCTTCCTTCATGCCACGTTCCATGAAGCCAATGAAGTTTTTCCGGTTCTGCTCATAGTCCTGCCGCAAAAGGGCCTGCACAGAAGGATACTTCTGAATGTCGCTGAAGAAGAGAGCATTGGTGTTGCGCCACTCTTCTACCTTCATTCTGTAAATATGCAGAATCACATCCATCACGCTCATGCATTCAGCATCCATCTGCTTCATGTTTTCCTTTTTCTGCTCCAGATAGCGCTGCATGCATTCCCAGAGCAAGAGTTCCTTGTTGTCATACAATTCATAAAGCGTGCGTTTCGATATACCTAGAATTTTTGCTATATCATCCATCCGTACTGCACGTATTCCCTTGCGCGCAAAAGCATTCATCGACGCCTCCAGAATACGTTCCCGCAGCGCCTGTTTATAGACCGACATGTTACTTTTGTCTTGCATAAATGAATGTCTTTATCATCTGCAAAGATACGGAAAAAAATTGGAATCATGAAAAAAATCGTGATTTTTTTACTTTGTATTTGCACTGAAAACAAGTTGTTTTTCCGGCGAAAACAAATTGTTTTTCCAGCGAAAACAAGTTGTTTTTCCAAAGAAAACAAATTGTTTTTTTGCCAAATACAAACCCAAAACAACCACTCTTACTCTTTTTTTTTGAGAAAAGCATGCTGAAATAAACTTTTTTTTGTACCTTTGCAGCTAAACTAAACAAAAGCAAAAAAAATAACACAATTAGATTATGCCTGTAAAAATTTTGAGCGTCGACGACGAAATGGACCTTGAACTATTGCTGACCCAATATTTCAGGAGAAAAATCAGAAAGGGAGAATACGAGTTCTTCTTTGCCCACAACGGTGTTGAAGCCCTGACCACCCTGCTCAAGCAGAAGGACATTGACATTATTCTGTCGGACATCAACATGCCTGAAATGGACGGTCTGACCCTACTCACGAAAGTGAACGAGATGCAGAACCCTGCCCTGAAATGCATCATGGTGAGCGCCTATGGCGACATGGGCAACATCAGGCAGGCCATGAACAACGGAGCCTTCGACTTTGCCACCAAGCCCATTGACCTCGACGACCTGAGCGTCACCATCGAAAAAGCCATTGAGCAAATTGACTATATCAAGAAAACGCAACAGGAGCACTCGCAACTGGAGTCGCTGAAGACCGACCTGGCCGTGGCCGGCGAAATTCAGCAAGCCATCCTGCCCCGCATCTTCCCGCCATTCCCCGAGAACAAGGAACAGCTGGATCTGGCTGCACTGATGACCCCAGCAAAGGATGTGGGAGGCGACTTCTACGATTTCTTCCGCATAGACGAAGACCACATCGGCATGGTCATGGCCGACGTGAGTGGCAAGGGCGTGCCCGCCGCCATCTTCATGGCCGTGAGCCGCACGCTCATCAGGGCCATCGGCATGCAGGGCAACAAGCCCAGCGACTGCATTCATCGGGCCAACGAGCTGCTCTGCGCCGAGTCGGTCGACTCGATGTTCGTCACCGTGTTCTACGCCATTTACAACTTGAAGACTGGCGAGCTGAACTACTGCAATGCCGGCCACAACTCGCCCTATATTCTGAAGGCCAACGGCGCCGTGGAAGTCATGCCCATGAGCACCAACTGCATGGTGGGCGCCATCAACGGACTGGATTTTGCCGAGAGCCAGATGCAACTGGAAGCAGGCGACACCCTGATCATGTACACTGACGGCGTGAACGAAGCCTTCAGTCCCGCATTCGAAGAATTTGGCGATGCCCGCCTGGAAACAAGCATTGGCCAACAGCAAGGCAAGGACTGCCGCGCACTGGTTGAGGGCATTCTGGGCAGCGTGAAAGAGTTTGCTGCCGAAGCGCCACAGAGCGACGACATCACCATCATGGCCATCAAAAGAAAAAGCTAAGCCTCCACACACATAAGGACAAAGTATGTTCAGAAGCATTTCTAAAGGACGATTATCGGCTGCACTTGCATGCATCCTGCTGAGCGCTGGATGCATATACATGTCTGTTAAATACACCCAAGAAGCTGAAAAGAACAAGATGCTTGAAAAACAGCTTGCCGAACTCAGCAAGAAGGAGAAAAGGGCCATCATCGACCAAAGCATCAACAAGCAGATGGAAGACATTGCCTATGAACAGAAAAGAATTAGCGACGAACGCACCGAAGAGGCCAACAGGCAGGCTCAGAGAGCTGAGCTTGAAAAGCAAAACGCCATACATGCCCAGCAGCAAGCAAAGGCATCGGAGGCACTGGCACGCAAGGAGCAAGCCAACGCCGAGATGCAGCGCAACGAGGCCAACAGTCAGCGGCGACAGGCCGAGACCCAACGCGAAAAAGCCGAGCTGAACAAGCGGGCTGCCGACACGCTGCGCTTCATTGCCCTGGGACGCTCACTGGGATCGCAGTCGTCGCAGACACGAGCCAGCAATAAGCGCATTGCCAATCTGCTGGCCTATGCCTCCTACTACTTCACCGAAAGCTACAAACAGAAAGAGGCCGATTTGTACAACAGCGCCGTGTTCAACGCACTGACTGAAGGCAGCTACACCAAGCAGACGTGGTCAACGCACAAAGGGCTGACAACTGCCATCAGTTTCGACAGCGACAAAAGTGCCGCCGACAAACGCTTTGTCACCGTGAGTTCCTACGGAGAAATCAAGCGCCACACCTTCGACCCCGTCAGGAACAGAATCACTCAGACCGAGACCATCTTCGCCAACAGCCAATACGACTTCCGCCATGTGCTCTACCGCCATGGCAACATCTATGCCCTGAGTTTCACCGGCCACATCGTGGTGAAGAAAAGCAACTGGACATCGCCCAGGGTGATTCCGCTGACAGGCATTCAGTACCCCACGGCTTTCTGCGAGACCGACAAGGGCGAACTTTTTATCGTGGGCACACAAAGCATTGGTATCTTTGACAAAACAGCCCTCACGCTGACAGGCACCAGACAGTTCGACTTCACCATCACATGCCTGGGCAAGGATTTCTCGTCGCTGCCCATATTCTTTGACAACCTGGGAAGAATACACCGGGTGAAGAGCCTCAACGACATTAAAACAGAGAAAATGCCCAACGGCATCAACGGCCAGGTGACAGCCTATGCCAACTCAAAGAGCGAAATGCTGGAAGCCTACGGCACCAAAGACGGCACCATCTTCGTCATGAGGCAAGGGGAGCGTCCTCAAGCACTGACAGGCCACGAATCGAGAATCACCAAACTGAAACTGGTAAAGGAAAAAAATCAGCAATTAATTATATAGAACAAA
>CACXUV010000043.1:16304-40170 GCA_902770845.1 uncultured Prevotellaceae bacterium
CTCAACCTGTGGATCTTCAATAAGCGCAAGAACGAGAAGATAGAGCCACTGGCACTGCTCAACACCAACAACTGGATGCTGAACTTCGATTTCGACGACCAAAAAGAGCGCGTGTGGACCTGCGGCCAAGACGGCACCATCACCAAGAGTCTCATCAAAATAAAACTGATGACAGAAAAGATGCAAGAAGAAATTCTGCCAAGCTATCAGGACTTCAGCCCTGAGGAATGGAACTATTTCATTGGTGCCGACGTCAAGCAGGTGCCTTTCATTCACAAGAGCAGAAAGGAGGGCAAAAAATGAAACGACTGCTTTTCACGCTTACACTGCTGGCTGCCATCTGCATGACATGGGCGCAAGGCACCCCGTTCCTGCACAATTTCAGTTCCAAGGAGTATAATGCCCACAACCGCAACTTCGACATACTGGCCGATGAAAAAGGGTTTGTCTTTGTGGCCAACTTCGAAGGACTGCTCTATTACGACAACGCCGAATGGCGCATCATCCACACGCCCAGCATCACACGCATCACCACGCTGCACCGCGACAACACAGGCACCATCTGGGCTGGCGGCTATAACTATGTGGGCTATGTCAGTGCAAAGCCCAACGGCGAACTAACGCTGAAAAATGCCATCAGGAAAGGCAGTTTCCAAGGTGTGGTAGAACAAATCTGGGACAATGGCGGACACATCTTCTTCAAACTGGAAAAAGGTGAGACCTTTGCACTCAACGACGGAACCATCAAGACAGTTGCCAATGCGCACCCACAACACAACAAGGCAGCCCCCATCGACATTGGCTATAACCTGTCTGCCATGGCCACCGAAACAGACGGCGTGGCCATTCTGTACAAAGGTCGTCCCGACTATACCATCAGCGAAGCCAACGGCCTGTGCTCAAACGCGGTCAACAAGCTGTCCTACAATGGAAAAGGCATGCTTTGGGGAGCCACCAACAACGGCATCTTCTGCATTGCCGTGCCTTCCACCTACAGCCACTCCACAGCCAACGAAGGACTGAGGGGCGAAGTGCTCTCACTTCTTGAACAAGACAACACTGCCGACAGCACTTTGTATGCTGGCACCACCAACGGATTGTTCTACAAGCAAGGAAAACGATTCTTACCGGTTCCGGGCATCAGCCATGACAGCTGGCAAATGGCTTCCACGCCTCAGGGCTTGCTGGTGGCCACCAGCAATGGCCTGTACCGTGTGGTCAACAAGAGCAATGCACAGCAGCTGAACAGCAACAACACCATGTGCGTGCTGAACACCTACGATGGATTTTACACCGGCGAACCAGATGGTGTTTACTTCAACTCAAACGGCGGTAAGCGCATCAAGATTGCCGACCTGGAAAGAGTCACCAAGATTTATATCGACGAAAAGGATGATTTCTGGATTCAGAATCTCTATGGCATCATCTGGTGCAAGAAAAGCACAGAAAGCGACTTTCATCAAGTTCTTGTGGACAAAGACAAGACCGTGCCCGGCATGCTGGTGCCAACCAACAAGAGTGTCATGGCAATCAGTGCCAACCAGACGGACCCCATTCCCTACCCCCAGTTTGCCTATGAAGATTCGGAAGGCAGAACATGGCTCACCAACACCAGTGGCCACGAGCTGTACTGCATGAAAAACGGCAAGCGCCTGACTGACCTGAACCAGCAGCTGGCAGCCATCGGCGACTACAACGTGAGAGACATGTTCGTGGTCAAAAACGTGCTCTACATGGGTGGCGACTTTGGCCTCATCATATTCAACACCAGATTCAGGGATCCCATCCTGGAGCATAAGCCAAAGTTGCACATACGCACCGTGAAACTCAATGGCGACAGCATTATCTGGGGCGGCTACGGCGTCATGCCGAAGCATTTCAGTCTGGCCAGCGATGAGCGCCACCTGGAGTTCACTTTCGCACTCGACAACACCATCCTGATCAAGAAGACACTCTATCGCTATCGACTGAACAATCATGCATGGTCGGCATGGGACGACGAACAGGAGGCCAAATTCCCCAGCATCGAGCCAGGCAGACACAGGTTCGAAGTGCAGGCGAAAGATGCTTATGGCAACATCAGCGAGCCCGTTGCCATAGATTTCGACATCAGCTTTCCTTTCTATATACGCTGGTACATGAACGTTCTCTACCTCTTCATTGTGGCCCTCCTTGTCTATCTGCTCATCCGATACCGGCTGAAGCGACTGGAAAAGGAGAAAATGCGACTGGAGAGCATTGTGCAGGAACGCACCGCTGAGGTGGTGAAGCAGAAAGACGAAATCGAAACTGAGCAACGCCCAGAACGAGCTTATCAGACAGGAGAAAATGGCCACCGTGGGTAAGCTCACACAGGGACTCATCGACCGCATTCTCAACCCACTGAACTACATCAACAACTTCTCAAAACTGTCGCAAGGACTCGTCAAGGACATCGAAGCCAACATGGAGGACGACAAGGACAACATGGACGAGGAAAACTATGAAGACACAATGGATGTGCTCGACATGCTGCGTGGCAACTTAGAGAAAGTGAGCGAGCACGGAGCCAATACCACACGCACGCTGAAAGCCATGGAGGAAATGCTGAAAGACCGGACGGGCGGCATCGTTGAGACCGACCTTTGCACCATCCTCAGACAAGACGAGCAGATGCTGCGGAATTATTATGCCGACAACATCAAGAAGAGCAACATTGCCATCAGCTTTGAGTTGCCCGATAAGCAAATCGTCATCGACGCCAATCCAGACCAGCTGAGCAAGACCTTCATGAGCCTGCTGGGCAATGCCGTCTACGCCATCGAAAAGAAGGCACAGCGACAGAGCTATCAGGCAGAAATACTGGTCAAGCTGGAATCTGCAGCCAACAACGCAGTTCTCACGTTCCACGACAACGGAATTGGCATCGAGCAGACCATCATCGACAAGATTTTCGACCCGTTCTTCACGACCAAGACCACAGGCGAGGCTGCCGGCGTGGGACTCTATCTGAGCCGAGAAATTGTGCAGAACTACGGAGGCGACATCAGCGTCGTGTCGGTCAAGGACGAATATACTGAGTTTACGATTACATTGCCTTCGAAAGAAGCGGAAACAAATGAATAGGAAATACTATGGAGAAGCAAATTGAAACGCTGCAGCAGCAGTTGCAAAAACAAGAAAAGCTGGCCTCACTGGGAATACTCAGCGCTGGCATAGCTCATGAAATACAGAACCCCCTGAACTTTGTCATCAACTTCAGCAAAATGTCTGACAAACTGCTGAACGACCTGACAGAGATTGTTGAAGACAATGAAGACAAGCTGTCGGAGGACGACCGCGAAGAGATGGAAGACATCGTGGCCGACCTCAAGGAGAACATGCAGAAGATTGTGGAGCATGGCGAACGTGCCATCAGCATCATCCGAGGCATTCTGCTGGTGTCGAGAGGCAAGGAGAACGAGTTTCTGCCCACCGATGTGTGCAAACTGGTGAAGGAATACGTGTGGCTGTCCTATCATGCCATGCGTGCCAACCAGAAGAACTTCAACATCAGCATTCATGAAGAGTATCAGGAAGGGCTGCCACAAATGATGGTCATTCCACAGGACCTGAGCCGCGCTGTGCTCAACGTAGTGAACAATGCCTGCTACGCCGTGTGGCACAAATCGGTTGATCAGCCTGACTACTCGCCAGAGATTACAGTCACGGTGAAGTCGGCCAACGACATTCTGCTCATCACCATTGCCGACAACGGCGAGGGCATGAACGACGAGACCAAACAGCGTCTCTTCGAGAATTTCTTCACCACCAAGCCCATCGGACAAGGAACAGGACTGGGAATGAACATCACCCGCGACATCATTGAGAACAAGCACGGTGGAAAACTGACGTTCGACTCCACACTGGGAGAAGGCACCAGTTTTACCTTTGCCATACCCATCAGAACAAAATGAAAAAAATACTCCACACCTTTTTATATATAATAGCGCTGCTCTTCCCCCTGACGCTTGCCGCACAGGAGAACGATTTGGGACAAATCCTGAAACAGGCCGAGCAAAACTATCAGATAGGTCGCTTCGACCAAGCCATACAGGAACTGCAGCAAAACATCAATTCCTTTCAAGGCACAGAGAAGCAAAGAGCCTATCGCATTCTTTCGCTCTGCTACCTCAGTCAGGACAAGGTGGCCGAGTCGGAAGACTATGCTAAGAAACTGCTGACACTGAATCAGACCTACAGTTCGATGCAAGACCCCATCCGCTTCGAAGAGATGATCAACCGCCTGAAGTCTGGACGCAGCTCGACCATCACCACTGCTTCCAGCCAGGAAGAGAACATAGAAGAAGCCCCTGTGCCCGTAACGCTGATTACTGAGGAAATGATTCACTACAGCGGGGCACGCAACCTGAAAGAACTGCTCATCGCATACGTGCCAGGCATGACCGACATTGAAAGCAATGAAGAGATGAATTTTGCCATGCGCGGCATCTACAGTTCCGGACAGGAAAAGGTGCTCGTGATGCTCAACGGACACAGGCTCAACAGCTATAGCACCAACGTGGCTCGGCCCGACTATGCCATCAGTCTGGATAAGATCAAGCAAATTGAGGTGCTGCGCGGACCTGCCTCATCGCTTTATGGCGGTGTGGCCCTGACGGCTGTGGTCAACATCATCACCAAAAGCGGCGTTGACGTCGATGGACTGCAAGTCAAGGGGGCTGTAGGCAACTATGGGCAAGCAAGCGGCAGTGCTTTGTTCGGCAAAAGAATCATTGATACCGATGTGCTGATTTGGGCCAGCATCTACAACGCCAAAGGTGAGAAAGTCTATCTCGGCGCGGAAGACCTCAAAGGCATGTCAAACACTCCGGGCAACCTCATCATTGGTGGTTTCAACAAAAGGCCATCATTCGATGCCGGTGTTGTCTTGGGATGGAAAGATTTACGATTCATCCACAACAGTGCCTCGTCTAAGTCGGTGGCGCCCTACACCATGAGCTACTTCTTTTCGCCCTATTCCTATGAAGACTACATGACCTTCAACGACAACGCACCTGGCTTTGGCATCACTGCACATCATTCAGAAGTGCAATACAGCAAGCAGCTGGGCAACTTCAGCCTGAGTGCATCACTGAGCAACGACATGGAGAACCAGCTACGCTACCAAATAGCCACCGACAAGCTGCCACCTTTCTTCCCCGGCGAACTCATCCCAACTGGAAGCGATCAGCCTGTGAGCGTATCTGAAGGCGTCTTTCAAATCCACAACTGGAATGAGCAAGACATGAGCGTTCACCTGCAACTGGGCTACAAATATGCTTTCGGCCAACATCGGGGACAATTGATTGCTGGTGTCGAAAGCCACCGCTTTGAGCTAAAGGACTCATATTACTCTGAGGGTGCCAACTACAACCAGATTATCGTGACCTACGACACTGAGGCGAAGAACTTGTTCCCTGGAAAGGAAAAAGCAAGCGATGTCTTCGTACAGCTGAAACATCAATGGAAACAGTTCATCTTGAACGCTGGCATACGCTATGACCACAAGACACGCTTCGACGATGCGAAAATAGAAGAATGGTCACCACGTCTGGCACTCATCTATGTGCGCCCCAAATGGAACGCCAAACTGAGCTATTCAAAGTCGTTTGTCGATGCTCCGTATTTTTATCGAAACAACCTGCTCGACACCACCTTCGGAGGCGACTTGCTCTCAGAATATCTGCACTCACTGCAATTCACACTCACGGGCAACCAGTTCGTCGAAGGGCTCATGCTTGAGCTGACCACGTTCTACAACAATGCCACCAACCTTGTGCACCGCGACGGACTGTTCTACTACAACTCGGGCGACATGAAGAGTGCTGGTCTGGAGCTGATAGCACAATATCGGCACAAGCGACTGACGGCTGTTGCTAACATGACATGGCAGAATCTCATTGAGTCGACCGACTATAAAACATCGGGAAACACAATCTACAACATCCCCAAACTGACTGCCATGTGGACTAAACGCCAACTATGCCTTCAACAAGACTTTCGAACTGGGCGTAAAAACACATAACATCTTTGCAAAAAAATATGAACAGGGAGGTACAAGCATTGGTCCCATTCAACAACAAGGACGCTGGATGCTGGCCGAATTTACCATACATTTATAATTAACAATGATTTTTCAACATCTTTTCAAAGGAATAAATTGCCAGCTGAGCCTGCGGAACAAGAAAATTGCCCTCACTATTGGCGGACAACAACTGACCTACGGCGAACTGGCAACCCAGGCACACCAGCTGTCACAATGGATTGCCAATCAGCTGAAAGCCGACAACAGTCGCCAATATCGCATTGCAGTGGTTCTTGACAGAGACGAACAATTGCTGCCTTGCATCCTGGCAGTAATCATGTCAGGCCACATCTATATTCCCATTGACCCCATTACGCCAACGGACAGGGTGAAATACATTGTCAACGACAGTCATGCCGACCTCATTCTGACCACCCCTGCCAAGGCAGAAAAACTTCGGAAGCGCTTGGAGGAAACGCCCATCGTCACTGTCAACGACACACTGCAGACCGAATGCACAGCATTTGTACAGTCCAGAAACTGCCAGGACAACGATATTGCCTACATCATCTACACATCGGGCACCACTGGCACCCCCAAGGGCGTACCCATTACCTACGCCAATCTCTATGCACTGATACAGAACATCAACGAAACCGAAGATTTGCGAATAACAAGCGAAAGCCGACTGCTTCAGTTTGTAAGCATCAGTTTCGACCCGTCTGTACTGACCATTATCAATGCCCTTTACCATGGCAGTCAGCTCATCATGGCCACGCAAGAAGAACGTAAAGACGTAGGAAAACTTATCTCGCTCATTCAAAGAGAGCAGGTCACTTATGCATCGCTACCGGCTGCTGTTATATCCATCTTCCCCACATTCGACCTGCCTTCGCTGCAAACACTCGCCTCGGGCGGCGAGTCTCTTCCTGCAGAAGTCATTGACAAGGCAATGGGCCACAGTTTCAAACTCATCAATGTCTATGGCCCAACGGAAAACACGGTGATAAGCACTTACAAATGCTATACGACAGACAGCAAGAACACCAACATTGGACAACCGCTGCCCGGCATTGTGAGCTATGTGGTTGATGAACAGATGAATCCTGTCAAGACTGGAGAGAAAGGCGAACTGCTCTTGGGAGGAAAACAGTTGTTTGCTGGCTACATCAACAAACAGGAGGCAACGGCTGCTGCACTCATTTCCAATCCTTTTGAGCAAACGAAAGAAGATGCTCCCCAACTTTACCGAACAGGAGACTTAGTGGTTCAACTTCCCAATGGCGACTACGACTTTGCAGGACGAAAGGACATGCAGGTGAAACTCTGGGGCTACAGAATTGAACTGGACGGTATCAAGCAGCACATAGAGCAATGCGACGGTGTGAAGCAAGCCTACGTGAGAGTAGAAAAAATTGGCAATCAAAAACACATTGTGGCCTATGTGACCACTGCCGAAGGAAAAGATGTTCAAACCATCAAGAAGAATGCACGAGAGTTTCTCCCACCCTACATGATGCCCTCGTTCTTCGTACCCATAGACCATTTTCATCTGACAGTGAATGGAAAGATTGACGAGTCGTTCCTTCACAACACCGAACTCGACAGGCTGACACAAAACACGAAATCCACCAATGAGACTGAGGTCGAAATAACGCGCATACTTTGCAACATCATGCAATTAGACAACATCAATGCCGATATTGACCTGATTGACCAACTGGCCATGAGTTCTGTGCAAATTATGGAGGCTGTTTCTGTCATGGAGTTCACAGGACTGCATCTCACCGTGAAAGATTTCTACAGCAAGCGCACCATCAGCCAACTGGCAAAGGTGCACAACGACAGCCAACTGTGCTATTGGTACGAAACGCCCCAAAAAGGCAAGCCCGTGGTAGTGGTGGTCAGCGGCTACACCAGTTTTGTGTTCCTCTATACAAAATGGGCTGAACTCATCAAAGAACGCTACAACATCTTTGTAATCGAATCCTACCATTTCTACCACAAGCAAGAACCGCTCTCGTTTGAAGAGTATACTGACCTTTATCTGAACATGGTTACACCCGTACTCGAAGAATACGGAATTGACACTATCATGGGATTGTGCCTGGGTGGCGAATTAGGACTCTATCTGGCCCACAGGCTACACCAGCTAAAAGGAATCAAACCACACGTTGTAGTAATCGACGGCGAAGTGGATCGCGACACCCAGCGTGAAAGAGTAGCCCCCCTAGTGTGGAAAACATTACCCCATGATATTAATGAGCGACGACTGAAACTTGACTACAAACTCATTGAGACACAGCCCAACTTCACGTATGAAGGTCCTGTCACCTCTGTGCTTGCCAAAAATCTCCCTAAAGGCGACGTGAACGACCCCAATGCAGACACGTCGGTCATCACCGATGAGCACCGCTACTGGATGAAACAATACTTCCTGCGCGCTCCAGCGTATTGGCGCCGACACTATCCACAATGCACAATTATCTATCAAGACCTGGATCATTACGAGATCTTCAAAGACTACGAAAAAAGCATCAAGCCCCTAGCCGACTACTTTATTTCACTCATCTCCACATTCCAGCAACACTCATAATAACCATTCAACATTTCTTTCCTATATGACCCAACAACTCATCTTGCACAACGACGTGCAGCAAATAGAACAACTGGCCGAGTATATCGACAGCATAGCCGAAGCCACCAATATCGACCCTTCGCTGGCCTTGAGCCTCAACCTGGCACTTGAAGAAGCTGTGACCAACGTGGTGATGTATGCCTACCCGGAAGGAACCGATGGCACGGTGGAGATTATCACCCAGGCCGACAACCACCTGCTCACTTTCATCATCAAAGATAGCGGCACCCCCTTCGACCCCACCCAGAAAGAAGATGCCGACACCACTCTTTCTGCCGAAGAGCGCCCCATTGGCGGACTGGGCATCTTCCTGGTGAAACAAATCATGGACGAAGTGGCCTACAAACACGAAGACGGTCAAAACATTCTCACTATGACGAAAAAGCTGTGAGAACAGCCTGAAAACGAATCACATTTAGCGATGAATTCATCAAAAAGCGCCCATTTTGAAAGTTTTTGCAATCTGTACTTTGCAAATTCGATATTTATTTGTATTTTTGCAACAAATAAAACAATCTAACAGAATGGAAGCATTCTTTCGCACTCACCGCTATCTGGTTGAACATGTCAATGCACCTGTTCGTCGCACGTTGATGGACGAAATTGACTGGAGCTGCCGTCTCATTGGCATCAAAGGAACGCGCGGCGTGGGAAAAACCACCTTCTTGCTGCAATATGCCAAAGAGCACTTCTCGATTGAAGACAAGCAGTGCCTCTACATCAACATGAACAACTTCTATTTTCAGGGGCGCGGCATTGCCGACTTTGCCGGTGAGTTCTATCATCAAGGAGGACGTGTGCTGTTGATAGACCAGGTGTTCAAGCAGCCCGACTGGAGCGCTGAGCTCAGAAAGTGCTACGACCTCTACGCTGGCCTGAAAATTGTATTCACGGGCAGCAGCGTGATGCGATTGAAAGACGAGAACCCAGAACTCAACAGCATTGTGAAGAGCTACAACCTACGTGGCTTCTCGTTCCGCGAATTTCTTAATCTGCTCACAGGAAACGACTTTCGTCCCTACTCGCTCGACGAGATTCTGAGCGATCATGAGCGCATCGTCAAGCAGATTCTGCCCAAGGTGTCGCCCCGACGCTATTTCCAAGACTACATTCACCACGGCTTCTACCCCTTCTTTCAGGAGCACCGCAACTATTCTGAGAACCTTCTGAAGACCATGAACATGATGACCGAGGTAGACATTCTGCTCATCAAGCAAATTGAACTGAAATATCTCACCAAGATCAAGAAACTGTTCTACCAACTGGCCGAGGAAGGCCCCAAGGCTCCCAACGTGAGCAAACTGGCACAGGACATTGAGACCAGCCGTGCCACCGTGATGAACTATATCAAATATCTGGCCGATGCACGTCTCATCAACATGATCTATCCTGTTGGCGAGCAGTTTCCCAAGAAGCCTTCAAAGGTGATGCTTCACAACTCGAACCTGCTATATGCCATTTACCCCATTCACGTTGAAAAGCAGGATGCCATGGAAACATTCTTCGTCAACGCAATGTGGAAAGACCACAAAGTGAACCAGAATGGCCGAGACCTGTTCTATCTGGTCGACGAAAAGCAAAAGTTCCGCATTTGCGATGCCGACGCTCACAACAAAATCAGATACACCCCCGACACCATCTACGCCCGCTACAACACCGAAATCGGCAAAGACAACCAGATTCCTCTCTGGCTGTTCGGCTTTCTATATTGATTGTCCAAACAGCATTTATCACATACGCCACAAACAGCATTTATCACATACGCCACAAACAGCATTTACCACATCACGCCAAACGGCAGAAATGCTAGAATGACGACCTTCAAGGACTATCCCGACAAAATGACGCCTGAGCAGGCACGCCAATTCAAAGCCGACGTGCTGAACATCGTTGGTCAGATACCCTGCGGACGAGTGACCACCTATGGCATCATTGCATCACTGGCCGGCTGGCCCAGCCACTCGCGCATGGTGGGACGCACGCTTCGCTACACACCAGAAGCCCAAGCACTGCCCTGCCACCGCGTGGTGAACAAGGAAGGGCGCACTGCTCCTGGATGGAGCAAGCACAGAATGCTCTTAGAGAAAGAGGGCGTGGAATTTAGGAAAAACGGACATGTTGACATGAACAAATACTTATGGGAACCACAAGCAAACAGCCTTTACAACAGCGAGTAGCCATTGTTGGCGGCGGAGCAGCAGGATTCTTTGCTGCCATCAACCTGAAAGAAATGGCCCCCACAGCCGAAGTGACCATCTTTGAAAAAGGCACCAAGGTGCTGGGCAAAGTAGAAATTTCGGGTGGTGGACGCTGCAACTGCACCAACTCGTTTGCTCAGGTGAGTGATCTCTCGCAGGTCTACCCCCGTGGGCACCGACTGCTGAAACGACTGTTCAACAACTTCGACCAACAAGATGCCTACCAATGGTTTGAACAGCGCGGTGTGAAGCTCACGACCCAAGACGATGAGTGTGTGTTTCCGCAATCACAGGATTCCCACAGCATCATCCATCTCTTCCTCAGCGAGGCTCGACGTCATGGCATTGTGGTCAAGACTCAACAGAAGATTGCTTCGCTCGACCAACTGGCCGACTACCACTACATCGTTGTGACCACGGGAGGCTCTCCCCGGCAAGAAGGTCTGACATGGCTGCAACACGAAACAGCGAGTCCCGTGCCCTCGCTCTTCACCTTCAACATTGCCGACAAGGATTTGCAGGCCCTCATGGGCACTGTGGTGGAAAACGTGAGTGTGTCAATTCCTGGCAGCAAACTGCGCGCCGCAGGACCACTGCTCATCACCCACTGGGGCATGAGTGGCCCATCGATACTTCGTCTGTCGAGCTATGCCGCACGCGAACTGGCCAACCACAACTACCAACTGCCACTGAGCGTCAACTGGACTTCCAACAACGAGGCCGAAGTGAGGAGCGAACTGGATGGCATCATCGCCGAACACGCCAAACGTTCTGTGCAGACCATCCGCCCATTTGCACTGCCAGCAAGACTGTGGAACTATCTCTCAAGCAAGTGTTTAGGCCAACGCGCCACCTACCGTTGGCAAGACATCAACCAAAAGGAAAAGAACCGACTGGTGAACCTGCTGACCAACGACCAGTACCAAATAGCAGGACGAGCCGTGTTCAAGGACGAGTTTGTGACCTGTGGCGGCATCTCGCTCAGCGCTGTCAATTCCCAAACGCTTGAAAGCAAGACCCACCCCCACCTGTATTTCGCAGGCGAAGTGCTCGACATCGATGGTGTTACGGGGGGATTCAATTTTCAGGCAGCATGGACCACGGCCTACACTGTGGCCATGGCCATCAGCAACAGCATAAATAAACCACTGCCTACACAGTAGCCATGGCCATCAAGATTAACAAGCCGTAGGCACAGAATTAACGAAGTTCGGAAAGCCTGTTTCTGTAGGCTTTGCGCAGACTTCTGATGGCGCGGTTGCGAATTTGGCGCACGCGCTCCCGCTTCAGCCCCATGTCGACGGCAATCTCAGCCATGGTCAGGTGTTCCTGGTCAATGCCGAAGTAGGCGTTCACCACCTGAGCCTCCCGCTCATCAAGCAGGCTCAGGGCATACTCCACCGCAGCAGCAACATTGGCATTATACACGCGTTCGTCGGCCAAAGGCGAGTTGGCATCGACCAGCACAGACAGCAGACTCAGGTTGTTCTTGTTGCTCAACGGAGCATCCACCGAACGTGTGTGACCACTCATGGCCGTTTCCACCCTGCGCTCACTGCTCTCGCTCTTCAGTGCTTTCTCTATTTGCTGCCTCACAAAGACCACCGCATAGTTCACAAAGCGAAGGCCGCGCTCACCATCAAACTTTCGGGCGGCCTTCATCAAGCCCATGTTGCCCTCGCTCACCAGGTCGTCCATGTCCAATCCTTTGCCTTGATACTGGCGCGCAATGGCCACCACAAAACGCAAATTGGCCGCAATGAGCTTTTGCAGGGCACGCTCGTCGCCCTTGCTAATGCGAGCCGACAGCATGCGTTCCTCTTCTTCCGACAAGAGTTGCTCTTGCCCTATCTCATCCAAATAGATATTCAGTTTGCTATCATCCATGGTGCAAAAATAAGCAATTGTTTTGATTGCAGCAAATTATCTGAAGTTAAATTTCACGACTAAAGGCAAATGGTCACTGAAACCTTGCTGATAGCGGAATCCCTGAAACGTGCGTTTGGGTCGCACACCGCCATAGCGCATTTCGTCTTCGAGCAGGAAGGGAGCATCGTTGATAAAAGCAGTGTCTGCCTTTGCAGCCAAGGAGGGCGAAGCCAGCACATGGTCCAGGCTCTGCCATTCTCCGCGATAGCGATAAGTGGCCTGAGCCCCATGACAGCCTTTAGCCTTGCGTGTCAGGTTCACGAGCCCGTGTTCTTCGTACAGCCGCAGCGAGGCACTGTCGAAATAATCGTTGAAGTCGCCTGCCACGACCACATGCTGAGCCTGCCATCCCTCCATGAAAGCCAGCAGTGTGGTGGCCACCTGTCGGCGGAAGGGTCTGCTTTTCAGTTCGCCTCCATATCGGCTGGGCGCATGCAGCACAAAAACGTGCAGTGTGTCCTGCTGCTGCGTCACACCTTTTATATATAATATGTCACGCGTGGGACGCATGTCTTTCAGCAAAGGAATCTCAATCGTTTCATAGCACAGCACCTTGAACATGGCAGGCTGATAGAGCAGGGCCACATCCACTCCACGCACATCGGGCGAACAGGTCATGAGATATTCATAGCCCGCCCCCCGCAGCAAGGAACGCCGCGTAAGGTCGTGCACCACGCTGTCGTTTTCCACTTCGCACAGCGCCACCACATCGGGCAAATCCGTTGAGCACGAAAGGATTTCCTGCCCTATATGGTTCAGCTTTCGCCAATAGCGCGTTCTGTTCCAATAGCGAGCCCCACCCTCCACAAAGTCAGCATCTTCCTTCCCTTCATCATGGCGTGTGTCGAAGAGGTTCTCGCAGTTCAGCTCCACCAGCGTGAACGACTGAGCCACAGCCATAGTGGCCCATATATGAAAAAAAATAAATGACAAACTGAGTCGAGACCAGCAACACCAGCACTTCATCAGTTTGTCATTTATCATGGTTCTATCTTTGCTCATGCTGTGTCACAGCACAATGCGAAACACGTTAGCACACTTTCTCCAGACGTTTCATCATGGCAAACATGAACACAGCGGCCACAAGACACACCACCATGAACACGCTCCAGCAAGCCCACAAGGGAACAGCGCCCCAGAGCAGACCGCCCACAACCACCAACTGATTGCCAATGGCAGTGGCCACAAACCAGCCGCCCATCATCATGCCTTTATACTTTGGAGGCGCCACTTTCGAGACGAACGAGATGCCCATGGGCGAAAGCAACAGCTCGCCAAACGTGAGGATGAGATAAACGCCAATGAGCAGATTGGGTGTCACGTCGGCCACATGAGCAGCAACAGGCTCGCCATCGGGTCCCATCACAGTCTGCGGCATGGGCAGCCCCATCGAGAAGAAGGCCATCAGTGCGTAGGCCACAGCAGCCACAATCATGCCGTATGCAATCTTGCGGGGAGCAGAAGGTTCCTTGCCCTTGGCCGACAAGGCGCCGAAGATGGCCATCGACACAGGCGTGAGCGCCACCACATAGAAGGGATTGAACTGCTGGAAGATGGGAGCCGAGAAAGTAACCTCGCCTGCAGCGTTGCTATACTTCCACACCAGGATGCCCACAGCAGCCACGACCACAGCAGCAGCAATGCCCCTCGACCGTGCCGTCTTGCCCTGGAAAGAAGAGAAGAGCCCGTAGACAATGAAGATGACCAGCACCAGGTTCCACACATCGAACGACATGCCCAGCACGCCACTGGCCGTGCGGGCCGTGAACTCATCGGCAAAATAAGTGAGCGACAGTCCGTTCTGGTGGAAAGCCATCCAGAAGAAGATGACCACGGCAAACACCAGGCAGAGTGCCACAATGCGCTGCTTGGTCTCTTCGCGCGACAGCTCCGGCTCGTTGCTCGCGGCCTGTTGCTTGCCACTGGCCTTTCCGCTTCCCCCCTCCGTGTGGCGGAAGGTGCTGCGGAACAGGTAGTAGATGGCAATGGAGAGCACCAGCGAGGCACATGCCACGGCAAACGAGAAGTGATAGGCGTCGTTCGAAGAATAGCCCCACACATTCTCGGCATACTCCTTGATCTTGATGGCAGCCGTAGGAGCAAACAGGGCACCGATGTTGATGGCCATGTAGAAGATGGAGAAGCCCGAGTCGCGCTTGTCCTTGAACTGCTCTTCGTTGTAGAGATCGCCCACCATCACCTGCAGATTGCCCTTGAAAAAGCCCGTGCCTAATCCGATGAGCAGCAGTGCGCCCAGCATCACGATCAGGGCAAAGTTGTCGCCGCCAAGAGGCACAGAAAGCAGCAAATAGCCCAGAAACATAATCATGATGCCCGTGGTCACCATTTTTCCGAAGCCAAACTTGTCGGCCATGATGCCGCCGATGAGCGGCAAGAAATACACCAGCATCAGGAACGAGCTGTAGATAGTGCCTGCAACAGCTGGCGAAAGGCCATAGTTGGCCCTGAGAAACAAAGCGAAGACGGCCAGCATCGTGTAGTAGCCGAATCGCTCACCCGTGTTGGCCAGAGCCAACGCATAGAGTCCTTTTGGTTGTCCTTCAAACATGTTTATTTAATTTTAGAGTTATTACTTTTCTTCAGGTCGAAGAGATAGGTGAGCTTGATGACGATGTTCGACAGATTGGAACGTCCGAAGAAATCCTTCTTCGAGTTGCCGTAAATATCGCCCAGCCCGTAATAGTAGCGCCCTTCCAGCAGGAAGTGTCCCACCTTTGGATGCGAGAACTCCAGTCCTGCTCCGCCCGCAATGCCATAGTCGAACTTGCGCTCCACGCCCATGGTGTCCTGAGCAATGATCTGCGAAGTTCGCTGTGCCGCATTGCGCTGAGCCAGGTCGAAGTTCATCTTCGTCTTCTCATTCAGGAAAATGCCCACCTGGGGCCCCACCTGAAAGAACGCCTGGAATCCCCGTCGCTCCCGTCCCCATCCCAGCCGTGCAAAGACAGGAATCTGCAGATAGGTCATGTCGCGCTGATACTGTTCGGTCAGTCCCGTCACCTTGTTCACCACCGGCACGTCTTCGGGCGTCAGTATGTCTTCTTTCCAGCCCACCTGTGCATAGTTCATCTCGGCCACGACGGCACAGATGCTGCTGAAGTATTTCTCACAGGTGTAGCGCAGCGTCAGTCCGGCCGTCATGCCGTTGTGCATGGTCTGCGGCACCTTCGGCATGAAGCCCACGTTGCTCAGCACCACGCCGCCCCCGGCGCCCAGCGCCAGTTCGCTGCGATACTGTCCCACCTGGGCCATCAATGGCGCCGCCGAACAGGCCAGCAGAAAAGCCACGAGCAGTTTTCTCATACCCTTCCCAGCCATCAATAGTTCAGCGTCTCAACGGTGTGGTTCGGCAGATAGTGCACAAACATATAGGCATTGTTCTTCAGTCCGCCGTTGCCCACACGCACAAACTTCAGCGGAGTCTGCACCGGTGGGTATCCAAACCTGCCAGCAGCGCCGTCGAACGCCTTGCCATACTTGTGCAGGCCCTTGATAAAGAAATAGGCATGGTCGAAGCCCGTCAGGGCAAATCGGGGCAGCGACGGCATCATGTCCTGATGAAAGTTCCATCGATACTTCTGGTTGAGCCGTTCGGTTGCCGCCGAGAACGGGTTGTAGTAGAAGTGTGTGGGCACATAGACGTCGTACTTGTGGAAGTTGTCCGTCTGGTGCTCGGCATACATGAGCCATTCCGTATAGCCAAACACCGACACCTTGACGCCTGGATGCGCCATCACCGTGCGGTTCATCTTGGCAAAGGCTGCCAGCAATTGGGGCGAGCGTCCCGTGTTGAGCACCACCACATTGCGTTTCGCCTGGCTGAAGGCCCTGGCGAAGCTGTCGTCGGCCGACTCCAGGCTGGTCAGACTGTAGGCCATGCCCCGCTGGTCCAGCTGTCGGCGCAGCGCCGAGGTGAAGGGTCCCTTGTCGCTGTCGGCATCGTCGCAGTCAATGATCACCACATGGCTGTCCTTGAACCAGTCGCAAAAGCGGCGCACGGTGACCTCCGTCAGCTCGTTTGGATTCTGGTACACCTGGAAAATATGGCGGTTGAAATACAGATCGGGCGCATTGATCGAGAAGGGTATGAGCAGCTGCACATCGTTTTTCTCGACAAACTTCGACAGCGCCGCCACCTGTTTGGAATAGAGCGGCCCTATCAGCAAGTCGCAGCGCCCGGCATTCTTGTCTGCAAGAATTTTCGACACATTGCCGTCTTCCGGCAGGTTCCAGGCATACACATCAATAGAGACGCCCTGCTTCTTCAGACTGTCGCAAGCCATCAGCACGCCCCTGTAGTACTCCGTCATGCGCTGTCCGTCGCCATTCTCGTTGTGCAGGGGCAGCATCACGCCCACCGTGACGGCCCCGTCCCTGCCACTGGCGGCATCGCTCCCCGCCGTCACCTCGCCGGTGATGCTCTGTGCCGGGGCCGCAAACGGAATATAGAGCGTGGCCCCCTTCTTCAGCGCGAAGCCAGGCTGCAGCGTCTCGGGGTTGGCCCGCATCAGGTCTTCCAGCGGGATGTTGTATTCCCGGCTGATGCTGTAGAGCGTTTCCTTCTTCTTCACCGTGTGAATGTCGCGCCACCTGTTGCTCTGCGCCGTCGCGCCGGCAGCCCCCAGCAGCACCAGGGCCGCCACCAGCATTGCTTTCAAGCTATTGTGCATTTTCAGTTTTTGTTTTGCTTGTCTTTTCATTTTAGTCCGGCAAAGGTAGCAATTTTGCCCGACACCTCCAAACGTTTCAAGAAAAAACGGAACTAAAATTTGTTTCAGAACATTTTTTATTGTACCTTTGCACGTTCGCTTTTATCATGCACACCAAAACATCAAGACATGACAAAACTGTTTTTATCACTGCTCAGCCTGCTGGCATTCTTTTCCGTTACGGCCCAGGCACAGTCATCCAACCCCGAGGTTGAAGCAAAAGCTTACTACACCGACGAAGACGGCGACCACGAGGCCGACAACATCGAAGACGGCGAAGCCCCCCTGACGGTTCAGTTCAAGGCCATCCCCACCGACATGGGCACCTGGACCCCCTCCTACGAATGGCACTTCCAGAAGCTCACGGGCGACGGCCGCAGCGAGTTTCTCGTGCGCTACGAACAGGAAACGACCTACACCTTCAGCGAGTCGGGCAGCTACACCGTCACCCTGAAGACCTACCTGCGCGACGGCGAGTTCACCGCCGAGCTCGACGAGAAGACCATCCCCGTGAGCATTTCCGACAGCGAGCTCGAGTTTCCCAACGCCTTCTCGCCCAACAACGGCGACCAGCTCAACAACGTCTACAAGGCCAAGAAGCACAAGAGCATCGTGAGCTTCCGCGCCATCATCCTCAACCGCTGGGGCCAGAAGCTCTACGAGTGGACCGACCCCGACGGCGGCTGGGACGGCACCTTCCACGGCCGCGACGTGAAGCAGGGCGTCTATTTCGTCATGGTCAACGCCAAGGGGGCCGACGGCAAGGAATACAAGATTCGCAAGGACGTGAACCTGCTCAGAGGCTTCACCGAAAAAGGCAACAGCACCACCACCACAAATGAATAAGGAAGAAGAGAAAATCAGCGTCTACGGTGCACGCGTTCACAACCTCAAGAACATCGACGTACAGATTCCCCGTGGCTCGCTCACCGTCATCACCGGCCTGAGCGGCAGCGGCAAGTCGTCGCTGGCCTTCGACACCATCTTTGCCGAGGGCCAGCGCCGCTACATCGAGACCTTCTCGGCCTACGCCCGCAACTTCCTGGGCGGCCTGCAGCGCCCCGACGTCGACAAGATCACCGGCCTTTCGCCCGTCATCAGCATCGAGCAGAAGACCACCAACAAGAACCCCCGTTCCACCGTGGGCACCACCACCGAAATCTACGACTACCTGCGCCTGCTCTATGCCCGTGCCGGTCGCGCCTACAGCTACGCCACGGGCGAGCCCATGGTGAAATACACCGAAGAAAAGGTCGTCGAGATGATCACCCACGACTATGCCGGAAAGAAAATCCTCATCCTCGCCCCCCTCGTGCGCAGCCGCAAGGGCCACTACCGCGAGCTGTTCGAGGCCATGCGCCGCAAGGGCTACCTCACCATGCGCGTCGACGGACAGCTGGTCGAGATAGAGCGCGGAATGAAGGTAGACCGCTACAAGAACCACGACATCGAGGTGGTCATCGACAAGCTGGCACTGCCCCCCGCCCCCCAGGCAAAAGCCCCCGACGAGCGACTGAAGAAGAGCGTGCAGATGGCCATGAAGCAGGGCGAGGGGCTCATCATGATTCTCGACGCCGCCACCGCCACCGCCAAGTTCTTCTCCAGGCGGCTCATGTGCCCCACCACCGGCATCAGCTACAGCGACCCCGCCCCCAACAACTTCTCCTTCAACTCGCCCCAAGGTGCCTGCCCCCGCTGCAAGGGCCTGGGAATGGTGAGCCAGATAGACCTTTCAAAAGTCATCCCCGACACGACGAAGAGCATTCACGACGGAGCCATCGTGCCCCTGGGAAAATACAAGAACCAGCTCATCTTCTGGCAACTCGACGCCATCCTGAAGAAACACGGCCTCGACCTCCACACACCCGTGGCCGACATTCCCGAAGAGGCCATGACCGAGATTCTCTATGGCTCGCTCGAAGACGTGCGAATCGACAAGGACATCGTCCACACCTCCAGCGACTATTTCGTGGCCTTCAACGGCATCGTGAAATATCTGCGCGACGTCGCCGAAAGCGACGACACCGCCAGCGCTCAGAAATGGGCCGAGCAGTTCATGGCCGACTGCCAGTGTCCCCAGTGCCACGGACAGCGTCTCAACCGCGAAGCCCTGTCCTTCCGCATCTGGGACAAGAACATCGCCCAACTGGCCTCCATGGACATCGCCCAGCTGCGCCAGTGGCTCGTCCAGGCCGAAGACCACCTGGACAGGCAGCAGCAGCAAATAGCCACCGAAATACTCAAGGAGATACGCACGCGCCTGGACTTCCTGCTCGGCGTGGGCCTCGACTACCTGTCGCTCAACCGCCCGTCGGCCAGCCTCTCCGGCGGCGAGAGCCAGCGCATCCGGCTGGCCACGCAGATAGGCTCACAGCTGGTCAACGTGCTCTACATCCTCGACGAGCCCTCCATCGGGCTGCACCAGCGCGACAACGCCAGGCTCATCGCCTCGCTCAAGCAGCTGCGCGACCTGGGCAACACCGTCATCGTCGTGGAGCACGACCGCGACATGATGCTCGCAGCCGACTACATCGTCGACATTGGCCCCCTCGCCGGTCGCAAGGGCGGCGAAGTGGTGTTTCAGGGCACCCCCGCACAGATGCTGCTCACCCACACCATCACCGCCCGCTATCTCAGCAGGCAGCTCCACGCCGCCGCGCCCTCCCGCCACAGGCCCGGCAGCGGCAAAGCCATCACCCTGCACGGAGCATCGGGCAACAACCTGCAGCACGTCGACGTCAGCTTCCCCCTGGGCCAGCTCATCGTCGTCACCGGCGTGAGCGGCAGCGGCAAGTCCACACTCATCAACGAAACCCTGCAGCCCATCCTCTCCCGGCACTTCTACCACTCGCTCCGGCGCCCCCTGCCCTACGACAGCATCGAGGGCCTGGAGCACATCGACAAGGTGGTCAGCGTAGACCAGTCGCCCCTGGGCCGCACGCCGCGCTCCAATCCCGCCACCTACACCGGCGTGTTCTCCGACATTCGCTCGCTCTTCGTGGGCCTGCCCGAAGCCAGGATCCGTGGCTACAAGCCCGGCCGCTTCTCGTTCAACGTGCGGGGAGGGCGCTGCGAAGCCTGCGGCGGCAACGGCTACACGACCATCGAGATGAACTTCCTGCCCGACGTGCAGGTGCCCTGCCAGGAGTGCCACGGCAAGCGCTACAACCGCGAAACGCTCGAGGTGCGCTACAAGGGCAAGTCCATTGCCGACGTGCTCGACATGACCATCAACCAGGCCGTGGAGTTCTTTGCCAGCGTGCCCGACATCCTCCGCAAAATCAAGACCCTCCAGGACGTGGGCCTGGGCTACCTGCGCCTGGGCCAGCCCTCCACCACCCTCTCCGGCGGCGAGAGCCAGCGCGTGAAACTGGCCACCGAGCTCTCCAAGAAAGACACCGGCCGCACCCTCTACATCCTCGACGAGCCCACCACCGGCCTGCACTTCGAAGACATACGCATCCTCATGCAGGTGCTGCAGCGCCTCGTGGACAAGGGCAACACCGTCATCGTCATCGAGCACAACCTGGACGTCATCATCCAGGCCGACCACATCATCGACATGGGGCCCGAGGGCGGACGCTGCGGCGGCACCGTGCTCGCCACCGGCACGCCCGAAGAGGTGGCACAGAGCCCCCTGGGCCACACACCACGCTTCATCAGGGAAGAACTGGAAAAAATCTAAAACGGGAACACACGAGGGGCACGAAGATTCTCTGTTGCGCCCCCCAGTTTTTCGATAATCAAGACAAAAAAAATTTCCGAAACAGAAGGCGGAAATGCTGCCACGAGAGCTGCTGCCAGTGCGGCGGAGGCTCCTGGCGGCACGCTTCGCCCGTGGCACAGCCATAACAGAGGCCCCGTTGTGTGGCCGTTTGGCCCCCATTGCACGGCAACAGCAGCCCCACTGCACTGCAACGGAGGCCCCGTTGCAGCACAACAAGGGCCCCGTTGCAAAGCAGGAAAACGCGTCCTCAACGCATGCTGCTGATACACAGCAACATACAGAAACGCCCAAAACCAAGAAATTTCGAGCCGGGAAAGGAGTTGCTGAACTGGGAGCGAGTTTTGCCCCCACCTCGTCGAGAACTGTGCAGAGAGCCTTCACCGCTGCATCAGGTCGTGATACAGGCAACAATACTTCCGGGCAATGACCTCCGGCGAGAAGCGGTTCACCATGTCCCGACGTATGGCAGCGCCATCGTAGGGGCGCCCCATCAGCGTCGTGATACCCTCTTGCAAGGCTTCAACGGTGAAGTCGCGGCACACCACCCCGTTGCGTTCGTTGATCAGCTCCGCCGTACCGCTTACGGGAAACGCCACCACCGGCAGGCCGCAGGCCAACGCCTGCATGGGAGCCAGAGCGAAAGCCTCCTGCGACGACGGCAATGCAAAGAAATCGGCAGCCGACAGCACCTCGCACAGCGCTTCGGCCGTGGCCTTGTAGCCCATCTCGATAACGTTGGGCCACGAGCGGTGGTGGATGTTTTGGCCTGCGGCGACAATCCTGATCCGTGGGTTGCCGATACGAGCCACGGCCTCTGACAGCTTGTCGAGTCCCTTGCGCTGGTCTGACACGACGAAGGCGGAAAAGACTATCAGCGTGTCGTCGGTGCTGAGTCCCAACCGCTGCCGTGCGTCAGTCTTCGGTATGGGTTTGTAGACGGTTGTGTCGACGGCATTGTTGATAACCCTGACTTCGTTTCCCTGGAGAAGCTGATGCCCGTGGAACTTTTCCCTGAAGTATTCCGAGAGCAGGACAATGCCCATGTTCTGTGCTTGCGCAAACGCCTTGCGTTTCAGTTCTGCATAATAGCGTTCCAAGGGGTGTTCTCGCTGCAGATGGGACTCATAGTAAGCCAGACCGTAGAAAAAATTCTCGTCGTGAAGCGTCATGACCACCGGCTTGCGACCTATGCCGCCAAAGAATGAAGGATAATCAATGTAGTCGCCAACGTGGTGCAGGTGAATCACATCGGCCCACTCCACCCATCGGCTGCGCATCAGGTTGACCACCGACGTCGGGATGCCTCCACCCAAGGGCCGTGCCTTGTTGCGGCGGGTGACGGCAAAGCCATAGCGCCACAGCAGTCCCGATGGCATCTTGGCCAGTCGCCAACGCAGGTAGCCATAGCGTTCAATGTCGTCGTTCTGAGTGTATTTGTTGAGCACCAGCATGTGGCATTCATGCCCTAATGCTTTCAAAGAACTCATCAGGCCGATACACATCTGGCCGATGCCTCCGATGTCGTCTTTTGATACAAGCAGTATTTTCATTTTGTCAGCATTTTTTGTAGAACACATGTGGAAAGTGTGTGCAGGAATAAATCATCGGGAAGAAGAATCCCCTCATCCAGCCTCTCAGCCCGTTTGTCGGTTTGTTGAAATAGATCTTGGCCCGATGTTTCTGGCACAAGCGGCACAGACGGAGTATTGACAGCAGGTCGTCCCTGAGCAGCAAGTTGCAGAAACGGTGCACAAGTGGGAACCGTCCGTCGGCGGTAATCTGAAGCAGATGGGTGTAGATGGCGCGGCGGTTGTCGTCGCCGAGCCACTTGCGATACTCCTTCAGTCCGTGCAGATAGGGAAATAACGAAGAATGATTGCCAACATCTTCATACCTATTCTGCATAATCTGCGACACCTCACCCGCATGAAGCCGGTGCCACACCGTAGGTTCTTCGACCATGATGAGACCATTGCCCAACGATGCATGCAGACTCAGGCTCCAGTCGTACCACATATAGTCTTGCCAGTTGGCTGGGTTCTGCACGAAATCGCGGCGGCAAAGCATGGTATGGCCGCACACATTGCTGAAGAACAGAAGTCGCTCAACGTTGTAGGGGTAATTATTGACGACTATCTCCTGAGGGACTGTTCCGTAGGCGTGTGGCGAACAGCAAACGTCGCAGTTGCCGATTGCTGCCACTTGTCGTTCCAGTTTGTCGTTGAGCCAGATGTCGTCCTGATCGGAGATGGCCACGAAATCGCCCGTAGCCCGCATGACGGCAGTCTTGAAGTTCTGGTTGAGCCCCATGTTCCGCTCGTTCACGAATACCTTTACTACCGGGTTCCGGCGAGCATATTCATTAGCTATGGCCACCGTATGGTCGGTAGAGCCGTCATCCTGAATAATCAGTTCATGCACAGGATAGGTCTGATTGAGTATCGAGTCAATCTGCTCTCGCAAATACTGCTCACCGTTATAGGTGGCCATGACCACTGAGACCGTTTGTCCTGCTTTCTTCATTTTTTTTATTTGTTCATGTTGTGATGTTGCTGAGATGCCCATATTTCCTTACTTTGTTTGTTATACTTTTTGGCC